>NZ_JBJGZA010000007.1:0-191273 GCF_054050255.1 Geodermatophilus sp. SYSU D00700 | reverse complement strand
GGCCCGCTTCGTCCCTTACACGCGAACTCGACCCACCAGGGCCCCCGTCCCGCCGAGATCACGAGAACGCGGCCGGACGGGCGCCGGCCCGGCGTGGGCGTGGGCGTGGGCGTGGGCTCAGCGCTCCTGGTCGGTGGGGCGGACGAGCACCTCGTTGACCGCGACGTGCGGCGGCTGGCTGACCACGTACACGATCGCGCGGGCGACGTCGGCGGCCTGCAGCGGTGTCATCCCGCCGACCATCCGCTGCGTCGCCGCCTTCGCCTCGGGCTGGGTGATGTGGTCGGTGAGCTCGGTGGCCACCGCGCCGGGTTCGACGAGGCTGACCCGGACGCCACGGGTGGTCACCTCCTGCCGCAGCGACTCGCTGAAGGCGTTCACCGCCCACTTGCTCGCGTTGTAGACACCCGCTCCCTTGCGGGCGGTGCGGCCGGCGACGCTGGAGACGTTCACGACGTCGCCCGAGCCCTGCTCGAGCATGCCGTCGATCGCCGCGTGGGTCAGGTACATCAGGCCCAGCACGTTGGTCGACAGCATCCGCCGCCAGTCCTCGACGTCGGCGCCGACGATGGTGCCCAGCAGCATCACCCCGGCGTTGTTGACCAGGACGTCGAGCCCGCCGAGCCCCTCGCGCGTGCGGTCGACGGCGTCCCGGCAGGCGGTCTCGTCGGTGACGTCGAGGTCGAGGGTGAGCACCCGGGCGCCGTCGTCGCGCAGCCTCCCGGCCAGCGCCTCCAGCCGGTCGGCGCGCCGCGCACCGATCGCGACGGCGGCGCCGGCCCGCGCGAGCGCCACGGCGGTGGCCTCGCCGATCCCCGA
This sequence comes from Geodermatophilus sp. SYSU D00700, assembly GCF_054050255.1. Lineage (NCBI taxonomy): Bacteria > Bacillati > Actinomycetota > Actinomycetes > Geodermatophilales > Geodermatophilaceae > Geodermatophilus > Geodermatophilus sp. SYSU D00700. The sequence continues at coordinate 190,454 of NZ_JBJGZA010000007.1, read as the reverse complement.
CGACGCCCCGGTCACCAGGGCGACCCTCCCGGACAGGGGCCGGCCGACGTCGGTCATGCGGTCCTCCTCCCGCGCCGCCCGGTGCGGCGTCCCGGACAGCCTGCGCTCGCGCGGGGGATCCGGCAGCGCAGAACCGGACCGGTGGGCAGTCAGACGCGGAGGAGCACCCCGCGGCGCAGCAGCGCGGCGCAGACCGCCCACACGACCACGACCGACAGCACCGCGCGGAGCCAGGCGGCCGCGACCGCCCCGGTCACCGAGCTCAGCCAGGCGTCGACCGCGGGCTGGACCGCGTGCGCCAGGACCGCGCGGAACACGACCTCGGAGAACACGAACGCGACGATCGCGTTGGCGCCGAGCACCTCCAGCGGCCGGAACGGGCGCACGACGCCGCGCTCGTCGACCAGCCGGTGCACCACGGCCAGCGCGAGCAGCCCGATGCCGCCGGTGACCAGCACGAACGACGGCGACCACAGCCGCTTGTTCACCGGTACCACCGGGGCGAGCGCCAGCCCGGTGGCCAGCAGCGCGGCCCCGCCCGCCGAGAGCCGCGCCAGGGCCGCCCGCCCGCCGCCGGAGGCCAGCACGCGCCCGGCGAGCACGCCGAGGAAGACCGTGACGGCGCTGCCGAGGTAGGAGTGCGGCGTCTCGGCCGAGAACGGCAGGCCGAGCGCGGCGTCCACGGTGTGCCCCCACGACCGGTCGGGCGCGGCGCCGCCGGCGACGGTGGCCACGCCGAGGGCCACCAGCACCCCGGCCGCGGTGGCGACCTGCGCCGGACCCGGCAGCCGGAGCAGCAGCCAGCACAGCAGGTACGCGCCGGCGACGTGCCCGAGCACGCCCACCCCGACGGTGGCCGACCCGTGCTTCGCCGTGACCACCAGCCAGCCGAGCACGGTGAGCCGGACGACCCGGGCGAGCACCGGCCCGGGGCGGCCGGCCCGCCGGGAGAACGGGACCGAGACCCCCACCACCAGCAGGAAGACCGGGAAGACGACGTCGGCGACGTGCAACCCGTCCCACGCCGCGTGCTCCATCTGGTCCGGCATCGCGGTGCTGCCGCGGTTGTCGACCAGGAGCATCCCGATGACCGCGAGGCCGCGCAGCACGTCCACCCCGCGCAGCCGTGGCACCACCCGCAGCGGCGGCGCCCCGACCTCCCCGCGGGAGGCCCCCGGCCGGGTCGTCACCCCCTCACGCCAGGCCGCTCACTCCGGCGGCAGGACGACGCCGAAGCCGCAGACGGCCAGCCGCAGCAGCACCGGCCCGCCGCGCCGCAGGTCGGCCACCCGCGCGGCGGCGGCCGCCTCGAGCTGGGCCACCCGGCGGGCGTAGGCGTCGGGGCCGCGCAGCCGGGCGGCGTGCAGCGCCTCGGTGTTGGCCCACACCTTGCGCCGGGACTCCCGCAGCAGCGCGCGGGCGGCGGCCCGGTTGGCCCCGCCCATCAGGCGGTCCAGGGCGGTGCGCCGGCTCCCGCCCGCCTCCAGCGCCCGGTCCTCCTCGCTCACCCGCCCGGCGAGGACCTCGTCGATCCGCTCGTGGTCGCGCCGGCGGGAGTCGAGCAGCCGCGGGTCGGCGAAGTCGGCCGGACCGATGACCCGCACCAGCGACTGCGGCAGGTCGTAGTTGATGTGGGCGTTCATGCCCAGCAGCACGTGGCCCTCGGGCCGGGTCGCCGCGCCGGTGCCGAACGCCGCCCGCCACGGCGCCGGCGGGGTCGCCGGGTCGCGCCGGTGCGCCTCGAGGGCGTCGAGGTAGAGCCCGGCGAAGTCGACGTCCCAGGCGGTGACCCAGTCCGGGTCCTCGAAGCGCCCGTCGTCGATGGCCGCCCCGACGGCCTGCGTGGTGCGCAGGTAGGTACCGAGGAAGTGGCGGGCGGGGTCGCCGTCGGCGGTCAGCCCGTCGAGCACCCCCTGCATGCGGTCGATGAGCTCGTCCACCGGCGCGGTCACGACCGCGATGCTGCCCGGCGCGGACGGGCTCCGCAGGTCAGCGGTCGAGCAGGCCGGGGAGCCGCTCGAGCGCCGCGGTGAGCAGCGCGGGCAGGTCCTCGGCGGAGCCGGCCAGCCAGTCGGCCTGGGCCACCTCGAAGCAGGCGAGCGCGAGCTTCGCCAGGAGCAGCGCCTCGCCGGACGCGACGCCCCTGGCGGCCAGCCCCTCGGCGAGCGCGGCCTCCCAGCGCCGGTGCTTCGCGGCCGCGCGGGCGGCCAGCGCCGGCACGGTGCCGACCACCCGCTCCCGGGTGAGCAGCAGGTCCCGCAGCGGGGCCACCTGCTCGGCGATCGCCACGGCGGCGGCCCGCAGCGCCGTCCAGGGCGGCAGCTCCGGCGGCACCTCGGCGACGGCGACCGTGGCGGTGGCCGGCAGGTCGTCCTCGAGGCCGAAGAGCAGGTCCTCCTTGTCGGCGAACAGCCGGAACAGGGTGCTGCGCGAGACGTCGGCCGCCGCGGCGACATGCTCGGTGCTGGTGGCCGCGTACCCCTGCTCCGCGAACAGCGCGACGGCCCGGCGGGTCACCTCGGCCCGCGCCTGGCGCGTGACTACCCGGCGTGGGCCCGGGCGACCTACCGCGGCCTCACCCCGCTGCTCGAGCGGATGCCGGGCGCACAGACACCCGAGCGCGCCGCGGCCCAGCTCGCGGCGGTGGTGACCGGCCCGGGTGGGACCAGTGGCCGCCACGTCGAGCGCGGCACCGAGGCGCCGTCGTCGCCGGAGAGCCTCGACCCCGGCCGGGCGCGCGGACTGTGGGACGTCAGCGACGAACTCGGGGGGCTGTCACCCGCCGACCGGAGCGCCTAGACCAGGGCGTCGAACCCGTCGTCGGGCGGCAGCAGGCCCGCGTCGACCGGCGGCCGGTGCGGCTGGTCGAGCCCCCGCATGCGCGCCGCGTGCAGCGCCAGCAGCAGGTTCAGCCGCAGCGTCGGGTCGGTCGTGAAGGGACCCAGCAGCCGCTCCAGCTTGCCGATCCGGTAGCGCATCGTGTTGTAGTGGAAGTGCAGCCGGCGGGCGGACTCGGCCACGTTGAGGTTGGTCTCCAGCAGCACCCGCAGCGTCTCGCGCAGGTCGGCGGAGTCGGGGTCGCCGGCGTCGGCCAGCGAGCCGAGCACCTCGTCGACGTAGGACCGCAGCTCCGTGCTGTCGGGGATGAGCGACAGCAGCCGGAAGACACCGAGCTGGTCGAAGTGCGTGACGGTGGCCGGGCCGTGGATCTCCTGGCCGACGCCGAGCGCCCGCTGCGCCTGCTGGTATGCCTCGCCCAGGGCCGACAGTGACTCCGCCGGCCGGCCGATGCCGGTGGCCAGCACGCGGCCCACCCGCCGGACCCGGGCGTTGACCCGGCTGGTCACGGCCGTCACCAGGGCGGTGATCTCCTCGGGCGTGCGGCCGTCGAGCGGCAGCACCGTGACGATCTCGGTCGACAGGCCCGCCACCGCGGCGCCGGTCACCTCCGACTCCAGCGCCATCCGCCAGCCGTCGGCCAGCCGGTCGAGGACGTCGAGGGCGCGGGTCGGGTCGGCGGCGGGGTCGGCGGCGGTCTCGGTGGCGGTCACCAGGACCACGACCGGCCCGTCGAGCCGCCAGCCGAACGACCGGGTCTGCGCCAGCGCCCGCTCGGTGTGCCGCAGCGACCCGGCGACCAGCCGGCGCACCAGGTCGCCCTGGAAGCGCAGCTCCACCGAGTGCACGGCCTGCTGCCGGATGACCGACAGCGCCGAGACGACGGCGGCGCGCTCGAGGACACCGCCGGCGCCGACCACCATCTGACCGCTGCGGTGCACCGCCACCAGCCAGCCGTGCCGGTGCTCGCCGGCCATGATCGGCGCGACGGCGTACTCCCCCACCCCGCCGGGCAGCTCGTGGTGGCCGGGCACGAGCAGGATCCCGTCGGCCGGGGACAGGTCGGCGTCGGCGAGCACGTCGGCCGGGGTGACGACGGTCTGGTCGGCGCGCACGCCCGAGAGCCGGTGGGCCGGGGCCATCATCGCCAGCTCGTCCTCGGCCTCGGCGTCGAGCAGCCACAACCAGTCGCTGATCTCGGCGACGTCCTCGGGCGGCCCGGCGGTGGTGACGATCTCGCGGTCGGGACCGAGCCCGAGCACCGCGGCGCCCTCGAGGTAGGTGGCCAGCCGGTCGGTGACCTCGGCCAGGCCGCCGCCGCTGAGCGCGACGTCGATGAACTGGTCGTGCATGCGGGCCGAGAGGGTGAGCGCCTCGCCCTGCTTGCGCACGACCGCGCCCAGCACCTCCGACACCGCCTCGTCCATGCGCACGGTCGGCGGCAGCGCGAGCACCGGCAGCCCCCGCCGGTCGGACTCGGCGAGCACCTCGGCGGGCACGGCGGGCGGGCCCTCGGTCCGGCGGTAGGCCAGCGCGGCGGTGCCCAGGTGGTCGAGCCGGTCGACCAGCGCCCGGCAGTCGGCGGGGTCGGCGGGGGGCAGCCGGGCGCCCAGGACGACGACCACGTCGGCGCCGGCGGTGGCCAGTGGCGCCGCGGGGTCGTCGACGACCATGTGCCGCACGAGGCGGTCCAGGCCCGAACGGCCGGCGACGACCTCGACCCCGGCCAGGCGGGGCAGCCGCAGCGCCTCGGCGACCCGCAGGCCCACGCGGTCGCGCCACTCGTTCCGCGGGGTCGCCGACCGCGCCGCGCCCGCCGTCTGCCATCCCCGGTGGAACGACATGGGTGCGGTGGGGTAGGACCCTGAGGTCATCGAGACCTCACCCTGCGTCACGACTCGCCCTCCTAATGGGCCTGTGGCGTTCTCGAGTTGCTGGAACCTGGCAGGTGTGCCTGGACGGCACCCCCCATTCTTGGTCACATTCGCCATACGAGGACGTGCGACGCGCCGCTTAGCTTCGAAGCCGGCCAGTTCCCGTCCGCTGGATGGTAGGCGGTCGCCGCACGCGGTGCCCTCCCCCCTCCTCCGGACGGGACCGGCCCCGTGGGGGACCCGAGCGGAGGGTCGCTCCCATTGTCCCGACGGGGAAGGACACAGCGGATGCGCACCATCGACCACACCAGCAGCGGGAACGGCAGCGGCACCACGGGGATGGGACGGGCGGCCCGCGCCGGCGTCCCGGTGATCCCCCTCCCGCGCGCCTCGGTCCAGGAGACGCTGCGCACCGCGCCGCCGGCCCGCGCCGCCTCCGCCGTCCCGTCCTCGGCCAGCACCGGCGTCGCCGACCTGCTCCGCGGCCCGGTGCGCCCGGCCCGCGTGCTGATGAGCGCCCCGGCGGCGGTGTACCTGCAGGTCCCCACCGACCGCGGCAGCGACGTCGTCGGGGTCCTGACCAGTGACGCCGCCCGGCTCCCCCTCGGCTGCATCCTGTTCCGCCCGAGCAACGGCCGGCCCCTGGCCGCCCTGCCCAGCGGCGCCCCCGCCGAGGTGGGCGGCGGGCGGATCGTCGTCGGCGACCTCGTGGTCCGCGCCGCGGCGTGGTGGGACCCGCGGCCGCGGCTGCCCAGCGCCCGCCCGGCGCTGCTCCCCGAGGGCGTGCGCCAGCTGCGCAGCACCCTCTACGGCGAGGGCGTGCCGCACAGCGCGTTCACGCTGCCGGGCCTGCCCGCCGGTCCCGGTGGTCCGCTCGCGGCGCTGCGCGGCGCGGTCCGCCGTGCCGACCTCGACGCCGCGCTGCGCACCGCGGCCCGGCTGATCGGCCTCGGCCCCGGCCTGACCCCGGCCGGCGACGACGTCATGGCCGGCACGATGGCCGGGCTGGTCCTCCTCGGGCACCCGTCCGCCGAGCGCTTCGCCGCCGGCGTCTACTCGCTGGCCGCCGGCCGCACCACGGAGCTCTCGCGGGCGCTGCTGCGGCACGCGGCGGCCGGGCGGGTCAGCGGCGAGTACGCCGCGGTCCTGCAGGGCCTGGTCGGTGAGCGGCCGCTCGGCCCGGCGATCCAGGGCCTGCTGGCCACCGGCTCGACCAGCGGCCGGGCGATGGCGCTGGGCCTGTGCACCGCGATCGACCTGGTCGACCGGACCACCCGCGTGCGCTGACCGAAGGTCCGACGGCGGCCCCCTCCCCACCCGGGGAGGGGGCCGCTGCCGTGTGGCGGCCCTCCCGTGCTCCGAGGGTGTGCGCAGGCGCCGGGTTCCCGGCCCCGGAGTGCGGCCTCGGCGCACACCCTGCCCGCTCGCCTCAGCCGGGCAGCTCGTCGACGCCGACCGGGCCGGGCAGCAGTGGGCCCAGGCCGTCCCACTGCTCGATCAGGCAGCCGTCGGTCCGCGACAGCGCGACGTCGACCGGGGCGCCGTCCCAGCTGCCGGTGACCCGGGCGGTCTGCGGCCCGCCGTAGACCTCGGTGCACGCGACGTCGGCCGGCAGCGGCGCGAACGGGTCCTCGAGACCGGCCAGGTGCGCGCACGCGGCGCCCGGGTCGGGGTGGTCGCCGCCGGGGGTCTCCCCGCACGTGAGCGTGTACCGCTCGGCGGTGCCGCCGTCACCGGGGTCGACCTCGACGACCAGCTCGTCGCCCGGGGGCGCGGTCGCCGTGCCGGGGCCGGAGGTCCCGCTCCCCCGCTCGGCGCACCCGGCCAGCGCCACGAGCGCCACCGCGAGCACGAGGGTGCGCACGGCGTCAGAGGCGGCAGGCGTGGATGCTGGTGACCAGGATGGCGCGGGCGCCGACGTCCCAGAGCTCGTCCATGACCCGGTTGGTGTCGGTCTGCCGCACCATCGCGCGCACCGCCGACCAGCCCTCGGTCTGCAGCGGGCTGACCGTGGGCCCCTCGAGACCCGGCGTGAGCGCGGTGGCCCGCGCGAGCAGCTCGTTGGGGCAGTCGTACTCGAGCATCACGTACTGACGGGCGACCAGGACCCCGCGCAGCCGGCGCCGCAGCTGGGCGACGGCGGGGATCTCCCCGGCGCCCTCCCGGCCCACGAGCACCGCCTCGCTGGTCAGCAGCGGCTCGCCGATGATCCGCAGGCCCGCGGCGCGCAGCGTCGTCCCGGTCTCGACGACGTCGCAGACCGCGTCGGCCACCCCGAGCCGGCAGGCGGTCTCCACCGCGCCGTCGAGCTTCACCACGCCGGCCTTGATGCCCTGCTCCTCCAGGTGGTGCTGCAGGAGCACGGGGTAGGCGGTGGCGATCCGCCGGCCGGCCAGCTGCTCGACCGAGTCGATGCCCGACTCCACGGGGCTGGCGAAGCGGAAGGAGGACCGGCCGAAGCCCAGCGGCATGACCTCGACCGCGGCCGGGCCCTCGCCGTCGACCGGGGTGGTCTCCAGCAGCATGTCGCGGCCGGTGATGCCGACGTCGAGCGTGCCGGAGGCGACGTAGACGGCGATGTCGCGCGGGCGCAGGTAGAAGAACTCGGTGTCGCTGTCGGGGTCGTAGACCGCGAGGTCCTTGGTGCTGCGCCGCTGGCGGTAGCCGCTCTCGGCGAGCATCGCGGCCGCGGGCTCGCTGAGGACGCCCTTGTTGGGCACGGCGACTCGCAGCACGGCGGTTCTCCTGTGGGGGTCGGTTCAGAGGTGGGTGTAGACGTCGTCGAGGGTCAGCCCGCGGGCCAGCATGAGGACCTGCACCCGGTAGAGCAGCTGGCTGATCTCCTCCGCCGTCCGCTCGGGGCCCTCGTGCTCGGCGGCCATCCAGGACTCCGCCGCCTCCTCGACCACCTTCTTGCCCGCGGCGTGCACGCCGTCGCGGACGGCGGTGACCGTGCCCGAGGCGGGATCACCGGCGGCGACCTTGGCCGACAGCTCGGCGAACAGGTCGTCGAAGCGCTTCACGCCAGCCCCTGCCCGACGGCCGGGGTGACCTGGAAGCCGGTGGTGTGCCGCGGGGTCCTCAGCTCGCGGAGGGTCAGCGCGGTGGCCAGGGCGGCGATCGCGGCCTCCCAGCCCTTGTCCTCCGCCGAGCCGGGCAGGCCCGCGCGGTCGCGCGCCTGCTGCTCGGTGTCGCAGGTCAGCACGCCGTTGCCGACGGGCTTGCCGGCGTCGAGCGCGACCCGGGTCAGGCCCGCGGTGACCGCGTCGCAGACGTACTCGAAGTGCGGCGTGCCGCCTCGGACGACCACCCCGAGCGCGACGACGGCGTCGTGCCGCTCGGCCAGCGCCTGGGCGACCACCGGCAGCTCGACGGCACCGGGCGCGCGGACGACGGTCGGCTCGGCGATGCCGCTGGCCCGCGCCGCCGCCACCGCGCGGGCCAGCAGGCTGTCGGTGAGCTCGGCGTGCCAGGTGGTGGCCACGATGCCCAGGGAGAGCCCGGCGGCGTCGACCGCTCCGGCCTCGGGGCGCCCCTCACCACTCACAGCCGCTGCTCCGTCTGCCCCCGGGGCACGTCGGCGCTGCTCGCCGCGCCGCCGACGGGGACGTCGGCCGGACCGGACTCGGTCTCGGGCTCGATGATGTCGAGCAGGTGCCCCATCCGGTCGCGCTTGGTGCGCAGGTAGGACAGGTTCTCGGCGGTGACGTGGCTGGGCAGCGGCACGCGGCCGGTGATCCGGAGCCCGTAGCCCTCGAGGCCGGCCCGCTTGGCCGGGTTGTTGGTCAGCAGCCGCATGGTGTGCACGCCGAGGTCGACGAGGATCTGCGCGCCGGTGCCGTAGTCGCGGGCGTCGGCGGGCAGGCCCAGGTCGAGGTTGGCGTCGACGGTGTCCACGCCGGCGTCCTGCAGCTGGTAGGCCTGCAGCTTGTGCAGCAGGCCGATCCCCCGGCCCTCGTGCCCGCGGATGTAGAGCACGACGCCGCGACCCTCCTGGGCGACGGCGGCCAGCGCGGCCTGCAGCTGCGGGCCGCAGTCGCAGCGCAGCGAGCCGAACACGTCGCCGGTGAGGCACTCGGAGTGCACCCGGACCAGCACGTCCTCGCCGTCACCGACCTCGCCGTAGACGAAGGCGACGTGCTCGCGGTCGTCGTAGGAGCTGCGGTAGCCGACGGCGGTGAAGGTGCCCGGTCCCAGCGGCACGGTGGCCTCGGCGACCCGCTCGACGAGCTTGTCGAACCGCTTGCGGTAGGCGATCAGGTCGGCGATCGAGATCAGGCACAGGTCGTGCTCGTCGGCGAAGACCCGCAGCTCCTCGGCGCGCGCCATGCCGGTCGGGTCCTTCTCGCTGACCAGCTCGCACAGCGTCCCGGAGGGCCGCAGCCCGGCGAGGACGGCGAGGTCGACGGCGGCCTCGGTGTGCCCGGGCCGGCGCAGCACGCCGCCGTCCTTCGCGCGCAGCGGCACGATGTGGCCGGGGCGGGCGAGGTCGGCCGAGGAGGTCCCGGCGTCGGCGAGCAGCCGGATGGTGTGCGCCCGGTCGGCCGCCGAGATGCCGGTGGTCACACCCTCGCGGGCGTCGACGGTCACGGTGTAGGCGGTGCCGCGGCGGTCCTGGTTGACCCGGAACATCGGCGGCAGGTCGAGCCGGTCGGCGTCGGCCTCGGTCACCGAGACGCAGATGTAGCCCGAGGTGTAGCGGACCATGAACGCCACCAGCTCCGGGGTGACGAGCTCGGAGGCGAAGATGAGGTCGCCCTCGTTCTCCCGGTCCTCGTCGTCGATGACCACGACGGGGCGGCCGTCCTTGATCGCGGCGATGGCGCTCTCGACGGTGTCCAGGCGGACCGTGCCGGTCATCGGCGGGCTCCCAGCAGGCGTTCCACGTACTTGGCGATCACGTCGACCTCCAGGTTGACCGGGTCCCCCGGGGCGCGGCCGCCCAGCGTGGTCTCGCGCAGGGTGGCGGGGATGAGGCTGACCTCGAACCACGGCTCGGGGTCGTCGGCCGCGCTGAGGGCGCTGACCGTCAGGGAGACGCCGTCGACGGTGATCGAGCCCTTCTCGACGACGTAACGGGCCAGCTGCGGGGGCAGCGACACCCGCACGACGTCCCAGTGCTCGCTCGGCGAGCGGGACAGCACGGTGCCGACGCCGTCGACGTGGCCCTGCACGACGTGCCCGCCGAGGCGGCCGGAGGCGCTGACCGCCCGCTCGAGGTTGACCGGGTCGCCGCCGCCCAGGCCCCCGAGGCTGCTGCGCCGGAGGGTCTCGGCCATGACGTCGGTGGACCACACCGCCGTCCCGTCGCCGTCGGGCTCGACGCCGGTGACGGTCAGGCAGACGCCGTTGACCGCGATCGAGTCGCCCAGGGAGACGTCCTCGAGCACCCGGCGGGCGCGGATGCGCAGCACCGCGGCGTCGGCGGAGTCCTCGCGCACGACGAGGGTGCCGACCTCCTCGACGATGCCTGTGAACACCCTCAGTCCCTCCTGTCCGCGTGCCGCTCGTCCCCAGTGTGCCGGGTGGGCCGCAGGCGGAGCGCCACGTCCCCGCCCAGCACGGTGACCTCGCGCACCTCGAGGGGGAGCGCCGCGCCGATCGTGCTGATTCCCAGGTCCCCCACGAGGGAGGGCCCGGCGCCGAGCAGCTTCGGGGCGAGGTGCACGACCGCCTCGTCGACCAGCCCGGCACGGAGGAAGGCGGCGGCGAGGGTCGGCCCGCCCTCGAGCAGGACCCGGCGGACGTCGCGGTCGAACAGCTCGGCGAGCAGCTCGGCGGGGCCCGCGGCGCGGCTGACGTGGGTGGGCGCGGCGCCGTCGAGGACCCGGGCGGTCGCGGGCAGCCGGCCGCGCCGGTCGTGCACCACGCGCAGCGGCTGGCGGGCGGCGTCGCGGCCCTCGGCGTCGCGGACGGTGAGCTGCGGGTCGTCGGCCAGGGCGGTGCCCGACCCGACGACGACGGCGTCGCAGGTGGCGCGCAGCGCGTGGACCGCGGCCCGGGCGACCGGCCCGGTGATCCAGCGGCTGGTGCCGTCGGCGGCGGCGACCCGCCCGTCGAGGGTGGCCCCCACCTTCCAGACCACGAACGGCCGGGACTCGCGGACGCCGGTGAGCCACGCGGCCAGCGCGCCGTCCTCGGCGGCCTCCCGCTCCACGCCCAGCTCGACGTCGACCCCGCCGGCCCGCAGCCGGTCGGCCCCGCCGACGGCGAGCCGGGTGGGCTCCGGGACCGCGACGACGACGCGCGCGACCCCGGCGGCGAGCAGCGCGTCGGCGCACGGCCCGGTGCGGCCGGTGTGCGCGCACGGCTCGAGGGTGACGACGGCGGTGCCGCCGCGGGCGCGCTCCCCGGCCTGCGCCAGCGCGTGCACCTCCGCGTGCGGCCCGCCGGGCGGCGAGGTGGCCCCCTCCCCCACGACCGCGCCGTCGGCGTCGAGGACCACCGCGCCGACGGGCGGGTTGGGGCTGGTGGTGCCGAGGACCGACCGCCCGAGCTCGCGCGCCCGGGCCATGGCGGCTCGTTCCCGGGGACTCACCCGACGACGGCCGCGGCGGCCCGGTCGCGCAGCGCGGCGATGGCCCGGGCGGGGTCGTCGGCGCCGTAGACGGCCGAGCCCGCGACGAAGACGTCGGCGCCGGCCTCGGCGGCCCGCTCGATGGTGTCGGCGTTGATGCCGCCGTCGACCTCGACCAGCAGCCGCAGGTGGCCGGTGTCGACCAGCTCGCGGGCGCGGCGCACCTTGGGCAGCACGTCGGCGATGAAGGCCTGGCCGCCGAAGCCGGGCTCGACGGTCATGACCAGCAGCGTGTCGAAGTCGCGGAGGACCTCCTCGTACCGCTCCAGCGGCGTGCCCGGCTTCACGGCCAGGCCGGCCAGTGCCCCGGCGGCGCGGATGTCGCGGGCGACGTCGCGGGGGTCGCCGGTGCAGGCCTCGGCGTGCACGGTGACGTTGCGGGCGCCGACCTCGGCGTAGCCCGGGGCCCAGCGCTCGGGCGCCTCGATCATGAGGTGGCAGTCCAGCGGCACCGGGCTGACCTTCTGGATCGCCTCGACCACCGGCCGGCCGAGCGTCAGGTTGGGCACGAAGTGGGCGTCCATGACGTCGACGTGCAGCCAGTCGGCGTCGGCCACCCGGGCCACCTCGTCGGCCAGCCGGGCGAAGTCCGCGGACAGCAGACTGGGGGCGATCATCGGGGTGCGGGCCACGTCGTCCGAGTCTAGGTGCGGCGTGATCAGCGCCGTCCGGCGACGGACCACGGCCTCCGCGGACCCCCGGGTCTCGAAATGTAACCGTCCGATAACGGCGGGTGGACCGGATCACATCCGTTACCTACGGTCAGCCGGGGTTGTCACAGAGTGATATCGGTGGAACCGCACCGGTTGACGGCAGCCCTCAGCCGACTACGGGAGACGGTCCTTGAAGAAGAGAGTTCTTCCCCTGGTCGTGGGTGCCGCGCTGGTCGCGGCGATGCCCGCGACCGCCAACGCGGCCCCGCCACCGGAGGAGCCCGCCGCGGCGCCCGACCGGGCGCACGACCTGCCCAACCCGCTGGGTGACAAGCAGCGGGAGCTGCGTGAGCAGGCCCTCGAGGAGGTCCTGTCCGGCGAGGCCACGCCGCGCGGCGACAACAAGGTCGTCGAGGTCGCCCGGGGCCAGTACGTCGAGCTCGCCCAGACCGACAGCGACGCGATCTGGACCGTCCTCGGCGAGTTCGGCGACCTGCCGCACAACCAGATCCCGCGGCCGGACCGCAGCGTGGACAACACCACGATCTGGACCGAGGACTTCTCGCAGCCCTACTTCGACCGGCTGCTCTACAGCTCCGAGGCCGGGGTCAACTCGGTCGCCAACTTCTACGAGGAGCTGTCCTCGGGCCGCTACACCGTCACCGGCGAGGTCGAGGACTGGGTCACCGTCGACGACCACGACGCGTCCTACTACGGCGAGGGCGACGACGGCCGCCGCCCGTGGGAGTTCGTCAACGAGTCGGTCAACACCTGGTACGCCGACCAGCTGGCGGCCGGGAAGACCGCCGCGGAGATCGACGAGTACCTGTCCCAGTTCGACGTGTGGGACCGCTACGACCACGACTCCGACGGCGACTTCGACGAGGCCGACGGCTACGTCGACCACTTCCAGGCCGTGCACGCGGGCATGGGCGAGGAGGTCGGCGGCGGCGCCCTCGGCGCGGACGCCATCTGGAGTCACCGCTGGTACAACCAGACCACCCGGGTCGGGGCCGGCGGCCCGACCGTGGACGGCGAGACCAACCCGCTCGGCGGCACGCAGGTCGGCCAGTCGAGCTACTGGATCGGCGACTACACGATCGAGCCCGAGAACGGCGGCGTCGGGGTCTTCGCCCACGAGTTCGGCCACGACCTCGGCCTGCCCGACCTCTACGACACCTCCGGCAACAGCGGCGGCGCGGAGAACAGCACCGGCTTCTGGTCGCTGATGTCCTCCGGCTCCTACGGCAACAGCGGTGAGCCCGCCGACGGCATCGGCACCCGGCCCACCCACATGGGCGCCTGGGAGAAGCTCCAGCTGGGCTGGCTGGACTACGAGGTGGTGCGGCCCGGCGCCACGGCCAACCTGCGGCTCGGCCCGTCCACCGCGACCACCAAGCAGGCGCAGGCGCTCGTCGTCCTGCTGCCCGACCGCGAGGTCACCACGGACATCGGGGACCCCTACGAGGGCGCGGACTTCTGGTACTCGGGCCAGGGCGACGACCTCGACCACACCATGCTGACCGCCAAGCCGGCCGGCGCGACGACGCTGACGGCGCAGGTCCGCTACCAGATCGAGCAGGACTGGGACTACGCCTACGCCGGGTACGTGCAGAACGGCACCTTCACGCCGCTGCCGACCAGCCGGTCGACGACCACCGACCCGAACGGCCAGAACGCCGGCCACGGGATCACCGGCAGCACCGGCGGCCAGTGGGTGGACCTCACCGCCGACGTCAGCGCGGTCCCGGACGGTGCCCAGGTCGGGTTCCGCTACTGGACCGACGGCGCCGCTGTCGAGCCCGGCCTGCAGGTGGACGCCGTCGCCCTCGGCGGCACCCCGGTGACCGACTGGACCCTCGACGGGTTCACCGTCACCACCGGCACGGCGACCGAGCGGTTCTTCAACGCCTACCTCGCCGAGAACCGCACCTACACCGGCTACGACGCCGGTCTGCGCACCGGCCCGTACAACTTCGGCGACCCGGCGCGCGCGGACTGGGCCGAGCGGCTGCCCTACCAGGACGGCCTGCTGATCAGCTACTGGAACACCCAGTACGAGGACAACAACGTCGGCGCCCACCCGGGCGGCGGGCTGGTCCTGCCGGTCGACGCCCACCCCGGGCTGCTGTACGAGCCCACCGACGACGAGGGGACGAACCGCAGCGACGGCGAGAGCTGGCGGCCGCGGATCCAGTCCTACGACTCGACCTTCGGGCGGCAGGCGACGGACCGGATCACGCTGCACGACCCGGACACCGGGGCGGCCGGCACCTACGGCGGGCTGCCCGCCGTGCCGACCTTCGACGACACGCAGGACTGGTACGTGGCGCCGGGTGAGCAGCCCGACGCCAACGGCTGGGCCGGCGTGGACGTCCCGGAGACCGGCACCCGGATCACCGTGGTGAGCACGGGCGCGCAGGACACCTTCATGCAGGTGCGGGTGAACTGACCCGCAGGCCCAGGACGGCCCCCCGGCGCACGCCGGGGGGCCGTTCGGCGTCCGGGCGGGTGCTCAGCCGCGGTCGGGCAGGGCGTTCCACTCGGCCCAGGTCAGGTCGCGCCCGACGTACCGCGGCGCGCGCAGCGGCCACTGCTCGGCCAGCCAGCGCGGCACGAACTCGTCCAGGGCCCGCTCCACGTCGGAGCCGACCAGCCGGTCGACCACCCACCACGACACCTCGGCGTCGGCGTCCCCGGCCTTGCTCGGGGGATCGATGTAGAGGCAGCCGAGCAGCTCGGCCTCGCCGTCCTCGAACAGGCCGTACAGGAAGCTCTCGTGGGCCTCGATCTCCCGCTCGTGGTGGGCGAGGTCCTCCCGGTCGGCCTCGATCGTCATGTGCGCCGGTGGCCAGCCCCATGCCTCGCCGTAGATGCTCCACAGCCGCTCGCGGGAGCCCATGACGGCGGGGAAGTCGATCTCGGTGTCGGCCGGGCCCATGGGCCGCAGGTGCTGCCCGGTGGGCAGGTCCGCGCGCAGCGGGTGGACGAAGTCGTCGGGGAGCCAGGGCTTCGCGGGCGAGGTCACGGCGGGGCAGGGTAGGCGACCGACGCCGTCCGCGGTGGGTGCACGCAGCGCGACCGCGGCCGCTCGGTGGCGGCGGTGCGTGCACGAACCGCCGCCCCGGTGGGCTCCGGGCGGTCAGCGGGTGCGGCGCAGCAGGGCCAGGAACATCGCGTCGGTGCCGTGGCGGTGCGGCCACAGCTGGCCGTACCGGCCCCGCTCGACGCCGGGGACCCCGGGGAACAGCGGCGCCACGGGCAGCACCTCGACGTCGTCGCGCGCGGCGGCGGCGTCGGCGACCGCGACGGTCTCCGCGGCGTGCGGCGAGCAGGTCACGTAGGCCACGACCCCGCCCGGCCGCACGGAGGCCAGCGCGCCGTCGAGCAGCGCCGTCTGCAGGTCGACCAGCGGGGCGACGTCGTCGGCCGTGCGGCGCCAGCGCACCTCCGGCCGCCGGCGTAGCGCGCCCAGCCCGGTGCACGGCGCGTCGAGCAGCACCCGGTCGAACGAGCCCGGCGCCCACGGCGGCTGCCGCCCGTCGGCCACGAGCACCTCGACGTTGTCCTCCCCCGCCAGCGCCCCGCGGACCAGCTCGGCGCGGTGCGGCGCGCGGTCGGCGGCGGTGAGGTGCACCCCGGCCGGGCGGACGGCGGCCAGCAGGCCGGCCTTGCCGCCGGGGCCGGCGCAGACGTCGAGCCAGCGCGCGTCGGGGCCCTCCAGCGGCGCGCGGGCCAGCAGCAGGGCGGCGAGCTGGCTGCCCTCGTCCTGCACCGCCGCCGCGCCCGCGCGCACCGACGGCAGCCGCCCGGGGTCTCCCCCGCCGAGGCGCACCGCGTACGGCGACCAGGGACCCGGCGTCCCGCCGGACTCCTCGGCGAGGGCGTCGCGGGCCACCCGGCGGGCGACCAGGTGCACCTCGGGGGCGGCGTCGTCGGCGAGCAGGGCGTCCTCGAGCTCGGCGCCGCCGCCGAGGGCCTCCCGCCAGGCAGCCACGATCCACGCGGGGTGGTCGGTGGCCAGGCCCAGCCGGCGATCGCCGTCGGCGTCCAGCCGGGCCAGCCACGCGGCCCGGTCCCCGCCCGCCGCCACCCTCCGCAGCACGGCGTTGGCCAGCCCCGAGGGCCCGGCGCCGACGATCGCGCGCACCAGGTCGACGGTGGTGGCGACGGCGGCGTGGGCGGGCACCCGGAGGTCGACCACCTGGTAGGCCCCCAGCCGCAGGAGGTCGAGCAGGCGGCGGTCGAGCTCGGCGAGCGGGCGGTCGACCACCTGCTCGAGGACGGCGTCGAGGGTGCCCTGCGCCCGCAGCGTCCCGTAGGCGAGCTGGGTGGCGAAGGCGGCGTCGCGCGGCTCGAGGTCGCGCTCGCGCAGCAGCTGGGGCAGCAGCAGGTTGGCGTAGGCGTCCCGGCCGGAGACGCCGTCGAGGACGTCGTAGGCGGTCAGCCGGGCACCGTCGAGGGGCGGGCGGCGGGGCGGGCGGCGGTCCCGGCGCCCTCCGCGCGGGCCGGCCGGGCGGCGGGGCGGGCCGGTCACGTCCCGAACCGCTCGCCCGGCGCCGGGCGGGCGCCGCGCGCCCAGTCGGCGGCCGGCTGCAGCCGCTTGCCGGCCGGCTGCACCTCCCCCAGCCGGACCGACCCGCGGCCGGTGCCGACGACGACGCCGCCCGGGCCGACCGACAGCTCACCAGGCGCCAGCGCCAGCGCCGTCGGCAGCGGCTCGACCGGCCCGAGACGGAAGCGGTCGCCGCGCCAGGTGGTCCACGCGCCCGGCGCCGGGGTCACCCCGCGCACCCGGCGGTCGACGACGTGCGCCGGCAGGTCCCAGTCGACGCGGGCGTCGGCGGGCTCGAGCCGCGGGGCCAGGCTGACGCCCTCGGCCGGCTGGGGCCGCGGCTCGAGCGTGCCGGCGGCGATGCCGTCGAGGGTGGCCACCAGCAGCCGGGCGCCGCTGACCGCGAGGCGTCCCAGCAGGTCGCCGGCGGTGTCGCGGGGGCCGATCTCCTCGGTGACCACGCCGTACACCGGCCCGGTGTCGAGGCCCTGCTCGAGCCGGAAGGTGCACGCGCCGGTGACCTCGTCGCCGGCCATGACCGCGTGCTGCACGGGCGCCGCGCCGCGCCAGGCCGGCAGCAGGGAGAAGTGCAGGTTGACCCAGCCGTGCGCGGGCAGGTCGAGCGCGGCGGGCGGGACGAGCGCGCCGTAGGCCACCACCGGAGCGCAGTCGACGGCGAGGTCGGCCAGCCGCGCCAGGAACTCCGGCTCGCGCGGCGAGCGGGGCTGCAGCACCGGCAGGCCGGCGGCGTCGGCGCGCTCGGCCACCGGGGAACGGCTGACCTTCCGGCCGCGGCCGGAGCGGGCGTCGGGCCGGGTGAGCACGGCGGCCACCTCGTGGTCGGAGGCCAGCAGCGCCTCCAGCGAGGGGACGGCGGCCTCGGGCGTCCCGGCGAACAGGAGCCTCAGTGGGGGCTCACCTCCACCCGCGGCACCCAGGCGGCCATGCCGGCCCACTCCGCCTCGGCCAGCGCGGCCAGGGCGGCGGCCCGCGCCCCGGGGTCGAGCCGGTCGACGAAGACGACGCCGTCGAGGTGGTCGACCTCGTGCTGCACCGCGCGGGCGAGCAGGTGCGAGCCCTCCACCCGCACCGGGTCGCCGTGCTGGTTCCAGCCGGTGGCGACCACGTGCAGGTGGCGGCGGCAGTCGAAGCGGTAGCCGGGGATGGACAGGCACCCCTCGGGCTCCTCCTCGGTCTCGTCGCCGACGAGGTCGACCGAGGGGTTGACCAGGTGCCCGACCTCGCCGTCGACGTGCCAGGTGAACACCCGCAGGCCCACCCCGATCTGCGGTGCGGCCAGGCCCGCGCCCCCGGCGGCGTGCATGGTCTCGGTCAGGTCGGTGACCAGGCGGCGCAGCTCGGCGTCGAAGTCGACGACGGGGGCCGCGGGCCGGTGCAGGACCGGGTCGCCGAGCAGCCGGATGGGGGTGACGCTCACCGGTCGATCGTAGGTGGGGCCGTCCCGTGCACGTCCGCGGAGTTGCCCGTGCGCACTTCCGCGGAGGTGCACTTCCGCGGACGTGCACGCGTCGGGTTCTGCTCGCGGGCGGATCCCGGCTGGGGCCCGCGCTGCCGAGTGAGCCGTCGTCGCGGCTCTCCACGGCGTGTCGGCGCGTGTCGCCGGCCGCAACTGCCCACTCGGGGGCGCGGACCGAGGGGCGGGAACAGCCTCCCTCAGACCAGCTCGAGCGGGTCGAGCTGGACCCGCACGTGCTCGCTCGCCTTGCGGGCGCTGCGGACGCCCTGGACCTCGGCCAGCGCGGTCGCTAGCGCGGTGCCCTCGCCGCGCGGCACGCGCACCAGGTAGCGCTCCCGCTCGCCCTCCTGCCCCGGCCGCGGCGGCTCGGGGACGGGGCCGAGCAGGTCGGCGTCGGCGGGCAGCCGGGCGGCGTCGAGGAACTCGGCCAGCGCCGCCGGGGACCCCGACAGCGCGGCCATCCGGGTGGCCGGCGGGAAGCCGAGCGCGCGGCGGTCGGCCAGCTCCCGCGCCGCCAGCCAGCCCGGGTCCCAGCGCACCAGCGCCTGGACGACGGGGTGCGCGCCGTCGGCGGCGACGACGACCGTGCCGGAGGAGCGCACCAGGGTGGCCGCGTTCATCCAGCGGCGCAGGGTCTCCTCGCCGGCCCGCAGGTCGGCCCGGCCCAGCAGCGCCCACGAGTCGAGCAGCAGCGCCGCGCCGTAGCCGCCCTCGGCCACCGGCTCCGCGCCGGGGGTGGCCACGACCAGCGCCGGCCCCGCGGGCACCGCGGCGAGCACCCCCGACCCGCGCCCGGACACCCGCACCGCGGCGCCCGGGAACGCCCGGCCCAGCTCCTCGGCGGTCCGCGCCGCGCCGACGACGGAGGCGCGCAGCTTGGTGCCGTGGCAGTGCGGGCAGTCGAAGGTGGTCGCCGGGCGGGCGCACCAGCGGCAGGCGGGGATGCGCGAGCCGCCCGGCCCGGGGGTGGGCGCGATGCCGAGCGGGCCGGAGCACACCGCGCAGCGGGCCGGGGCGCGGCAGCGGTCGCACGAGAGCCCCGGGGCGTACCCGGCGCGCGGCACCTGCACGAGCACCGGGGCGCCGTCGGCCAGCGCCTGGCGGGCCACCCGGTGGGCGAGGCTGGGCAGCCGGGCGGTGCGGGCGGCGGGGTCGCGGGCCAGCTCGGAGTCCTCGCCCAGCGCCTGGACCCGCGGGGCGGCCGCGCGCAGGGTGGCGCGGTCGGCGGCCAGCTCGTGCGCCCAGCCGCTCTCGACCAGCAGCGCGGCCTCGGCGGTGCGTGCGGTGGCCGCGACGACGGCCGCGCACGAGGCCAGGTGGGCGCGGTGCACGAGCACGTCGCGGGCGTGCGCGTAGGGCGCGCGGGGCTCGGCGTGCAGGTCGTCGCCGTCGTCCCAGACGGCCACCAGGCCGAGGTCGGCGACCGGCGCGAACGCCGCGGCGCGGGTGCCCAGCACCACCCGGGCGCTGCCGCGGGCGGCGTCGAGGAAGCGCCGGTAGCGGGCGTCGGGGGCGGCGTCGGCCCGCAGGACCACGAACGACCCCGGCGGCAGGACGGCGCCGGCCGCGGCCTCCAGCCGGTCGAGGTCGCGCCCGTCGGGGACCACGACCAGCGCGCCGCGCCCGCCCGAGAGCGCCGCCCGGCACAGCTCGGCCAGCCGCGCCGGCCAGTCCTCGCCGGGCAGCGCGGTCCACACCGCACGTGCGGACCGCCCCTCGGCGACGGCGGCGAGCAGGGCCGGGCCGGTCGGGTAGCGGGCGAAGCCGGCCGGGTCCGGCGGCGTCGGCGGTGGCGGGGGCTCGGCCGGCGGGCGCTTCTCGGCGGCGGCGCGGCGCGGCGGGACGGCCAGCCGCAGGACGTCGGTCAGCGTGCCGCCCCAGCGCTGGGCGACCGAGCGGGCGAGCGCGGCCACCTCGGGGGTGAGCACCGGCTCGGGCGAGACCAGCTTCGCCAGCGGGGCGAGCTTGCGGTCGGTGCCGGTGGTGTCGGCCAGCTCGAGCACGAACCCGTCGACGAGCTGCCCGGCGAAGCGCACCCGCACCCGGCAGCCGGGCCGGACCTCGCCGGCCATGTCGTCGGGGACGGTGTAGTCGAAGGGCCGGTCCAGGTGGGCCAGCGGCACGTCGACGACGACCCGGGCCACCCGCGGCGGCCCCGCGCGGAGGCTCGCCCCGAGCTCGCGAGGGGGAAGGGGCGCGGCTTCCTTCGACAGCGCTGTTCTCCGTTCGGCGGGGTCGTGTCGCAGCAGTGTCCCCGCCGGGTACGACGGTCCCGGGGTTCAGCCGACGGCCGAGCGCAGCGCCTCGACCCGGTCGGTGCGCTCCCAGGGCAGCTCGACGTCGGTGCGGCCGAAGTGGCCGTAGGCGGCGGTCGGCCCGTAGATCGGCCGCAGCAGGTCGAGGTCCCGCACGATCGCGCCCGGGCGCAGGTCGAACACCGTGGTGACCGCCTTCTCCAGGACGTCGTCGGGGACGGTGCCGGTGCCGTGGGTGTCGACGAACAGGCCCACCGGGTGCGCGGCGCCGATCGCGTAGGCCACCTGCACCTCGCAGCGGCGCGCCAGGCCCGCGGCGACGACGTTCTTGGCCACCCAGCGCAT
Source organism: Geodermatophilus sp. SYSU D00700 (assembly GCF_054050255.1). Classification (NCBI taxonomy): domain Bacteria; kingdom Bacillati; phylum Actinomycetota; class Actinomycetes; order Geodermatophilales; family Geodermatophilaceae; genus Geodermatophilus; species Geodermatophilus sp. SYSU D00700. Next base: position 169,880 of record NZ_JBJGZA010000007.1, on the reverse strand, counting down.
CGCGTAGGCCCCCGACCGGTCGACCTTCGACGGGTCCTTGCCGGAGAACGCGCCGCCGCCGTGGCGGGCCATGCCGCCGTAGGTGTCGACGATGATCTTCCGGCCGGTCAGGCCGGCGTCGCCCATCGGACCGCCGATGACGAACTTGCCGGTCGGGTTGACCAGCAGCCGGTAGCCGTCGGTGGGCAGCCCCAGCTCGGCGAGCTCGGGCTCGACGACGAGCTCCTGCACGTCGGGGGTGAGCAGCTGCTCGATGGAGATGTCCTCGGCGTGCTGCGAGGAGACGACGACGGTGTCGACGCCGACCGGCCGGTCGTCCTCGTAGACGACGGTGACCTGGGTCTTGCCGTCGGGGCGCAGGTAGGGCACCGAGCCGTCCTTGCGGACGGCCGCCAGCCGGCGCGACAGGCGGTGGGCCAGCGCGATCGGCAGGGGCATGAGCTCGGGGGTCTCGTCGGTGGCGTAGCCGAACATCAGGCCCTGGTCGCCGGCGCCCTGGCGCTCGATCTCGTCGTCGGCGGTGCCGGAGGTGCGCGCCTCGTAGGCGGTGTCGACGCCCTGGGCGATGTCGGGCGACTGGGCGCCGATGGAGACGCTCACGCCGCAGGAGGCGCCGTCGAACCCCTTGCGGGAGGAGTCGTAGCCGATCCGCAGCACCGTCCGGCGCACGATGTCGGCGATGTCGACGTAGCCGGCGGTGGTGACCTCGCCGGCGATGTGCACCTGCCCGGTGGTGATCAGCGTCTCCACCGCGACCCGGCTGCGCGGGTCCTGGCGGAGCATCTCGTCGAGGATGGCGTCGCTGATCTGGTCGGCGATCTTGTCCGGGTGGCCCTCGGTCACCGACTCGGACGTGAAGAGGCGGCGTGGCACTCGGTTCTCCCTGGTTCGGTGACGGGCTCGCGGGCGGTGGGTGGGTCACGGGCGGCGTCCCCCCGCCGCGTGAGCACGGTACCGGCGCGCCTCCGGGACAGCAGCCGGCGGTCAGGCCAGGCGGGGCAGCACGGCCTGCCAGACGGCCGCGGCGACGGCGTCCTTGGTACCGTGCGGCACCTCGGTGGCGCTGCCGTCGGCGGCCAGGACGACGGCGGCGTTGTCCGGCCGGCCGAACACCCCGCCGCCGGAGACGTCGTTGACGACCAGCAGGTCGCAGCCCTTGCGGGCGAGCTTGGCGCGGGCGTGGGCGAGCACGTCGCCGTGCTCGTCGCCGGTCTCGGCGGCGAAGCCGACGACCAGCTGGCCGGCGGCGCGCTTGGTGACCAGCTCGGCGAGCACGTCCGGGTTGCGCACCAGCGGCACGCTGTCGGGCTCGTTCGCGCTGTCCTTCTTGAGCTTCGTGGCCGCGACCGTGGCCGGCCGGAAGTCGGCGACCGCGGCGGTCATGACCACGACGTCGGCCTCCGGGGCCTCGGCGAGCACCGCGGCGCGCAGCTCCTCCGCCGTCCCCACCGGGACGACGCGGACGCCGAACGGCGCGGGCAGGTCGACGTTGGCCGCCACCAGGGTGACCTCGGCGCCGCGGGCGGCGGCCACCCGGGCCAGCGCCCAGCCCTGCCGGCCCGACGAGCGGTTGCCCAGGTAGCGCACCGGGTCCAGCGGCTCGCGGGTGCCGCCGGCGCTGACCACGACCCGGCGGCCGGTGAGGTCGGCGCGCAGCACGTCGGCGCCGGCGGTGAGCGCCACCTGCGCGAGCGCGGCGACGTCGGCGGGCTCGGGCAGCCGGCCGGGACCGGAGTCGGGGCCGGTCAGCCGGCCCACGGCCGGCGGCAGCACGATCGACCCGCGGCGGCGCAGGGTGGCCACGTTGTCCTGGGTGGCCGGGTGCAGCCACATCTCGGTGTGCATCGCCGGGACGAAGACCACCGGGCAGTGCGCGGTGAGCAGCGTCGCGGTGAGCAGGTCGTCGGCGCGGCCGGCGGCCGCGCGGGCCAGCAGGTCGGCGGTGGCCGGGGCGACGACGACGAGGTCGGCGGTCTGCCCGATCCGGACGTGGGCGACCTCGGGGACGTCGGACCACACGTCGGTGGTGACCGGGTGACCCGACAGCGCCTCGAAGGTGGCCGCCCCGACGAAGTGCAGCGCGCCCGGGGTGGGGACGACGCGCACGTCGTGCCCGGCCTCGGTGAGCGCGCGCAGCAGCAGCGCGGCCTTGTAGGCGGCCACCCCACCGGCGACGCCCAGGACGATCCGGCTCATGTGCCCCATCCTCCCGCAGACACGGCGACGCCCCCGGCACCAGGTGCCAGGGGCGTCACTCGCACGGGGCGCGACGGCCGGTGGGAACGCCACCAGCCGCGGCCCCGGTCCAGAGGCTCACCCCGGGCTCGCGAGGGGTGAGGAGGACCGGGGTCCTCCTAGTTCTCGCCGGCGGTGTGGGTCAGCAGACCCTCGTTGATCTCGCGCAGGGCGATCGACAGCGGCTTCTCCTGCGGCGCGGTGTCGACCAGCGGGCCGACGTACTCCAGCAGGCCCTCGGAGAGCTGGCTGTAGTAGGCGTTGATCTGCCGCGCGCGCTTGGCGGCGAAGATCACCAGGCCGTACTTGCTGCTGGTGCGCTCGAGCAGCTCGTCGATCGGCGGGTTGGTGATGCCCTCAGGGGCGGGTGCGACTCCGGACACGGGCGCGGGACTCCTCGGCTGGCTCGGCGGGGGTGAGGGGCCTCGGGGGGCCGGTCACTCGGGCGCGCCGGTCGTCCCGGACGACGGCGCAGCTAGCAAGGATACCAACTCGTCTGCGGCCCGGGTGACGTCGTCGTTGACCACCACGACGTCGAACTCGCCGGCGGCGTCCAGCTCGGCCTGCGCGATGGCCAACCGGCGCTCCTGCACCGCTGGGGGCTCGGAGCCGCGGCCGGCCAGCCGGCTGACCAGCTCGGCCCACGACGGCGGGGCGAGGAAGACCAGCTGGGCGTCGGCGTCGCGGGCGCGGACCTGGCGCGCGCCCTGCAGCTCGATCTCCAGCAACGCCGGCGCCCCGGTCGCGAGTCGCTCGCGGACCGGGGCGGCCGGTGTGCCGTAGCGGTTGCCGGCGTACTCGGCCCACTCGAGCAGGCCGTCCTCGGCGACGAGCCGGTCGAACTCGGCGTCGTCGACGAAGTGGTAGTGCACCCCGTCCACCTCCCCGGGCCGGGCCCGCCGGGTGGTCACCGACACCGAGACCCACACGTCGGGGTGCCGGCGGCGGACCTCGGCGACGACGGTGCCCTTGCCGACCCCCGAGGGACCGGAGAGCACCGTCAGGCGCGCCGGGACGGGGGTCGGGAGGGCGGTCGGCAACGGGAGGTCCCTCGTGGTGCTGGTGTCGGACGGGGCGTGCGGCACCGGACCTCAGGCCGTGGAGTCGGCGGGCACCTGGTCGGGGACCACCTGCTCGCCGCCGAACTCCGCCTCCAGGGCGCGGCGCTGGTTGGCGCCCAGGCCGCGGACCCGGCGGGTCGGGGAGATCTCGAGCCGCTCCATGATCTTCGCAGCACGGGCCTTGCCGACGCCGGGCAGGGACTCCAGGACCGCGGAGACGCGCATCTTGCCGATCACCTCGTCGGTGTCGCCCTGGCGCAGGACGTCACCGACCGTGGCGCCCTTGCTCTTGAGCCGCTCGCGCAGCTCGGCACGTGCCTTGCGGGCCGCGGCGGCCTTCTCCAGGGCGGCGGCGCGCTGTTCCGGGGACAGGTCAGGCAGGGGCATGGTGCGTCCCAATCGTGTCGTCGCAGGGGTTTCGCCCCCCCGCGTCTCGGTGCTGTGTCCGTGCCGTGCGGCTGGTCCGGAACCCGTGATCTCGGGCCCGGCGGTCAACCTAGTAACCGGGAATCCGCAGGTCACGCGCGGTGCGCGCGGAGTTTCCGATCTCCGCCCGTCCGCACCTCACGCTCCGTCCACCGGCCGGGTGACGGTCCGTGAGACCCGCAGGTCAGAAAGTATACGGAACGTATTAGGTTCGCATGTGCCGCGCGAGACACGCGGAGCCCGACACGCCGGGGGACGGGAACTCAGCGGGCCGACCGGCGACCCAGCGCCCACCCGCCGGCCGCGGCGAGCACCACCGCACCGAGGACGGCCAGCCCGATGCCGGCCAGGTGCCCGGTCGTCCAGGTGACCACCCCGCCGGCGGTCGGCGTCAGGGTGCTCCCGTAGGCGTCGGCGGACGTCAGGGGCGCGTAGGCGTAGCTGCCCCCGGACGGGACGCCCACGGGCCCCGTGTCCGCCCGCCAGAACAGCCCGACGCCGGAGACCAGCAGGGCTGCCGCCACCAGCAGCGCCGACGCCGGGCCCTGCCTCACGCGGTCAGCTCCTCGGTCCAGCGGGCGGCGGCGGCCCGCAGCGCGGCCGGGTCCGGTCCGGCGGCGAGCACGTCGCGGGAGACGGTGGGGAGCACGGCGCGATCCTGCCCGAACAGCCGCCGCAGGTCGGGCACCGTGCCGCCCTGCGCGCCGAGGCCTGGGGCGAGCACCGGGCCGCCGAGCCCGTCGAGGTCGACGTCGAGGTCGCGCAGGGTGGCGCCGACGACGACGCCGAAGGACCCCGTCGCCGCGCCCCAGCGGCCGGCGACGTCCCGCACCGCGCCGGGGTCGGGCAGCGGGTCGCCGACGACCCAGCCGGGGGTGTTCCAGCCGCGGACGGCGTCGACGACGACCTGCGCGACCGACCGCTCCCCCACCCGCGCGTGCTGCAGCGTGCCGGCGTCGGGGTTGGAGGTGCGGGCCAGCACGAACAGCCCGCCGCCGGTGAGCCGCGCGGTGTCCACGGCCGGCTGCAGGGAGCCGGGGCCGAGGAAGGGGCTGACGGTGAGCGCGTCGACCGCGCACGGGTGCTCCGGGCGCAGCACGTCGGCGTAGGCGTCCATCGTGGAGCCGATGTCGCCGCGCTTGGCGTCGAGCAGCACCAGCGCCCCGGCCGCGCGGGCCCGGGCGACGGCGTCCTCGAGGACCGCCAGCCCACGCGCGCCGTGCCGCTCGTAGAAGGCCGACTGCGGCTTGAGCACCGCCACCTGGCCGGCGAGCGCGTCGACGACGGCGTCGGTGAAGCGGGCCAGCCCGACGGGGTCGTCGGGCAGGCCCCAGCGCTCCAGCAGCCCGGCGTGCGGGTCGAGGCCGACGCACAGCGGCCCGCGGGCGGCGACGGCGTCGGCGAGGCGCCGCCCGAACGGCTCGGTCCCCGTCACCGCGGCACCGACCGCGGCAGGGTGTCGCCGTACGCGGCGATGCAGTCGCGGGCGAGGAACGGGTCGGCGAAGGCACCGGCCGCCGACTGCACCGCGTCGGCGCCGGCCGCGTGCAGCGCCGCGAACGACGCCGGGTCGGTCACCCCGCCCATCGCCAGCACGCTGAAGCCCCACCCGCCGGCCTCGCGCAGCCCGACCAGCCGGCGGGTGAGGTCCAGGGCGCGCCCGCGGACCGCCGCCCCCGACAGCCCGGCCAGGGCCCGGCCGGGGAACGTCGGCCCGCCGTCGCGGCGCACCACGCGGGTCTGCACCGTGTTGATGCCCGCGACGCCGTCGACCAGCGGCGCCAGCCGGGGCACCAGCGCGGCGAGCCGGTCCTCGTCGAGCCAGGAGAGCTTGGCGACCAGGCCGGTGCGGTCGTCGAGGTCGCGGCGCACCGCCTCGACCACCGCGACGGTGGCGTCGGCGTCGAGGCACAGCGGCGGTCTGACGCCGTCGGGGGACGCGGTGAGCGTGTTCGGGCAGGAGAGGTTGAGCTCGACCACGGTCGCGCCGGCCTCCTCGGCCAGCCGCGCGGTCCGGGCGAAGTCGGCCGCCAGCGCCGGCCCGTCGCCCTCCCCCATGACGCTGACCAGCAGCAGCTGGTCCTCGTCGACGGTGGCCAGCGACCGCTCGAGGTCGGGCATCCACTCCTCCGGCGCCGGGGAGGGCACCCCGAAGGAGTTCACCGTGCTGACCTCCGGGTCGCCCGGCGGGATCCAGTCCCACGGGTCGGCCACCACGACGCCGGCCCCGGGCCGGGGGGCGAAGGTCCAGTTCGGCTGGGCGTTGGGCTCGTGCGCGCGGCTGCGCACCGTCTTGTAGGTGAGCACGCTGAAGCCGTTGCGGGCGTGGTAGCGCACCCACTCCTCGCCGCCGTTGAGCACGCACGAGGGCACCCCGACCGGGAAGCCGACGTCGCGGCCGAGCACCCGCCAGCGGCGGTCCCCCGCGCGCGGGCGCTCGGCCAGCCGCGGGCCGACCGGCGTCGTCAGGTTCTCCCGGTAGGAGCGCAGCATGTCGTAGGAGGGCGTCCGCACGCCGTGCGCCGCCAGCAGCCCGCCGTGCCCGGCGAGGACGAGCACGCGGGTGAGCAGCGGCAGGTCGGCGTCGCCGGCCTCCCCCGCGGCCAGCCGGCCGGCCAGGCCCTCGGCGCCGGCCCGCAGCGCCGCGAGCTCCGCGGCCGGCGGCGCGGCGAACCGGGTGACCCCGGCGAGGAAGGCGGCGGGCAGCCCGTCGAGCAGCCCGCGGGCGGCGAGGTCGTCGCCCACCCGCCCGACGACGCTCATGCGCGCGGGGACAGCGCCGCGTGGACCTCCTGCAGGCTGCGCACGCCGAGCCCGCCGCGGCGCAGCGCCTCGACGCCCTGCACCGCCGCGGCCATCCCCTGCACGGTGGTGATGCACGGGATGTCCACGGCGACGGCGGCGGTGCGGATCTCGTAGCCGTCCAGCCGCGGCCCGCTGTTGCCGGGCGACCCGAACGGCGTGTTGACGACGATGTCGACGTCGCCGGCGAGGATCCGCTCCACGCAGTTGCCCGGGCCCTCGCTGTACTTGCCGACCACCTCGCACTCGACGCCGTTGCGGCGCAGCACCTGCGCGGTGCCGGCCGTGGCGAGCACGCGGAAGCCGAGGTCGGCCAGCCGCTTGACCGGGAAGACCGCGGCCCGCTTGTCCCGGTTGGCCAGCGAGACGAAGACCGTCCCCGAGGTGGGCAGCGGGCCGTAGGAGGCGACCTGCGACTTGGCGAAGGCGGTGCCGAAGCCGTCGTCGAGGCCCATGACCTCGCCGGTGGACTTCATCTCCGGGCCGAGCACGGTGTCGACCCCGTGGCCGTCGACGGTGCGGAACCGGTGGAAGGGCAGCACCGCCTCCTTCACCGCGATCGGCGCGCGCTCGGAGAGCTCGACGCCGTCGCCGGCGGCCGGGAGCACGCCCGCGGCGCGCAGGTCGGCGATGGTCTCCCCCACCGCGATCCGGGCCGCGGCCTTGGCCAGGGGCACGGCGGTCGCCTTGGACACGAACGGCACGGTCCGCGACGCCCGCGGGTTGGCCTCCAGCACGTAGAGGACGTCGTCCTTGAGCGCGTACTGCACGTTGAGCAGCCCGCGCACGCCGATCCGGGTGGCCAGCGCCTCCGTGGCGGTGCGGATCTTCGCCAGGTCCTCGGTGCCCAGGGTGATCGGCGGCAGCGCGCACGCGGAGTCGCCGGAGTGGATGCCGGCCTCCTCGATGTGCTCCATGACCCCGCCGAGGTAGAGCTCGGCGCCGTCGTGGAGCGCGTCGACGTCGATCTCGACGGCGTCCTCGAGGAACCGGTCGACCAGTACCGGGTGGGCGGGGCTGACGTCGGTGGCCTTGGCGATGTAGGCCTCGAGCGTGGCGTCGTCGTAGACGATCTCCATGCCGCGCCCGCCGAGGACGTAGGACGGGCGCACCAGCACCGGGTAGCCGATCGCCGCGGCGATCTGCCGCGCCTCGGCGAACGTGGTGGCGGTGCCGTGCTCGGGCGCGCGGAGGCGGGCGTCGGCGAGCACCCGGGAGAACGCGCCGCGGTCCTCGGCGTCGTCGATGGCCTCGGGCGAGGTGCCCAGCACCGGCACCCCGGCGTCCTTGAGCCGCTGCGCGAGGCCCAGCGGCGTCTGTCCGCCCAGGGTGCAGACCACCCCGGCCACCGGGCCGGCCGCCCGCTCGGCCTCGACCACCTCGAGGACGTCCTCGAAGGTCAGCGGCTCGAAGTACAGCCGGTCGGCGGTGTCGTAGTCGGTGGAGACGGTCTCGGGGTTGCAGTTGACCATCACGGCCTCGTAGCCGGCGTCCTGCAGCGCCATGACCGCGTGCACGCAGGAGTAGTCGAACTCGATGCCCTGGCCGATGCGGTTGGGCCCCGAGCCGAGGATGAGCACCGCGGGGCGCTCGCGCGGCTCGACCTCGGTCTCCTCGTCGTAGGACGAGTAGTGGTAGGGCGTGCGGGCGGCGAACTCGGCGGCGCAGGTGTCCACGGTCTTGAACACCGGCCGGATGCCCAGGCGCCAGCGCAGCACCCGGACGCCGTCCTCACCGGCGAGCTCCGGCCGCAGCGCGGCGACCTGCCGGTCCGAGAGCCCGTGCCGCTTGGCCCGCCGCAGCAGCTCGGGGGTGAGCGCCGGCGCGTCGCGCACCTGCTCCCCCACCTCGCGCACCAGCGCGACCTGGTCGACGAACCACGGGTCGAAGCCGCTGGCCTCGGCCACCTGCTCGACGGTCGCGCCCGCCGCGAGCGCCCGCTCGGCGAGGTACAGCCGGCCGTCGACGGGGGTGCGCAGCGCCTCGAGCAGCTCGTCGGCGGTCCGCGGGTCCGGCGGGCCGGTCCAGAAGCCGGCCACCGCCGTCTCGGTGGACCGCATCGCCTTGCCCAGCGCCTCGGGGAAGTTGCGGCCCAGCGCCATGACCTCCCCGACGCTCTTCATCGTCGTGGTCAGCCGCGGGTCGGCGCCGGGGAACTTCTCGAACGCGAACCGCGGGATCTTGACGACGACGTAGTCCAGCGCCGGCTCGAACGACGCCGGGGTGACGCCGGTGATGTCGTTGGTGATCTCGTCGAGCGTGTAGCCGATGGCCAGCTTCGCGGCGATCTTGGCGATCGGGAAGCCGGTGGCCTTCGACGCCAGCGCCGAGGACCGCGACACCCGCGGGTTCATCTCGATGACGACCAGCCGCCCGTCGGCCGGGTCGACGGCGAACTGGATGTTGCAGCCGCCGGTGTCGACGCCGACCTCGCGCAGCACGGCGATGCCGACGTCGCGCATCCGCTGGTACTCGACGTCGGTGAGGGTCATGGCCGGCGCGACGGTGACCGAGTCGCCGGTGTGCACGCCCATCGCGTCGACGTTCTCGATCGAGCAGACGACGACCACGTTGTCGCTGCGGTCGCGCATGAGCTCGAGCTCGTACTCCTTCCAGCCGAGCACCGACTCCTCGACCAGCACGGTGTGCACCGGGGAGTCGGCCAGGCCGTGGGCGGCCATCCGCCGCAGCATCGGCTCGTCGGTGGCGAAGCCCGAGCCCAGCCCGCCCATGGTGAACGACGGGCGGACGACGACCGGGTAGCCGACCTCGGCGGCGGTCTCCAGCGCCTCCTCGACGGTCGAGCAGACCCGCGAGCGCGGGGCGTCGGCGCCGACCGAGCGGACGATGTCCTTGAACAGCTGCCGGTCCTCGCCGCGGTTGATCGCGTCGACGTCGGCGCCGATGAGCCGCACGCCGTACCGGTCGAGGGTGCCGTTCTGGTACAGGCCGATGGCGATGTTGAGCGCCGTCTGCCCGCCGAGGGTGGCCAGCAGCGCGTCGGGGCGCTCACGGGCGATGACCCGCTCGACGAACTCCGGCGTCAGCGGCTCGACGTAGGTGGCGTCGGCGACCTCGGGGTCGGTCATGATCGTCGCCGGGTTGCTGTTGACCAGGCTGACCCGCAGCCCCTCGGCGCGCAGCACGCGGCAGGCCTGGGTGCCGGAGTAGTCGAACTCCGCGGCCTGGCCGATGAGGATCGGGCCGGACCCGATCACCAGGACGTGCGAGATGTCGGTGCGCCGGGGCATCAGCGGGCCTCCCCCATCAGGTCGACGAACCGCTCGAACAGCGGCGCGGCGTCGTGCGGCCCGGCCGCGGACTCCGGGTGGAACTGGACGCTGAACGCCGGGGCGTCGAGCAGCCGCAGCCCCTCGACGACGTCGTCGTTGAGGCCCACGTGGCTGACCTCGACCCGGCCGTAGGGGGTGTCGGTGGGCCGGTCCAGCGGCGCGTCGACGGCGAACCCGTGGTTGTGGCTGGTGACGCGGACGGTGCCGCTGACCCGGTCGAGCACCGGCTGGTTCAGGCCGCGGTGGCCGAAGCGCAGCTTGTAGGTGCCCAGGCCCAGCGCCCGGCCGAGGATCTGGTTGCCGAAGCAGATGCCGAACAGCGGCCGGCCGGCGTCGAGCACGCCCCGCACGGCGGCCACCGCGTAGTCGGCCGCGGCCGGGTCGCCCGGGCCGTTGGAGAGGAAGACGCCGTCGGAGCCGTGCGCGAGCAGGTCCTCCGCCGTCGCCGTCGCGGGGAGCACGTGGGTCTCGACGCCGAGGGCGGCCAGGTGCCGCGGGGTGGCGCTCTTGATGCCCAGGTCGAGCGCGGCGACGGTGAACCGCCGCTCCCCCGCCGCCGGGACGACGTAGGGCTCGCGGGTGCTCACCCCCGGGGCGAGGTCGGCCCCGGTCATCCCCTCGGCCGCGCGCACCCGGGCCAGCAGCGCATCGGCGTCGAGCGACTCGCTGCTGATCCCGGCCCGCATCGCGCCGCGCTCGCGCAGGTGGCGGGTGAGGGCGCGGGTGTCGATGCCGCTGATGCCGACGACGCCCTGGTCGGCGAGCTCGTCGTCGAGGCTGCCGGTGGCCCGCCAGTTGGCCGGGCGGCGGGCGGGGTCGCGGACGACGAACCCGGCCACCCACATGCGGCGGCTCTCGTCGTCCTCGTCATTGACGCCGGTGTTGCCCACGTGCGGGGCGGTCATGGTGACGATCTGGCCGGCGTAGCTGGGGTCGGTCAGCGTCTCCTGGTAGCCGGTCATCCCGGTGGCGAACACCGCCTCGCCGACCGTCGTGCCGACCGTGCCGTAGGCCTCGCCGCGGAACGTCCGCCCGTCCTCGAGCACGAGGATCGCCTGGGTCACTTCTGCGCCTTCCCGTCGAGCACGGTCGCCTCGCCCCGCAGGAACGTGGCGACCACGCGGCCGGGCAGCTCCCGGCCGGCGTAGGGGCTGTTGCGGCTGCGGCTGGCCAGCGCGGCCGGGTCGACGGTCGCCCGGGCGGCGGGGTCGAGCAGCAGCAGGTTGGCCGGCTCGCCGGGCGCGAGCGGGCGCCCGTGGCCGGCCAGGCGGCCGATGGCCGCGGGGCGGACCGACATGCGGTCGGCGACGCCGGCCCAGTCGAGCAGGCCGGGCTCCACCAGCGCCTCGACGACGACCGACAGCGCCTGCTCCAGCCCCAGCATCCCGGGCCGGGCCTGCGCCCACTCGCTCTCCTTGTCCTCCACCGCGTGCGGGGCGTGGTCGGTGGCGACGGCGTCGATCGTGCCGTCGGCCAGCCCGGCACGGAGGGCCTGCACGTCCTCGTCGGTGCGCAGCGGCGGGTTGACCTTGAACACCGGGTCGTAGGTCTCGGCGCAGGCCTCGGTGAGCAGCAGGTGGTGCGGGGTGACCTCGGCGGTCACCTGCACGCCGCGGGACCTCGCCCACCGCAGGATCTCCACCGACCCCGCGGTCGAGACGTGGCAGACGTGCAGCCGGGCGCCGACGTGGCCGGCGAGCAGCACGTCGCGGGCGATGACCGCCTCCTCGGCGGCGGCCGGCCAGCCGGTGAGCCCCAGCCGCGCGGAGCGGTCGCCCTCGTTCATCTGCGCGCCGGCGGTCAGCCGCGGCTCCTCGGCGTGCTGCGCGACCACGCCGTCGAAGGCCTTGACGTACTCCAGCGCCCGCCGCATGAGCGCGGGGTCGGCGACGCAGTGCCCGTCGTCGGAGAACACCCGCACGCGGGCGGCGGAGTCGGCCATCGCGCCGAGCTCGGCCAGCCGCTCGCCGCGCAGCCCGACGGTCACCGCGCCCACCGGGACGACGTCGACCAGCCCGGCCTCCTGGCCGAGGCGCCACACCTGCTCGACGACGCCGGCGGTGTCGGCGACCGGGTCGGTGTTGGCCATCGCGTGCACCGCGGTGAACCCGCCCAGGGCCGCCGCGCGGCTGCCGGTCTCGACGGTCTCGGCGTCCTCGCGGCCGGGCTCGCGCAGGTGGGTGTGCAGGTCGACCAGGCCGGGCAGCGCGACCAGCCCGTCGGCGTCGACGACGGTGGCGCCGGGCGCCGAGAGCCGGTCGCCGACCGCGGCGATCCGGCCGTCCCTGAGCAGCAGGTCGACGGGGTCGCCGCCCAGGACGCGCGCCCCCTTGATCAGCGTGGTCACGAGGACGTTCCTCCGAGCAGCAGGTAGAGCACGGCCATGCGGACGGAGACGCCGTTGCCGACCTGCTCGACGATGGTCGAGCGGACCGAGTCGGCGACGTCGGCGGCGATCTCCATGCCGCGGTTCATCGGGCCGGGGTGCATGACGATCGCGTCGTCGGACAGCGCCGCCATCCGGCGGGCGTCGAGGCCGTAGCGGCGGCTGTACTCCCGCGCGCTCGGGAAGAACGAGGCGTCCATCCGCTCGGCCTGGACCCGCAGCATCATGACCGCGTCGGCCTTGGGCAGCACCGCGTCGAGGTCGTAGGAGACCTCCACCGGCCAGGAGCCCACGCCCACCGGCAGCAGGGTGGGCGGCGCGACCAGGGTCACCTCCGCGCCGAGCGTCGTCAGCAGCCACACGTTGGACCGGGCCACCCGGCTGTGCAGGACGTCGCCGACGACCGCCACCCGGACGCCGTCGAGGCGGCCCAGCCGGCGCCGGATCGTGTAGGCGTCCAGCAGCGCCTGGGTGGGGTGCTCGTGGGTGCCGTCGCCGGCGTTGACCACGCTGCCGCGCACCCAGCCGGCCAGCCGGTGCGGTGCGCCGGACGCCGAGTGCCGGACGACGATCGCGTCGGACCCCATCGCCTCCAGCGTCAGCGCGGTGTCCTTGAGGCTCTCGCCCTTGGAGACGCTGCTGCCCTTGGCGGAGAAGTTGATGACGTCGGCCGAGAGCCGCTTGGCCGCCAGCTCGAAGGAGATGCGGGTGCGGGTGGAGTCCTCGAAGAAGAGGTTGACCACCGTGCGGCCGCGCAGCGTGGGCAGCTTCTTGACCTCGCGGCCGGCCAGCGCCTGGTCGATCTGCGCGGCGGTGTCGAGGACGAGCGTGGCGTCGTCGCGGTCGAGGTCGGCCGCCTCCAGCAGGTGCCGCTTCACCGGCGCTCCCCCTCGGTCACCAGCACCTCGTCGGTGCCGTCGGTCTCGGTCAGGTGCACCCGCACCGTCTGGGCGCGCGAGGTGGGCACGTTCTTGCCCACGTAGTCGGCGCGGATGGGCAGCTCCCGGTGGCCGCGGTCGACCAGGACGGCGAGCTGGACCGCCCGCGGCCGGCCGAGGTCGCGCAGCGCGTCGAGGGCCGCGCGCACCGAGCGGCCGGAGAACAGCACGTCGTCGACGAGGACGACCAGCCGGCCGTCGATGCCCTGCTCGGGCAGGACGGTGTCCTCCAGCGTCCGGACGCCGCGCAGCCGCAGGTCGTCGCGGTAGAGGGTGATGTCGACGGTGCCGGCGTCGACCGCCGTGCCGCTGAAGGCCTCGACGCGGGCGGCCAGGCGGCGGGCGAGCGGGGCGCCGCGGGTCGGGATGCCGACGAGCACGAGGTCGGCGAGGTCGTTGCCCGCCTTCTCGATCAGCTGGTGCGCCATGCGGTCGACCACGCGGGCGACGTCGGCGGGGGTGAGCAGCACACCGGCGGTGGACGTGCGGCTGGGAGCAGGCTCGCGCGAGCCGGCCATCAGGCCTCCTTCCCCGCCTCACGGGACGGGTCGTTAAAGGAGCGGATCGGACCGGGACAGACCGTACTGCATGCCGCCGGAGGGCCCTCGGGGCACGTCCCGGTTCCGCTGGTGGCGGTGCGTGAAGCAGGATGCCCCCCGGATGAGGGATGCGCTGTCGCCCCGTCCGCCCAACCAGTACGCTGCGTGACGACCGAGCCCTCCCACCGACGACGGACAGTGAGCAGACACGCATGAGCACGGACTACTCGCGGGCCCTCGGTGCCCGGCTGCGGGCGATCCGCAACCAGCAGGGCCTCTCCCTGCAGGGCGTGGAGGACAAGTCGCACGGCCGCTGGAAGGCCGTCGTCGTCGGCTCCTACGAGCGCGGCGACCGGGCGGTGACCGTCCAGCGCCTCTCGGAGCTGGCGGTCTTCTACGGCGTGCCGGTCTCCGAGCTGCTGCCCGACCCGCGCCCCTCCTCGGCCGTCACGTCCACGACGAAGATCGTGCTCAACCTCGAGTCGCTGGGCTCGCTGCCCGCCGACGAGGCCGGACCGCTGGCGCGGTACGCCTCGACCATCCAGGCACAGCGGCACGACTACAACGGCAAGGTCCTCTCCATCCGCGCGGAGGACCTCAAGTCGCTGGCGATCATCTACGACATGAGCCCCGACGAGCTCACCACCCGCCTCATCGAGTGGGGCGTGCTCAACCCGGGCGGCATGGACGGCCTGGGCGCCGCCGCTGCCGACGACGACGAGGCCTGGGACCGCCGGCGCGCCCCGCGCTGACCGATCCGTCCCCGGGTCCCGTTCCCGGGGCCCCGTTCCCGACGGGACGTGCACGCAGCGCGACCGGCGGGGCTCCTCGACCGCGGTGTGTGCACGACCCGGGCCCGGCTCCGGGCGCCGGGAACTGTCGGTGGGTGCTCCTAGCGTCGGCGGCGCCGACCACGCGCACCCCCGAGGAGCACCCGTGACCCCCGTCCCGCCCGTCCCGATGCCCGACCGCGAGACCCTGCTGGCCATCAGCCGCCGGGCCGCGCTGCGCCGGGCGCAGCGGCGCGACGCCGGTGCGCGGGCGGCGGCGATGCTGGCCGCCGCCGGGGTGGCCGGCGCCGCCTGAGGCCGCACCTCACGACGAGGAGGTGGGCACCTCGGTGTCGAGGATGGCGCCGAGGACGCCGTTGACGTAGGCCGGCGAGTCGTCGGTCGACAGCGCCCGCGCGAGCTCCACGGCCTCGTCGATGACGACGGCGTCGGGCACGTCGTCGGCCCACAGCAGCTCGAACACCGCCATCCGCAGGATCGCCCGGTCGACGTCGGGCAGCCGCTCCAGCGACCACCCGCGCGCGTGCTGCCCGATCAGCTCGTCGATGCGCCGGGCGTGCGCGGCGACGCCCTCGACCAGCCGGACCGTGTGGTCGGACACCGGCGGGTCGGCGAGCGCGATGCGCTCCCGCAGCATCTCCACCGCGTCGGCGCCCCGCAGGTCGGCCGCGTAGAGGACGTCGACGGCGCGCTTGCGCGCCTTGGTGCGGGCGGCCATGCGGGGGCTCCGGGGTGCGGTGCCGGCCGGCGCGGTCAGTTGGCCCGGCCGAGGTAGCGGCCGTCGCGGGTGTCGACCTTGAGCCGGTCGCCGGTGTTGACGAACAGCGGCACCTGGATCTGCGCGCCGGTCTCCAGGGTGGCCGGCTTCGTGCCGCCGGTGGAGCGGTCGCCCTGCAGGCCCGGGTCGGTGTGCTCGACGACGAGCTCGAGGGTCACCGGCAGCTCGACGTAGAGCGGGGTGCCCTCGTGGACGGCGACGACGGCCTCGGTGTTCTCCAGCAGGTAGTCCGCCCCGCCGCCGACGGTCTCGGCCGGCACGTGGATCTGGTCGAAGGTCTCCCCGTCCATGAAGACGAAGTCGGTGCCGTCCTTGTACAGGTAGGTCATGTTCCGCTTGTCGACCGTGGCGGTCTCGACCTTGGTGCCGGCGTTGAAGGTCTTGTCCACGACCTTGCCCGAGAGCACGTTCTTCAGCGTCGTCCGCACGAACGCGCCGCCCTTGCCGGGCTTGACGTGCTGGAACTCCGTCACGGACCACAGCTGGCCGTCGAGGTTGAGGACCATGCCGTTCTTGAGGTCGTTGGTGGTAGCCATCTAGAGGACCAGCAGTTCCTTGCTCGTGAGGGTCAACAACTCGGGCGCGTCCGCCGTGACGACGAGCGTGTCCTCGATCCGGACACCGCCGTGGCCGGGGAGGTAGACCCCGGGCTCCACGGTGACGGCCATGCCGGCGGCCAGCCTACCCGCGCCGGACGGGCCGATGGACGGCGCCTCGTGGATCTCGAGGCCCACGCCGTGCCCGAGGCCGTGGGTGAAGTGCTCGGCGTGCCCGGCGGCGGCCACGACGTCGCGGGAGGCGGCGTCCACGGCGACGACGTCGGCGCCGACGGCCAGCGCCGCCCGCCCGGCCGTCTGCGCCGCGGCCACCAGCTCGTAGACCTCCCGCTGCCAGTCGGCGGCGTGCCCGAGGACGACCGTGCGGGTCATGTCGGAGTGGTAGCCGTCGACGGTCGCGCCGAAGTCGAGCTTGAGGAGGTCGCCCTCGCGCAGCACCGTGCGGTCGGGCCGGTGGTGCGGGACGGCGGAGTTGGCGCCCGCGGCCACGATCGTCTCGAACGACGGCGCCTCCGCACCCAGGGTCAGCATCCGCGCGTCGAGCTCGCGGCCGACCTCCAGCTCGGTGCGCCCGGGCCGCAGCGCGCCCTCGGCGGCCAGCTCGGCCAGCGCCTGGTCGGCCACCGCGCAGGCCCGCCGCAGGGCGTCGACCTCGTCGTCGTCCTTGACCGCGCGCAGCGCCTCCACCGCCCGGCGCACCGACACCAGCTCGGGCACCGTGCCGCCGTCGGCGGCGTCGGTGAGCACCCGCAGCAGCTGGGCGTGCCCGTCGACGGTGACCTCGTGGCTCTCGTAGCCGATCCGCCCCGCACCCCGCCGCACCGCCTCCTGCGCCAGCGCCGGCACGGTCCCGCGGTCGACCAGCAGCTCGACGTCGGGCACCTGGGCGCCGGCCTGGGTGGTGTAGCGGCCGTCGGTGCCGAACAGGTCCCCGTCCCCGGACGAGCTGCCGTCGGTGCGCAGCAGCAGCGCGCCGTTGGAGCCGGTGAACCCGGTCAGGTAGCGGACGTTGAGCAGGTTGGTGACCAGGACGGCGTCCAGACCCTGCTCGGCCGCCGCCACCCGCAGCCGGTCGCGGCGCCCGGCCTCCCGGGTCACTTCGCGCCCCGCAGCGAGAGCCACTGCAGCGCCAGCACGTAGCCCTCGATGCCGAGCCCCGCGATGACGCCGTCGGCCACCGCGGAGACGTGGGAGTGGTGCCGGAAGGGCTCGCGCTTGTGGATGTTGCTGATGTGGACCTCCACGAGCGGCGCACCGAGCGCAGCGAGCGCGTCGTGCAGCGCGACCGAGGTGTGCGACCACGCCGCCGGGTTGACCACGACCGGGTCCCCGGCGTCGGTGGCCTCGTGGACCCAGCGCAGCATCTCGGCCTCGTCGTCGGTCTGCCGGACCCGCACCTCCATCCCGAGCTCGTGCCCGGCCTTCTCGAGCAGCTCGACGAGCTGCGCGTACGTCGTCGTCCCGTAGACCTCGGGCTCGCGGGTGCCGAGCCGGCCGAGGTTGGGGCCGTTCAGGACCTGGACCGTCACGCGTCCTCCACAACTGCGGCCCACGCCGCGTCCAGCCACGCCGGATCGGGGTCGGTGAGGATCCCCGGGTTGCCGATCCCGTCGAGGACGACGAAGCGCAGCGTCGCCCCGCGGGCCTTCTTGTCCACCCGCATCACCGCCTGCAGCGCCGCCCAGTCGCCGCGGTAGCGGGTGGGCAGGCCCATGGCGGTGAGCAGCTCCCGGTGCCGGTCGGCCTCCGCGCGGCTGAGGCGCCCGGCCTGCACGCCGAGCTCGGCGGCGAAGACCAGCCCGACGGCAACCGCCTCGCCGTGCCGCCAGGCGAAGTCCTCGACCCGCTCGACGGCGTGACCGAGGGTGTGGCCGTAGTTCAGGAACTCCCGGACGCCGGTGTCGAACAGGTCCTGGGCGACCGCCTCGGCCTTCACCGCCACGCTGCGCTCGACGAGCTCCGCGGTGTCGCGGCGGCCGGTCGGGTCGGCCTCGAGCAGGTCGAGGATCGCCGCGTCGGCGATGAACCCGCACTTGACCACCTCGGCCAGGCCGGCACGGAACTCCGCCTCGGGCAGCCCGGCGAGGACGTCGGTGTCGGCGAGCACGCCCGCGGGCGGGTGGAAGGCGCCGACCAGGTTCTTGCCCGCGCCGGTGTTGATGCCGGTCTTGCCGCCGACCGCGGCGTCGACCATGCCGAGCACGCTGGTCGGCAGGTGCACGACGCGCACGCCGCGCACCCAGGTGGCGGCGAGGAAGCCGGCCAGGTCGGTGACCGCTCCCCCGCCGACCCCGACCACGGCGTCGGAGCGGGTCAGCCCCAGCCGGCCGAACTCCTCCCACGCGGCTGCGGCGACCGCGGCGGTCTTGGCCGCCTCCCCGTCGGGGACGACGACGGCCTCGGCGGCCACCCCGGCGGTCTGCAGCGTCTCGACCGCGGCGCCGGCCAGCGCGGCCAGCGGCGGGGCGTGCACGACGGCGGCCTTCGGCGTGCCGGCCAGCAACACGCCGAGCTCGGCCTGCGCACCGGGGCCGATGACCACCTCGTAGGGCCGCTCCCCGGCGACGGTCACCCGCCTCACCGGCCGGCTCCCGCGGGCAGCGCGGCCAGCACGTCGGCGACGACGTCGTCCGGGGTGCGGTCGCTGGTGGGGACGACGTCGGTGGCCACCTCGGCGTAGAGCGGGGCGCGCTGCTCGAGCAGGGTGCGCAGCACCGCCCGCGGGTTGACCGCCAGCAGCGGGCGGTCGCGGGACAGCCCGGCGCGCCGGGCAGCCGAGGGGACGTCGACGTCGAGGTGCACGACGGTGCCGCCGGCGCGGCCGTAATCGACCAGCAGCGCGCGGCTGGCCGGGCTGAGCACCGCGCCGCCGCCGAGAGCGAGGACACCGTCGTGCTCCCCGAGTGCGCGGGCCACCGCCTGCTCCTCCAGCGCCCGGAAGTGCGCCTCGCCGTGGGTGACGAACAGGTCGGCGACGGGCGCGCCGGCCGCGGCCTCGACGTCGGCGTCGGTGTCGCGGAAGGCCAGGCCGAGCGCGGCCGCCACCGCCGTCCCGACGGTCGTCTTGCCCGACGCCGGCGGGCCGACCAGGACCAGGGCGGGTGCGGTCACCGGTACGGGAGCGCGTCGAGGTAGGCCCGCGCGTTGCGGGCGGTCTCGCTCACCGAGTCGCCGCCGAACTTCTCCAGCGCGGCGTCGGCGAGCACCAGGGCGACCATCGCCTCCATCACCACCGAGCCGCGCGGCACCGCGCAGGCGTCGCTGCGCTGGTTGATGGCCACGGCGG
The DNA here is from genome assembly GCF_054050255.1 of Geodermatophilus sp. SYSU D00700. Taxonomy (NCBI): domain Bacteria; kingdom Bacillati; phylum Actinomycetota; class Actinomycetes; order Geodermatophilales; family Geodermatophilaceae; genus Geodermatophilus; species Geodermatophilus sp. SYSU D00700. The sequence continues at coordinate 150,788 of NZ_JBJGZA010000007.1, read as the reverse complement.
CGTCCCCGGTGGCGACGTCGACGGTGGCCAGCGCCCGCGGCACGGTGGAGATCGGCTTCATCGCGGCGCGCACCCGCAGCACCTCGCCGTTGGTCATGCCGCCCTCGATGCCGCCGGCGCGGTCGGTGACCCGCCGCAGCCGGCCGTCGTCGCTGACGATCTCGTCGTGGGCGACCGAGCCGCGACGGCGGGCGGTCTCCAGGCCGTCGCCGACCTCGACCGCCTTGACCGACTGGACGCCCATGAGCGCGGCGGCCAGGCGGGAGTCCAGCCGGCGGTCCCAGTGCACGTGGCTGCCCAGGCCCGGCGGCAGCCCGTGGACGACGACCTCGACGACGCCGCCGAGAGTGTCGCCGTTCTTCCGCGCGTCGTCGACCTCGGCGACCATGACCGCGCTGGTGGCGGGGTCGGCGCAGCGGACCGGGTCCTCGTCGATGCGCGGGTTGTCCTGCGGGCCGGGCAGCACGCCGTCGGGGACGGTGACCGGGCCGATGCCGACGACGTGGCTGACCACCTCCACGCCGAGGGTCTGGCGGAGGAAGGCCCGCGCGATCGCGCCGAGCGCCACGCGGGCAGCGGTCTCGCGGGCGCTGGCCCGCTCGAGCACCGGCCGGGCGTCGTCGAAGCCGTACTTCTGCATGCCGGCGAGGTCGGCGTGCCCGGGCCGCGGGCGGGTCAGCGGGGCGTTGCGCGCCTGCCCGGCGAGCACCTCGGGGTCGACCGGGTCGGCCGACATGACCGTCGTCCACTTCGGCCACTCGGTGTTGCCGACCTGCACCGCGATCGGGCCGCCCATGGTCAGCCCGTGCCGGACCCCGCCGGTGAGGGTGACGACGTCCTGCTCGAAGGACATCCGCGCGCCGCGGCCGTGGCCGAGCCGGCGGCGGGCGAGGTCGGCGTCGAGGTCGGCGGTCTGCACCCGCACGCCGGCGGGCAGGCCCTCGAGGATGGCGGTGAGCTGCTGGCCGTGCGACTCACCGGCGGTCAGCCAGCGCAACATGCCCCGGATTCTGCCAGCCGGGGGCCCGCGACCCATCCGGGGCGTGATGCGCGGCGGCGTGCGCCACGATCAGGGTCCCTGATCGTGCGGCGTCCTCCCTCACGGTGGGACGTGCGGGAGGACGCCCGACGATCAGGGACCCTGATCCCCGCGCGGGGGGCGGCTCAGCCCAGCGGGCCCTCCACGAGCAGGGCGAGGGCGGCGCCGAGCAGCAGCGGCGGGCCGAACGGCACCGGCGTGCGCCACCCGGCCCGCCGCGTGGCCACCAGCACCAGCGAGACCGTGGCACCGGCGAGCAGGCCGAGGAACACGCCGGCCAGCAGCACCCCCCACCCGGCCCAGCCGAGCAGCAGGCCGAGCAGCGCGAGCAGCTTGACGTCGCCGAGGCCCAGGCCCGACGGCCCGGCCAGCGCGGCGGCCAGCGCGATGCCCCCGGCCAGGGCGGCGGCGAGCAGCGCGCGCAGCAGCGCCGGCCAGGTGCCCATCAGCACCGCGTCCGCCAGCAGCGCGACCGCCCCCACGGCGGTGGCCGGGTAGGTCACCCGGTCGGGCAGCCGGTGGACGGTCAGGTCGACCTGCGCGAGGACGACGGCGGCACCGGCCGCCCAGGCGTAGGCGAGCCCGGCCGGGCGGGCGCCGGTGAGCAGCACCGCGCCGCACAGCAGTCCGCCCAGCACGCCGGCCGAGGCGGCCGTGCGGGCCGGCGCGGCACGGGCGACGGGGTCGCGGGTGGCCAGCCGGACGGCGGTGCGGGCCAGCAGAGGGCCGGCGACGGCAGCGGTCAGCAGCGCCAGCGCGAGCAGCGGCCCGCGCGGGAGGACGTCGTCCACTCCGGTCAGCGGGCGTCCAGGGCGGCGCGCATGGCGCCCAGCGGCGCGGGCCGCCCGGTCATCAGCTCCACCTGGACGGTGGCCTGCCAGAACAGCACCTCGAGGCCGCCGACGACGGTGGCGCCGGCCGCCTCCGCCTGCGCCGCGAGCGGCGTGGGCCACGGCGCGTAGAGGACGTCGAGCAGCGTCTGCCCACCGCGCCACTGCAGGCCGGCGAGGTCGCGGTGCGCGCCGATGGGCACGGTGCTGACGACCACCGGCGCCTCGACCGGGCCGGCCGCGATCCGCCGGACGACGGCCTCGACGCCGAGCGCGCCGAGCACCCGTTCGACGTCGGCGGCCCGGGACGGCTCGCGGACGAGGACGTCGACCGACTCGGCGCCGAGCTCGGCCAGCGCCACGGCCGCGGCGGCCGCCGTCCCCCCGCCGCCGACGACCGCCGCGTGCGCGACCCGCTCGACGCCGCCGACCTGCAGGGCCATCCCGACCCCGTGGACATCGGTGTTCTCCGCCCGCCAGCCCGACCCGGTGTGCACGAGGGTGTTGGCCGCGCCGAGCAGCCGCGGCAGCGGCTCGACGTCGTCGGCGGCGGCGACGGCGGCCTGCTTGTTCGGCATGGTCACCGAGAAGCCGCGCCACTCCGGCCCCAGCCCGGCGAGCAGGACCGGCAGGTCCTCGGGGCCGAGGTCGAGCGCGTCGTAGGTCCACCCGGTCAGGCCGAGCGCGGCGTAGGCCGCGCGGTGCAGCAGCGGCGACAGCGAGTGCCCGACCGGGCGGCCGAGGACGGCCGCCCGGCCGGCGGGACCAGCGGCGGGCACCGGCCGGTCAGCCACCGCACCCGAGGCCGGCGTCGGCGCAGCGCTGCCGGGCGGCCACGAACTCGTCGTAGCTGGCGGTGAAGAAGTGCCGGCCGTCCTGCGACTCCAGGACGTAGTACAGGAGGTCACCGGTGCTCGGGGCGAGCGCCGCCTCCAGCGAGGCCTCACCCGGCGCGCTGATCGGCGTGGGCGGCAGACCCGCCCGGGTGCGGGTGTTGTACGGGCTGTCGGTCTGCAGGTCGGTGACGGTGAGCTCGTTGCCGTTCTTCTGCAGGCCGTAGGCGAGGGTGGCGTCGATGCCCAGCGCGATCCCCTGCGCCAGCCGGTTGTAGACCACCTGCGCGACGTTCGGGCGCTCCTCGTCGAGCAGGGTCTCCGACTGCACCATCGAGGCGACGACCACCACGTCGTACACCGAGCGGCCGGCGGCCGCGGCGCGCTGCTCGAGCTGCAGGTCGGCGGCCGTCTCGGTGAACCGGCTGACCATCGCCGACAGCACGTCGGCGGCGGTGGCGTCGGGCTCGACGTCGTAGGTGGCCGGGAACAGGAAGCCCTCGAGCTGCCCGTTGGCGTAGGCCGGCAGGCCCAAGGCGGCGGGGTCGGCCGCGGCGGCCCGGAGGTCCTCGATCGGCAGCCCGGTGGTCTCGGCTATCCGCTGCAGGGTGGCCTCGACGGTGAAGCCCTCGGGCACGGTGACCCGCGAGACCTGCCGGGTGGCCGGGTCGAGCAGCAGGTCGAGGGCGGCGGCACCGCTCATCTGCTCGCGCAGGCTGTAGACGCCGGGCTGGATGCCCATGGCGGCGGGCTGGGTCTCCGCGGCGTCGAGGAACGGCTCGCTGGAGGCGATGACGCCGGCGTCGACGAGCGTGCCGGCGATGTCGCTGAGGGTGTCGCCCTCGCCGACGCGGACCTCGACGGTGCCGGTGCCGGTGCCGGCGTAGTCCTCGGCCTGGGGGTTGACCAGGCCGATCAGCGCCCGGCCGCCGAACACGATGCCGGCGACGAGCCCGGCCAGCACCAGCAGGGCGAGCACGTTGGCCAGCGGCCCGCGGCGGCGCTTGCCGGAGCCGCTGCGCCGGCCCCCGCCGAGCACGGGGTGCTCGTCGGTGTGGTCGTCGGAGTGGACGTCGTAGGCGTCCTCGTGGAGCTCGGGCTCGGGGTGCTCGGGCGCGGCGGCGGCGCGCCGGCCGCGGCGACCCCGGCGGCCGCCGTCCCGGCCACCGGCACCGAGGACGTCGAGGCCGCCGGTGGCCTCGTCGTCCTCGTGCGGGTCGTACGGGGGGTGGTCCTCGGCGGACGGGTCCGTGCCGTAGGCGGCCACGGTGGCGTCGGGGTCGGCGGCGCCCTGCCCGGCCATCCGCGACCAGGCGCTCTTCGGGCGCGGCGGCAGGCCGGCCGCGGGCGGCGCCGGCTGCCCGGTGGGCAGCGGGCCGGTGCGGTCGTCGTCGCCGGGCCCGCCGGGACCGGGCACGCCGTCACCGGGGACGTCGTCGGGCCCGCCACCGGGTACCGAGTGCCGGCCGCTGAGCACGGGTCCGGTCGGGGCCGGGCCCACCGGGAGGTGCGCCGTCGGCGGCTCGTCGACCGGCCGGTTGCCGTACCAGGCGCCGGCCGGGCTCCCCGTGCCGGGGACGTCGTCGGACACCGCGTGCCGGCCCCGCCCCCCGTACGGCGGGACCGGACCGGTCACCGGCACACCTCGCTGGCGCTCGGTGCACCGGCGCCCGCCGGTGCTGCGACCACCCATGACCTCGCGAGCTCGGTCATGAGCGCCCCCGCTGGGAGTCGAGATACGCCTGGAGGATGACCACGGCGGCGGCCTGGTCGATCACCGGGCGCTGGGCGCGGCTGTCGAGCCCGTTCGCCCGCAGGGAGCTGGACGCGGTCACGGTGGAGAGCCTCTCGTCGACGAGGTGCACGGGCACGCTGCCGATGCGCCCGGCGAGTGACCGAGAGTAGGCACGCGCTTCCCGGGCGGAGGCGCCCGACGCACCCGACAGGTGCCTCGGCTCCCCCACGATCACCTCTGTCACCTCGTGTTCGGTCACGAGCGCGGCGATCCGGTCCAGGTCGGACCCGTCCCGGCGGCGCTCGACGGTCTCCAGCGGGCTGGCGAGCGTGCCGGTGGGGTCGGACAGTGCGACGCCGACGCGCACCGTGCCGACGTCGAGACCGAGCCGGCGCCCCTGGCGGGTGCGGCGCGGGGGCAGCGGCAGCCCGGCCGGCAGTCCCTGCGACAGGTCGATCTCGGTCGTCTCGTTGCGCACCGGCGGGAACCCGGCGCGCAGGTCGATCTGCTCGGTGCGGTGGTGCACCGGCTGCGGCGGGGTCTGGCGCGGACGGGCCGGCGGCACGGCCGGGCGGCCCTGCACGCGCCGCTCGCCCACGTCGCCGGTCTCGTCGGGGCGCTGCTCGGGCACTCCGGTCACCTCCCTGCGGCGGTCGCGACCGCCTGTTCGCCGGCCTGGAGGGCGGCGGGGATGCCGCCCGGGTCCGTGCCGCCCCCCTGGGCGACGTCGGCCTTCCCGCCTCCGCGGCCCCCGACCGGGGCCGCTGCCGCCCGCAGCACGTCGTTGGCCGACAGGCCGCGCTCCTGCGCGGCCGGGGTGAGCGCGGCGACGAGAGCCACCTTGCCCCCGGCCTCGGAGGCGAGCAAGACGACACCCGGGCGCTCGCCGAGCCGCCCGCGGACGTCGAGGGCCAGGGTGCGCAGGTCGCCGCCGGAGAGCCCGGCCGGCGCGGCGGTGACGACGGCGATGCCGCCGACGTCCCGCGCGTCGGCGGCCAGCTGACCGGCGGCGGCCTTGTTCTGCGCGGCGCGCAGCTCGGCGATCTCGCGCTCGGCGTCGCGCAGCCGCGACAGGACGCCGCCGACCCGGTCGACCAGGCCGTCGGTGGGCGACTTCAGCAGCTCGCCGAGCTGGCGGACGAGGTCGCGCTCGCGGGCGAGGTAGCGGAAGCCCTCGAGGCCGACGACCGCCTCGACCCGGCGCGCGCCCGACCCGACCGACGACTCGCCGGTCAGCGCCAGCGTGCCGATCTGCGCGCTGCCGGTGACGTGCGTGCCACCGCAGAGCTCGCGCGACCAGGGCCCGCCGATCTCGACGACGCGGACCTTCTCGCCGTAGGTCTCGCCGAACAGCGCCAGCGCGCCGATGGCCTGGGCCTCGGGCAGGGTCATGAACTCCGCCCGCACCCGGTGGTCGGCGCGGACGGCGGCGTTGGCGACGTCCTCGATGTCGTGCCGCTGCTGCAGGGTCAGCGCGCCCTGCCAGGCGAAGTCCAGCCGCAGGTAGCCGGGGCGGTTGTACGACCCGGACTGCAGCGCCTGGGGGCCGAGCACCTGGCGCAGCGCGGCGTGCACCACGTGCGTGCCCGAGTGCGCCTGGCAGGCCGACAGCCGCCACTCGCGGTCGACCTCGGCGGTGAGCCCGGCACCCTCGGCCAGCGCACCCTCGAGCACCCGCACCTGGTGCACGACCAGGCCCTTGACCGGACGCTGCACGTCGAGCACCTCGGCACGGCCGCCGTCCCAGGTGAGCGTGCCGGCGTCGGCGACCTGGCCGCCGGACTCGGCGTAGAACGGCGTGCGGTCGAGGACGACGCGGGTGACCTCGCCCGGCCCGGCGGGGGCGGCCGGCGCGTCCTCCTCACCGAGTTCGCTCACCACGCCGAGCACCCGGGAGTCGGTGCGCAGCGTGTCGTAGGCCCGCCAGTCGGTGGGGCCGTGCTCGGCGAGCAGCCGCCGGTAGGCCAGCACGTCGACCGAGCCGGTGCGCTTGGCGCGGGCGTCGGCGCGGGCGCGGTCGCGCTGCTGCTGCATGAGCGCGCGGAAGCCCGCCTCGTCGACGGTCACGCCCTGCTCGGCGGCCATCTCGAGGGTGACGTCGATCGGGAAGCCGTAGGTGTCGTGCAGGGAGAACGCCTGCTCCCCCGACAGCGACGGCGTGCCGGCGGCCTTGGCCTGCGCCACCGCGGTGTCGAACAGCGCGGTGCCGGAGGTGAGGGTGCGCCGGAACGCCTCCTCCTCGGCGTAGGCGACGGCGCTGATGCGGTCGAAGTCGGTGACCAGCTCGGGGTAGCTCGCGCCCATCGCGTCGCGGGAGACCGGCAGCAGCTCGGGCAGGGTGGCGGCGTCGACGCCGAGCAGCCGCATCGAGCGGACGGCGCGGCGCAGCAGCCGGCGCAGGATGTACCCGCGGCCCTCGTTGCCGGGGGTGACGCCGTCGCCGATGAGCATCAGCCCGCTGCGGACGTGGTCGGCGACGACGCGCAGCCGGACGTCGGTGTCGTGGTCCTTGCCGTAGGTGACGCCGGCGAGCTCGGCGCCGCGGCGCAGCACCGGCGCCACCTCGTCGATCTCGTACATGTTGTCGACGCCCTGCAGCAGGTAGGCGACCCGCTCCAGGCCCATGCCGGTGTCGATGTTCTTCTTCGGCAGCTCGCCGACGATCCGGAAGTCCTCCTTGCTCCGGACGTCGGTGAGCTCGTACTGCATGAAGACGAGGTTCCAGATCTCGAGGAACCGGTCGCCGGCGGTGTCCACCAGGGGCCCGCCGTCGGGGCCGAACTCCGGACCGCGGTCGTAGTAGATCTCCGAGCACGGGCCGCCGGGACCGTCGGCGCCGGTGTGCCAGTAGTTGTCCTTCTTGCCCAGCCGCTGGATGCGGTCCCGCGGCAGGCCCGCGACGCGGTTCCAGGCGTCGGCGGCCTCGTCGTCGTCGAGGTAGACCGTCACCCAGATGCGGTCGGGGTCGAAGCCCAGCCCGCCCTCGGCCACCGGCCCGGTGACCAGGTCCCAGGCGTGCTGGACCGCGCCCTCCTTGAAGTAGTCGCCGAAGGAGAAGTTGCCGTTCATCTGGAAGAACGTGCCGTGGCGGGTGGTCTTCCCCACCTCCTCGATGTCGAGGGTGCGCACGCACTTCTGCACGCTGGTCGCGCGCGGGAACGGCGCCGGCTCGCGGCCGGTGAGGTACGGGATGAAGGGCACCATCCCGGCGACGGTGAACAGCAGCGAGGGGTCGGGCGACACCAGCGAGGCGCTGGGCACGACGGTGTGGCCGCGCTGCTCGAAGTGCTGCAGGAAGCGGCGGCGGATCTCGGCGGTCTGCATGGCCTACTCGGTCCTCGGGGCGGGGGGAGCCCCCGCGGGGTGGGAGCTGCTCAGCGGTCGGCGGCGTGCGCGCCCCGACGCGCGGGCAGCGTGGGCAGCTGGGCCTGGTCGCGCTCGGGCAGCGGCGCGTCGAGGCCGGTGCCGGCGCGCAGTTCCTCCTCGCGCGCGGCGGCCGCGGCGCGCACGTCGGCGCCGAAGTCGCCGATGGCGTCGGCGAGGTCGCGCAGGCCCTCGGCGATCGAGGCGCCGATCCCGGCGGGCGTCATCCTCTCGGCGGCGCGGGACAGCTTGCGGACGACGAGCGCGCCGATGGTGACGCCCATCGCCAGCCAGAACAGCCGGCGCATCAGGCGGCCCGCCGGGCGGCACGGCGCTCGCGGCGCGCGGCCTTGTCGCGGGCGGCGGCCTCGGCGATCGCCTGGCCCTCGCGGCGCTTGCGGGCGGCGCTGCGCACGCCGTAGCTGAACGCGGCGACCTTGATCAGCGGGCTGCCGACGGTGGCGGCCACCACGCTGGTCAGCGCGGCGACGTTGCTCGACACGTTGGCCGCGTTGCCGGTGATGTCGTCGACCCGCTCGAGGTTGCTGTTCACCTGGGCGATCGTCGTCTGGGCCTGGCCGAGGATCGGCCGGCTCTGCTCCCGCACCTGGCGGATGGTCAGCGTCGTCTCGTCCAGGGTGCGCCCGAGCTTCAGCAGCGGGACGGCGAGCAGCACCACCAGCAGCACCAGCGCCAGGGCGGCGATCAGTCCGGCCCACTCTCCTGCGGACACGCGGGGTCTCCTCTTCGTTGCGTCGGCGGCCGGCGTGGTCGGCAACGCCCGGCGTGGCCACAGTAGTCGCGGCCTCCGGCGGTCAGCGGGTGCGCCGGAGGATCGCCCGGAGCTTGACCAGCCGCGCGCCGATGGCGCTCTCCGCGCCGCGGCCGGTGGGCCGGTAGTAGTCGCGTCCGACCAGCGCGTCGGGCGGGTACTGCTGCGGCACGATGCCCTCGGGCGCGTCGTGCGGGTAGACGTAGCCCGTCCCGTGCCCGAGCTTCTTCGCCCCGCCGTAGTGCGCGTCGCGCAGGCCCGGCGGCACCGGCCCGCCGAGCCCCGCCCGCACGTCGGCCACCGACTCGCCGATGGCCACGGTGACCGCGTTGGACTTCGGCGCGGTGGCCAGGTGCACGACGGCGTGGGCCAGTGGGAAGTGGCCCTCGGGCATGCCGATGAAGGCCACCGCCTCGGCCGCGGCGACCGCCGTCTGCAGGGCCGTGGGGTCGGCCATGCCGATGTCCTCGCTGGCGGAGATGACCAGGCGCCGGGCGATGAAGCGCGGGTCCTCCCCCGCCACGACCATCCGCGCCAGGTAGTGCAGCGCGGCGTCGACGTCGCTGCCGCGGATGGACTTGATGAGGGCGCTGGCGACGTCGTAGTGGACGTCGCCCTGCCGGTCGTAGCGAACGGCGGCCTGGGCGACGGCGGTCTCGAGAGTGGCGAGGTCGATCTCGCCCGCGCCCGCGGCCCGCGCGGCGCCGGCGCCGGACTCCAGCGCCGTGAGCGCCTTGCGCCCGTCGCCGCCGGCGATGCGGACCAGGTGCTCCTCGGCGTCGGCGGCCAGCGTCACCGCGCCGTCGAGGCCGCGCTCGCTGGTGAGGGCACGGTGCAGCAGCGTGCGGACGTCGTCGTCGGACAGCGGCTGCAGCGCCAGCACCAGGCTGCGCGAGAGCAGCGGGCTGACGACGGAGAAGAACGGGTTCTCGGTGGTGGCCGCGATCAGGCTGACGATGCGGTCCTCGACCGCGGACAGCAGGGAGTCCTGCTGGGTCTTGGAGAACCGGTGCACCTCGTCGATGAACAGCACGGTGCGCCGGCCGCCGTAGGTGAGCTCGCGCTTGGCGCCCTGGATGACCGCGCGGACCTCCTTGACCCCGGCGTCGAGCGCCGACAGCTGCACGAACTGGCGCTTGGTGGCCAGGGAGATGACGTGCGCGAGCGTGGTCTTGCCGGTGCCGGGCGGGCCGTAGAGCACCAGCGACATCGGCTCGTCGGCCTCGACCAGCCGGCGCAGCGGCGCGCGCGGGCCCAGCAGGTGCGACTGGCCGACGACCTCGTCGAGCGATTGCGGCCGCATCCGCACCGCCAGCGGGGCGCCCGGGTCGACGGTGGCGCCGCCCGCCTCCACCGGCTCGTCGAACAGGCTGGTCACGCTTGGCGACGCTACCCGCGGGGCACGACGGTCCCGTGCAGCAGCGACACATCGGAGACCGGACCGTCAGCGCCATCGGGCTCGGGGCGATGCCCCTGTCCACCCGGAGCGACCGCCCCTCCCGGGAGGACGCCGTCGCCACCGTGCACGCCGCGCTCGACGCGGGCGTGACGCTGGTCGACACCGCCGACGCCTACGCCCTCGACGAGTCCGAGTTCGGGCACAACGAGTCGGTCGTGGCCGAGGCGCTGGCCTCTTACGGTGACGGGGCGCGCGACGTGCTGGTCGCGACCAAGGGCGGGCACACCCGCCGCGGCACCGACTGGGAGCTCGACGGGTCCCCCGCCTACCTGCGGCAGGCGTGCGAGGCCTCGCTGCGGCGCCTGGGCGTCGACGCGATCGGGCTCTACCAGTTCCACCGCCCGGACCCCGCGACGCCGTGGGAGGAGTCGATGGGCGCGCTGCGGCAGCTCGCCGACGACGGCCTGGTGCAGATGGTGGGCATCTCCAACGCCGACGTCGCGCAGATCGACGTCGCCCGGTCGATCGTGGGACCGGCGCTGGTGGCCGTGCAGAACCAGTTCTCGCCGGGGTGGCGGCACTCCGCCGGCGAGATCGCGCACTGCGCCGGGCACGGGCTGGCGTTCCTGCCGTGGAGCCCGTTCGGCGGCGTGTCGTCGGCCGGGTCGCTGGGGTCGGCCGCGCCGGCCTTCGCGGAGGTCGCGCAGGAGCTGGGGGTGTCGGTGTACCGGGTGACCCTGGCCTGGCACCTGGCGCAGGCCGACGTCGTGGTGCCCATCCCCGGGGCGTCGCGGCCGGCGTCGATCCAGGACTCCGCGGCCGCGGCGGACCTGCGGCTGACACCCGAGCAGCTGGCCCGCCTGGACGGCTGAGGAGCATCTCGAGTTGATCATCGGACGTGTGCACGACACTGCCGGGGACACGCCGTCCGCCCGTGCACGCATCGGATGATCACGGCCTGACGCGCCTCCGTACACAGCCCGGAGCGCCGTCCACAGCTGACGGCGCGCCCGCAGCACCGGCGCCGGCCGGCCCGAGCGTGGCCGCATGGAACCCTTGGACCTCGGGTCGAGCTGGACGTGGACGGACGCCCGGCGGCGCGGAGCGACGCGGCGCCAGATCGCGGAAGGCGGCGAGGAGCTCTCCCGTGGCCTGTACCTGTCCCGGGCGGAACCGTCGTCGCTGGCCGTCCGCTGCCGGGCGTGGACCCGGCTGCTCCCACCCGACGCCGCGTTCGGCCTCGAGACGGCCGCTGCCCTGCTCGGCGCACACACTGACCCTCCACCTGAGGTCCAGGTCGTACTGCGACCCCGGCCGGTGCTGCCTCGACGGCGCGGTCTGGCCGTGGCGGTCAGGGACCTGCGCAGCGAGGACGTCGCCGAGCTGGACGGGCTGCGGGTCACCTCCGGCGCCCAGACGTTCCTCGACCTCGCCCCGAGACTCCCGGCCGCCGAGCTGGTCGCGGTCGGCGACGCCCTGCTCCGGACCGGCGCCCTGACCCGCGCAGCACTCGACGGCCGGCTGGTCCGCGCGGACCGTGTCCGCGGGGTGGTGGCGGCCCGGACGTGCGCCGCGTTGCTCGACGGCGGGTCGATGTCCCGTCCGGAGAGCCTCCTGCGCTACTGGCTCGCGACCAGCGACCTGCCCGCACCACAGGTGCAGGTCCCCGTCCTCGACCGGTCCGGCCGCGTGGTCGCGCACGCCGATCTGGGCTGGGAGCGGTACCGCGTCGCGGTCGAGTACGAGGGGTGGCAGCACGCCGAGGCCGGCCAGTTCGGCCGGGACGTCGATCGCTACTCGCTCATGACGGCCGGCGGATGGCTGGTGCTGCGCTTCGCCGCGCGGCACCTGGGTGGACCCGCCGTCGTGGTCGAGCGCTCGCGAGCCGCCCTGGTCGGCCGCGGCTGGCGCCCGGGCGGGCCCGTCACGTGATCATCGGACGTGTGCACGCGACACGCGCGGGCACGCCGCACGACCGTGCACACGTCCGATGATCGACTCGCGGAGCAGGCCGCTCGGTCAGTCGTCGAAGACCAGCGACGGGGTGTCCTGGCGCAGCGTCTCGCCGCGGAAGAACTCCGGGTGCCGCGAGCGCCACACCAGCATGAGCACCGCGCCCAGCACCAGCAGCCCGATCCCGATGACGAACACGCTGCCCAGGCCGAACACCGACGAGCCGCTGCCGTAGGCCGGGTCGAGGGTGTCGATGGCCGTCTGGACGAACACCGCGGTCAGCATCAGCGCGCCCAGCAGGGGCATGACGCCCTTGACCAGGAGGTCCTTGGCGCTGCGGCGCAGCTCGTGGCGGAAGTACCAGACGCAGGCGTAGGCGGTGATCCCGTAGTAGAAGCAGATCATCAGGCCCAGCGCGTAGATCGTGTCGATGAGCACGTTCTCGCTGATGAGCGTCATCCCCACGTAGAACAGCGCCGTCCCGGCACCGGCCACGAGCGTGGCCGTGGACGGGCCGCGGTAGCGCGGGTGCACGTCGGCCAGGCCCTTCGGCAGCGCGCCGTAGGTCGCCATCGCCAGCAGGGTGCGGGTCGGCGGGAGGAACGTGGTCTGCAGCGACGACGCCGAGCTCGCCACGACCGCGAGGAAGAGCAGGAACGCCAGCCCCGGGCCGAGCACCGGCCCGGCGAGCGCGGCGAAGACGTTGTCCCCGGTGTCCGGGTTGCCCAGGCCCGTGCCCTCGGTGCCGATGCCGGCGTACATCTGCACCGCGATCGCCGCGGTCAGGTAGGTGAGCACGATGACGGCGATGGTCACCAGCGCGGCGCGGCCGGGCGTCCGCGCGGAGCCGGTGGTCTCCTCGTTGACCGTCAGGCAGGTGTCCCAGCCCCAGTAGATGAACAGCGACAGCGACAGCCCCGCGGTGAAGGCGCTGAACGAGGAGATCGCGGTCGGGTCGAGCCAGGAGAACTCGAAGGGGATGCCGCCGGGCGCCGAGCCGGACTTGACCAGCGCGAGCACGACGAACAGCAGCAGCACCGCCATCTGGAAGCCCACCAGGGTGTACTGCACCCGCTTGGTGACCTCCACCCCGCGGTAGGTGACCCAGGTGGCCAGGGCGACGAACACGACGCAGGTCAGCACGTTGACCAGCCGGTCGTCGCCCAGCGAGGCGAGGCTCTCCGACCCGGTGATCTCCCCCAGCAGCAGGTAGAAGAAGGAGACCGCGACCCCGGCGAGGTTGGACAGCACGATGATCGTGGCCAGCAGCGCCCCCCAGCCGGCGAGCCAGCCGACGTAGGGGTTGAACGCCTTGGTGGCCCAGGTGAACGACGTGCCGCAGTCCGGCGCCACCCGGTTGAGCTCCCGGTAGCCGTAGGCCACCAGCAGCATCGGGATGAAGCCGACGAGGAAGACGGCCGGCATCTGCAGGCCGACCTCGGTCACCGTGGGGCCGAGCGTCGCGGTGAGCGCGTAGACCGGCGCGATGCTGGAGATCCCCAGGACGACGCTGGCAAGCAGCCCCACCGAGTTGCTCGAGAGCCCCTTGGCCCTCAGGTCCGCCGGTCCGGGCGCCGGCCGCTGGTCCAGGGTCATGCACGTCCTCCTCGTTGCGCCGAACGGCGTGGAGCCAGGCCCGGCCTGTGCGCCGGGTCACAGCGAGAGACGATCGGGTGACCGTCGCGGGAGGGGAAGGGTCCGCGCCGTACACCCGCCGTCCGGGGTGTCGACACTCCGGCACACTGATCGCTGCGTGAGGAGGATGCACGGCGACTGTTTCCGGCGCGTGTCGGCACGCTCGTGACGCATTCCGTCGATCGTCCGCACGGCCCACACCGAGCAGCGGCGGTCCCGGCCGGGGACGCCGCAACGAGCGCTCCGAGGACCCACGATCCCCGGAATCCGTCGCCCGCCCTCCTTGACACCGCGGATCCGGTCGTCAGGATGGACCCGTACGCTGCGGGCACCGCGACCGCACGACCGATCGGACCGCGACACGATGACCCGCTATGGCGCCCAGTACGGGCCCGACGTCACCTACCTCGGCGTCGACCACTGCGACCTCGACGACCCCGCCAGCTACGCCGACGCCGACGTCGTCGTCCTGGGGGCGCCGTTCGACGGGGGGACGTCGCACCGTCCCGGCACCCGGTTCGGGCCGCACGCCATCCGGACCACCGACTACCTGGGCCACGACGGGTCCCGGCCCAGCCTGGCGCTGCGCACCGACGGGCTGCGCGATCTGCGGGTGGTCGACGCCGGCGACGTCGAGATGTACTCCGGCGACATCGCGACCGCCCTGCCCGCGCTGGAGGCGGCCGTGGAGAAGGTGGCCCGCGCCGGCGCCGTCCCGGTCGTGCTCGGCGGGGACCACTCGATCGCCTTCGCCGACGCGAAGGGCGTGGCCAACGTCCTCGGCCACGGCCGGGTCTCGATGATCCACTTCGACGCGCACGCCGACACCGGCGACATCGAGTTCGGCTCGCTGTGGGGTCACGGCCAGCCCATGCGCCGGCTCATCGAGTCCGGCGCCCTGCGCGGCGACCGGTTCCTGCAGATCGGGCTGCGCGGCTACTGGCCGCCCCCGGAGACGCTGGACTGGATGGCGCGCCAGCGGATGCGCTCCTACGAGATGACCGAGATCGGCCACCGCGGGCTCGAGGCCTGCCTGACCGAGGCGTTCGGCATCGCCACCGACGAGTGCGAGGGCGTGTTCCTGTCTGTCGACATCGACGTCTGCGACCCCGGGCACGCACCCGGCACCGGGACGCCCGAACCGGGCGGGCTGTCGGCGCGCCAGCTGCTCGACTCCGTCCGCCGCACCTGCCTCGAGCTGCCGGTGGTCGGCGTCGACGTCGTCGAGGTGAGCCCGCCCTACGACCACGCCGACATCACCGCCGCCCTCGCCAACCGGGTGGTGCTCGAGGCCCTCTCGGCCATCGCCCGGCGCCGCCGCGACGCCCGCGACGGCACCCGCTGGGACCCCTCCCTCCCCCTCCTCGCCGACCGCCCCCACACCACCCCGGAGACCCAGGCATGACCGCCCACCCCCTCGACCCGCTCAACGCCGACGAGTTCCGCGCCGCCGCCGCGGTGCTGCGCCGCGACCGGGGCGTCGACGAGCGCTGGCGCTTCGCCTCGATCGAGCTCAAGGAACCGGCCAAGGACGTCGTCCGCGCGTTCACCCCGGGCGACACGATCCGGCGCGAGGCCCGGGTCACCTGCTGGAGCCGCGAGGAGGGCACCGCCTACAAGGCCGTCGTGTCCCTCACCGACGACGCCGTGCTCTCGTGGGAGGCGGTGCCCGGCGAGCAGCCCAACATGACCCTCGACGAGTGGCACGAGGCCCACGAGGCGCTCATCCGGCACCCCACCGTCGTCGAGGCGCTCGCCACGCGCGGCATCACCGACCTCGACCTGGTCCTCATCGACACCTGGGCCTACGGCCACTCGCTCATCCCCGAGGGGCTGCGGGACCGGCGGGTGGGCTGGACCGACGTGTGGCGCCGCTCGGTGCCCGGCGGCAACCCCTACGCCAACCCGGTCAACGGGCTGCACTTCGTCGTCGACCTCAACACCATGGAGCTGCTCCGGGTCGAGGACACGCCGCCACCCGGGCCGAACCTCGCCATGGGCGAGTACGCGCCCTCGCTGGTCCCCGGGCTGGTGCCGCGCAGCGACCTGAAGCCGCTGGAGATCACCCAGCCCGAGGGCGTGTCGTTCCGCCTCGACGGCTGCGAGCTGCGCTGGCAGAACTGGACGATGCGGCTGGGCTTCAACCACCGCGAGGGCCTGGTGATCCACCGGGTCGGCTACGACGACGGCACCGGCACCCGGTCGATCGCGCACCGGCTGTCCTTCGCCGAGATGGTGGTCCCCTACCGCGACCCCGGCCCCGACCACTACCGCCGCACCGCGTTCGACATCGGCGAGTGGGGCCTGGGCTTCATGACGACGTCGCTGGAGCTCGGCTGCGACTGCCTGGGCGAGATCACCTACGTCGACGCCGTCCTGCACGACACCCGCGGCGAGCCGTACACGATCAAGAACGCCATCTGCCTGCACGAGGAGGACGACGGCGTGCTGTGGAAGCACGTCGACGAGAAGGCCGGCGCCGAGGTCCGGCGGTCCCGGCGGATGGTGGTCTCGTTCCACGCCACGGTGGCCAACTACGAGTACCTGACCTACTGGCGCTTCTACCAGGACGGCACGATCGAGTGCGAGGTCCGCGCCACCGGGATCATGGTGACCACCTCCTACGCGGACACCCCGCCGCCGTACGGCACGGTCGTCGACGAGCAGACCTACGCGCCGTTCCACCAGCACTTCGTCGTCGCCCGCCTCGACATGGAGGTCGACGGGCCGGAGAACACCGTGCTGGTCTCCGAGAGCGAGGCGGCGCCGATCTCGCCGCAGAACCCCTACGGCCTCGCGGTCGTGCAGCGCACCCGGCCGCTGGAGACCGAGGCCGAGGGCGGCCAGGACCCCGACTGGGCCTCCCAGCGCAGCTGGAAGGTGGTCAACCGCACCCGGACCACCCGGCTGGGCACCCCGCCCGGCTACAAGCTGGTGTCCGGCGCGGGGATCCCGCCGCTGGCCGACCCGTCCTCACCGATCCTGCAGCGGGCCGGCGTCGTCGCGCACCCGCTCTGGGTCACCCGCTACGACGAGGAGGAGCGCTGGCCGGCCGGCGAGTTCTGCAACCAGAGCCGCCGCGACGCCGGGCTGCCGCGGTGGATCGAGGCCGGCCGGTCCATCGCCGACACCGACATCGTGCTCTGGCACGTGTTCGGCATCCACCACGTCACCCGGCCCGAGGACTGGCCGGTCATGCCGGTCGACACGGTGTCCTTCCAGCTCCGGCCGGTGGGCTTCTTCGACCGCAACCCCGCCCTCGACGTGCCGCCGACCGCCGCGCGGCACTGCCACTGACGGGCGCCTCCCCGACGACGCCGGCCACCGGCGTGCCGGTCCGCGGGTCCTAGAGGCCCGCGGCCGGCAGGTCGGGGCGGCGGGTGCCCCAGGCGTAGGTCTGCTTGCGCAGCCCCAGGTAGATGTGCGTCTCGGTGGAGGTCACGCCCTCGACGGCCCGGATGCGGGCCACGGTCCCGAGCAGCTGGTCGTCGTCCTCGGCGACCACCTCGACGAGCAGGTCGGCCGGGCCGGCGGTGACCACCACGTAGACGACCTCGGGCAGCGCGGCGATCGCGTCGCCGACGACGCGCGGGTCGCCGGCGGTCCGCACGGTGACCATCGCCTGGCGGGAGAACCCGACCTGCATCGGGTCGGTCACCGCCACGACCTGCATGACCCCGGCGTCGAGCAGCCGCTGCACCCGCTGGCGGACGGCGGCCTCGGACAGCCCGACGGCGTGGGCCACCCGGGCGTAGGGACGCCGGCCGTCCTGCTGGAGCTGCTCGATGATCGCCCTGGAGACGTCGTCCAGGACGAACTCACGCTCCCGGATCGCCACCGCCCCCTCCCGGCCGCCGCTGTCCCCGCAGCCTAGCGAGGCCGGCGCCTCGGCCCACCCGGGCGGCACCCGTCCGGGTCAGTCCCGCGGCCGCCGGTGCCGCTACGCGGGCGGGTGCAGGGCCAGCCACAGCTCGACCCGGGTGCCGGGTTCGTCGAGGTCGCGGCCGAGCAGGTCCCCCGCCCGCCGCATGCGCTTGCGCAGCGTGTGCCGGTGCACGCCGAGGGCCGCCGCCGCCGGCTCCCACTGCCCGTGGTGGGCCAGCCAGGCCCGCAGCGAGTCGACCAGGTCGCCGGCACCGGCGCGGTCGGCGGCCACCAGCGGCGCCAGCAGCGCGTCGGCGAACGCGCGGGTGGCCGCGGGGTCGAGCAGCGCCGGCAGTCCCTGCCCGGCGAGGCCGGCGAACGAGGTGACCCCGCCGCCGCGCGCCCGGCTGTGCTCCGCGGCCTGCCGGGCCTGGCGCACGCCGTCGGCCAGCCGCCCCCAGGGCACCGGGCCGGAGATCCCGACGGCGGTGTCGGGCACCCGCTCGGGCAGCGCCTCCAACCGCTCGGGTAGCGGCCCGTCGGAGGCGACGAGCAGGACCAGCGCGCCGTCGAGCTCGGCGGAGAAGGACGCCGAGCCGGCGGCGGCCGCGGCGTCGGCGGCCACGTCGACGGCGGCCGCGCGCCGACCGGCGGCGCCGAGGACCACCAGCACCCGCAGCGGCTCGGCGGGCAGCCGCTCCCCCAGCGCGGCGACCGTGTCGGCGACAGCGGCCTCCTCGCCGGCCAGCAGCATCCGCAGCAGGGCCGCCCGCAACGCGGCCATGGCGCTGTCGAGCCCGCGCGACTGCTCCAGGCGGAGGGTCAGCAGGCCGACCGCGGTGTTGACCACGTGCCGGTCGGCCGCGCCCACGGGCCCGGGCCGGCCCACCGCCAGGAAGCCCCGCGTGCGCCGCTCGGTGCCCAGCGACTGCAGCAGCACCGTCTCCCCCGGCCCGGACAGCGCCGCGCTCGCCGGCGCGCGCACCGACCGCAGCCGGTCCAGCTCCGGCGCGAGGGCCGCGGCCCGCTCGGCCGCCGACGGCGGGACCGCCTCCAGCACGGTGCCGGCGGTGTCGAGGAGCAGCACCCAGCCGGCGACCTGCCGGGCCAGCCGCTGCAGCAGCGGGGCCGGCGAGCCGGGCGCCAGCGCGGCCCGGGTCAGCTCCTGCTGCGCGGCCGCCGCCCGGGCCACGGCCGCGTACTCGTCGGCGGCCAGCGCGGCCGAGACGGTGCGGGACAGCGCGATGAACGGCGTCCGCCGGGGCACCTCGAGCAGCGCCAGCCCGGCGCCCTCGGCGGCGGCCACCAGCTCGGCGGGGACGGCGTCCACCCCCAGCCCGGTGCCCAGGCCCAGCCCGACGACGCCGGCCGCGGCCAGCCGCGAGACGTACGGGCCGACGGGCTCCTCGCGCAGCGCCAGGCCGGTGGTCAGCAGCAGCTCCCCGCCCTCGAGGAACGGCGTCGGGTCGGCCAGCTCGCTGACGTGCACCCAGGACACCGGCCGGTCCACCCCACCCCCTGGCGTGTGCAGCACGAGGTCGAGCGCCGGGTCGGCGACCAGGTCGGCGACGGTGACCGGCACGGAGGACTCCTGACAGAGTGGACATCCGCGCCCCCACGACGCGCCGGTGTGGACGGTACCGCCGGTGTGGCGGGCGTCCCACACTCGCAGGGGGAGCCTCCCCCGCCGGAGGCAGCCGGCCCGTCCCGCCGACCCATCCGCCAGACCGAGGAGCTGCCGTGACCGACCTGCTCGAGCCCACCGCCACGCTGCCCCAGGAGCGCCGGCTGGTCACCCCGGTCCCCGGTCCCCGCTCGCAGGAGCTCATGGCCCGCCGGGCCGCCGTCGTGTCGGCCGGGGTCGGCACCACCCTGCCGGTGTTCGTCGACCGCGCCGGCGGCGGGGTGGTCGTCGACGTCGACGGGAACTCGCTGATCGACCTGGGCTCGGGCATCGCGGTGGTCAACGTCGGCAACGCCGCCCCGCGGGTCGTCGCCGCGGTGCAGGAGCAGGTGGCGGCCTTCACCCACACCTGCTTCATGGTCACGCCCTACGAGGGCTACGTCGCCGTCTGCGAGGAGCTCGCCCGGGTCACCCCCGGCGACCACGAGAAGCGGTCGGCGCTGTTCAACACCGGCTCGGAGGCCGTCGAGAACGCCGTCAAGATCGCCCGGCACGCGACCGGCCGGCAGGCCGTCGTCGTGTTCGACCACGCCTACCACGGCCGGACCAACCTCACGATGGCGCTGACGGCGAAGAACATGCCGTACAAGCACCGCTTCGGCCCGTTCGCGCCCGAGGTCTACCGGGTCCCGATGTCCTACCCGTTCCGCGACGAGCCCGGCCTCACCGGGGCCGAGGCCGCCGCCCGCGCCATCGCGCAGATCGAGGCCCAGGTCGGCGCGGCCAACGTCGCCGCGGTGCTCATCGAGCCGATCCAGGGCGAGGGCGGCTTCGTCGTCCCGGCCCCGGGCTTCCTGCCGGCGCTGGCCGAGTGGTGCCGCGCGTCGGGCGCGGTCTTCGTCGCCGACGAGGTGCAGACCGGCTTCTGCCGCACCGGCGACTGGTTCGCCTCCGACCACGAGGGCGTCGTCCCCGACCTGGTCACCCTGGCCAAGGGCATGGCCGGCGGCCTGCCGCTGGCCGCCGTGACCGGCCGCGCCGAGATCATGGACGCCGTGCACACCGGCGGGCTCGGCGGCACCTACGGCGGCAACCCGGTGGCCTGCGCCGCCGCACTGGCCTCGATCGAGACCATGCGCGAGCGCGACCTCGCCGGCGCCGCACGCGCCATCGGCGACACCATGCTCCCCCGCCTGCGCGCGCTGCAGGCGCGCACGCCGGCCATCGGCGACGTCCGCGGGCGGGGCGCGATGATCGCCGTCGAGCTGGTCCGGCCGGGCACCACCGAGCCCGACGCCGCCCTCACCGGCCGCATCGCGCGCGCCTGCCACGCCGAGGGCGTCGTCGTCCTGACCGCCG
This sequence comes from Geodermatophilus sp. SYSU D00700, assembly GCF_054050255.1. Lineage (NCBI taxonomy): Bacteria > Bacillati > Actinomycetota > Actinomycetes > Geodermatophilales > Geodermatophilaceae > Geodermatophilus > Geodermatophilus sp. SYSU D00700. The sequence continues at coordinate 130,382 of NZ_JBJGZA010000007.1, read as the reverse complement.
GCACGTTCGGCAACGTGCTGCGCTTCCTGCCGCCCCTGGTCATCGGCCAGGACCTGCTCGGCGAGGGGCTCGACGTCCTCGAGGCCGCGTTCGCCGCGCACGTCGGCTGACCCGCCCCGCGGCACGAGGCCCCGGTCCCCGCAGGGACCGGGGCCTCGTGCCGCGGGGGGCTACACCTCGATGCCGGTGAGCACCAGGACGCGCTCCTCGGTGAGGTCCTCCATCGCCGCGTGCACGCCCTCCCGGCCGGTGCCGGAGTCCTTGACCCCGCCGTAGGGCATCTGGTCGGCGCGGAAGCTGGGCACGTCGCCGATCACCACGCCGCCGACGTCGAGCACCGCGGCGGCGCGGAAGGCCACCTGCAGGTCGCGGGTGAACACCCCGGCCTGCAGGCCGAAGCGGCTGTCGTTGACCCGGTCGAAGGCCTCGTCGAGCGAGTCGACGACGTCGATGACCACCACCGGGCCGAAGACCTCCTCGCACGCCAGCTTCTCCGTCGCGGGGACGTCGGTGACCACGGTGGGCGCGTACGTCGCGCCGGTGCGCTGCCCGCCGGTGAGCACCCGCGCGCCGGCGGCGGCGGCGTCGGCGACCCAGCTCTCCACCCGGCGGGCGGCGGCCTCGTCGATGAGCGGGCCGACGTCGGTGCTCTCGTCGGTGGGGTCGCCGGTGGCCAGCCGCTGCACCGCCTCGACCACCCGCGTGGTCAGCGCCTCGGCGACCGCGCGGTGGGCGAACACCCGCTGCACCGAGATGCAGGACTGCCCGGCCTGGTACATGGCGAAGGTCGCGATCCGCGACGCCGCCCACGACAGGGACTTCTCGTCGTCCTGGTCCGGCCCGACGACGGCGGCGGCGTTCCCACCGAGCTCGAGGGTGACGTGCTTGCGCGGCGCGGACTCCCTGACCGACCAGCCCACCGGCACCGAGCCGGTGAACGAGACGACCGGCAGCCGGGGGTCGCGGACCAGGTCGGCGGCGACCTCGTTCGGGACCGGCAGCACCGACCAGGCGCCCGAGGGCAGCGCGGTCTCGGCGAGGAGCTCACCGAGCAGCAGCGCCGTCAGCGGGGTGGCCGGGGCGGGCTTGAGCACGATCGGCGCACCGACGGCGATCGCCGGCGCCACCTTGTGGGCCACCAGGTTGATCGGGAAGTTGAACGGGGCGATGCCGAGCACCGGGCCCCGGGGGACGCGCCGCACCAGCGCCATCCGGCCGGTGGCCGCCGGGTCGGTGTCCAGCCGCTGCAGCGTGCCCGACCAGCGGCGGGCCTCCTCGGCGCCCCAGCGGAAGGTCGACACCGCGCGGGCGACCTCGAGCCGGGACCACTTCAGCGGCTTGCCCGACTCGGCGGTGATCAGCGCGGCGACCTCCTCGGCGCGCTCGGCGAGCCGGCGCGAGACGTGGTCGAGGGCGGCGGCCCGCACGTGCGCGGGGGTGGCGGCGAACTCGCGGCGCACCCGGGCGGCCTCGGCGACCGCGGTCTCGACGTCGTCGGCGCTTGCGGTGGTGGTCCGGCCGGCGAGCGACCCGTCGTGCGGCGAGCGGACCTCGAGCACCTCGCCGCCGTGCGCGGGACGCCCGGCGATCCAGTACGGGGTGGTGGTCACGGTTCCTCCTCGGGGACGCGGGGCTGCGCAGCGAGCGTGCCGGAGGAGAGTCGGGTCCCGGGACGGCCGATCCGTCCACCGCCGCGGTCCGGGGACGCCGTCGTGGCACTCCGCCGACGTCGGCGGGGACCGGCCGGCGACCGACGGTCTGGCCCGTCCGGAGGCCCCGGGACTACGATCCACGCATCGCACGCTCCTCCTGACGACGGGATCCGTACCCATGACCACCACGGAGCAGGACGTCGCGACGCCGGACCAGGGCATCGGTGCGGACGCGACCGCCAACCTGTGGCTGCACTTCTCCCGCATGGGCGCCTACCGCGACACCCCGCCGCCGGTGATCGTCCGCGGCGAGGGCGCGTCGATCTACGACGACCGCGGACGCCGGTACCTCGACGGCCTGGCCGGCCTGTTCGTCGTCCAGGCCGGCCACGGCCGGCGCGTGCTGGCCGAGGCCGCCGCCCGCCAGGCCGAGCAGCTGGCGTTCTTCCCGCTGTGGTCCTACGCCCACCCGACGGCGATCGAGCTCTCGCAGCGGCTGGCCGCCGCCGCTCCCGGCGACCTGGACCGGGTCTTCTTCACGACCGGCGGCAGCGAGGCCGTGGAGACGGCGTGGAAGGTGGCCAAGCAGTACTTCAAGCTGACCGGCCGGCCGCAGAAGACCAAGGTGATCAGCCGGGCGGTGGCCTACCACGGGACCACGCACGGGGCGCTGTCGATCACCGGCATCCCCGCGCTCAAGCAGCCCTTCGAGCCGCTGGTGCCCGGCAGCGTCCGGGTGCCCAACACCAACCTCTACCGGGCTCCGGTGTTCGGCGACGACCCCGAGGCGTTCGGCCGGTGGGCGGCCGACCAGATCGAGCAGGCGATCCTCTTCGAGGGCCCGGACACGGTGGCCGCCGTCTTCCTGGAGCCGGTGCAGAACGCCGGCGGCTGCTTCCCGCCGCCCCCCGGCTACTTCGCGCGGGTGCGCGAGATCTGCGACCGGCACGACGTGCTGCTGGTCAGCGACGAGGTGATCTGCGCCTTCGGCCGGCTGGGCACGACCTTCGCGTGCACGAAGTTCGGCTTCGTGCCGGACATGATCACCTGCGCCAAGGGCATGACCTCGGGCTACTCCCCCATCGGCGCGATGATCGCCTCGAGCCGCGTCGTCGAGCCCTTCCTGCGCGACACCGCGTCGTTCCCGCACGGGTACACCTTCGGCGGGCACCCGGTCAGCTGCGCGGTGGCCCTGGCCAACCTCGACCTCATGGCCGAGGAGGGGCTCGAGCGGCGGGTCCTCGACGACGAGGGCGCCTTCCGGGCGACGCTGGAGGAGCTGCTGGACCTGCCGATCGTCGGCGACGTCCGCGGCGACGGGTACTTCTACGGGATCGAGCTGGTGAAGGACAAGGCGACGAAGGAGACCTTCGACGCCGCGGAGTCCGAGCGGCTGCTGCGCGGGTTCCTCTCCGGCGCGCTGTTCGACGCCGGCCTGTACTGCCGCGCCGACGACCGCGGTGACCCGGTCATCCAGCTCGCCCCGCCGCTCGTCTGCGGGCAGGCCGAGTTCGACGAGATGGAGCAGATCCTCCGCAGCGTGCTGACCGAGGCCTGGGCCCGGCTGTGATCGGCGAGGCATGGGAAGCAATCCGCACGTCCTGCGGCCCAGGACGTGCGGAGCGCTTCCTATGCCTCGCCCTCCCGCGCGGGGACGCACAGCACCGGGCGGTCGGACAGGTGCAGCAGCTTGTGCGACACCGACCCGAGGAAGGCACCGCGCAGCGGGCTCTCCCCGCGGGTGCCGACGACGACGACCCGACCGTCGTGCCGGCGCGCGGCGTCGACCAGCGCCTGCGCCGGCTTCTGCGACAGCACCTCGATGACGGTCTCGACGCCGGCGGCCTGCGCCTCCTCGACCGCGTGCGCCACCGCCGTGCGGCCCATCTCGGTGAGCGCCCGCTGGTGGGCCTGGAACTCCTCGCCCAGCCCGCCGGGCGGCTCGACGCCGTACACGAGGACGAGCGGCTCGTCGAACCGGGCGGCCAGCGAGATCGCCATGGCCAGGGCCGGCCGGGACCCCGGCGACTCGTCGTAGCCCAGGACGATGCTCACCGCAGCTCCTCGTCGACGTGGATGCGGTCACCGGCGATCCCCGGCCGCTCCTGCCAGTACCGGCGGTCGCGGCTGCGCCAGACGGCCATGAGCACCAGGCCGAGCACGAAGATCCCGACGCCGATGACCAGCGGCGGGCCCACGCCCAGCCACGCCTGGCCGGTGTAGGAGTTCTCCGGGTCGGCGAGGTCGCGGATCGAGAGCGCCAGCAGCCAGATCAGCAGCCCGGCCCCGACCAGCGGGCCCACCCCGATGAGCAGGAACGCCGACACGCTTCGGGTCAGCTGCCGGCGGTGGTAGACGGCGCAGGCGATGCCGGTGAGCGCGTAGTAGAAGGCGATGAGCAGCGACAGCGCGGTGATCGAGTCGAACAGCGCGTTCTCGCTGAGCAGGCTCACCCCGACGAACCAGATGCTGGCGATGACGCCGACCCACCAGGTGGAGACGTCGGGCGTGCGGTGGCGCGGCGAGATGTGCCCGAACCGGCGCGGCAGCGCGTGCCGCCGGGCCATCGACAGGCCGGTGCGCGACGCCGGGAGGATCGTCGTCTGGGTGGACGCGATCGCGGCCGTGGCGACCGCCAGCAGGACCACCCAGTCCCAGCCGCCCATCACCTCGGTGGACAGCAGCGCGAAGATCGCCTCCTCCTCGTCGGCGTTGTCGGCCAGGTAGTCGGTGCCAGCGAAGGCGAGGACGGCGATCGCGACGGAGACGTAGGTGACCAGCAGGACGACGGTGGACACGATCGCCGCGCGGCCGGGCGTCACCGTGGAGTCGCGGGTCTCCTCGGTCAGGTTGACCGCCGACTCCCAGCCCCAGTACGCGAACACGCCGAGCAGCAGCCCGCCGCTGAGTGCCGCGCCCCCGGCGCCGAACGGGTTGAGCCAGTCCCAGCTGGGGTCGAGCCCGCCCAGCGTGCTGTCGCCGCTCACCCCCCGGTAGATCGCGACCGCCGCGAACACCAGCAGGGCTCCGGTCTGGGCGAGGATCAGCACGTTCTGCAGCCGCGCCGACAGCTCCGTGCCGAGTACGCAGATCCACGTCATGAGCAGGATCAGCCCGACGGTGAGCACCAGGACGACGGCGGTGTTCTCGGCCAGCGAGTCCAGGTTGAGCAGGCGCAGCGTGAAGACGACGCCCACGTTGGCCAGCGACCCGATGATGAGGACGCCGGTCATCGTGATCGCCCAGCCGCCGATCCAGCCGGCCCACGGCCCCATCGCCCGGGTGACCCAAGAGAACGTCGTCCCGCAGTCGGGATCGACCCGGTTGAGCGCGGCGAAGGCCGACGCGATGAGCACCATCGGCACGAACGAGGCCAGCAGGATGCCCGGGGCGTGCACCCCGCTGATGGCCACGAGGGCACCGATGATCGCCGCGAGGGTGTAGGCCGGGGAGGTGGAGGCCAGGCCGATCACGAGGGCGTCGACGAACCCGATCGCGCCCGGGCGGAGGGTGGCCTCCTCCCCCGGGCGGACGACGGGGTCGGCGGAGTCCGGCTGCATGCGACGGTTATCGCAGCGATCCGGCCATCCGACAAGGGTTCGGCGGCCGCGGACCTGCATCGACCACCGAACTCGTCGCTAGACTGCCCGCCTCCCGTGGAGGTGGACATGCGCATCCTGCTGGTGGGTGCCGGTGGAGTCGGCAGCGCGATCACGGCGATCGCGGCCCGGCGCGAGTTCGTGACGCGGCTCGTCGTCGCCGACTACGACCCCGCCCGTGCGGAGAAGGCCGTCGCCGCGGCGGGCGACCCGCGGTTCGTGGCCGCCCGGGTCGACGCCTCCCACGAGGCCGGCGTCCGGTCCCTGCTCGCCGAGCACGACTGCGACGTGCTGCTCAACGCGACCGACCCGCGGTTCGTCATGCCGCTGTTCCGGGCCGCGCTCGCCGCCGGCGTCGACTACCTGGACATGGCGATGTCGCTGTCGCGCCCGCACCCCGAGCGCCCCTACGAGCTGACCGGGGTGAAGCTCGGCGACGAGCAGTTCGCGCTCGCGGGCGAGTGGGAGGCGGCCGGGCGGCTGGCCCTGGTCGGCATGGGGGTGGAGCCGGGCCTGTCCGACGTGTTCGCCCGGTACGCCGCCGACCACCTGTTCGCCGAGATCGACGAGCTCGGCGTCCGCGACGGGTCGGACCTGACCGTGCGCGGGCACGCGTTCGCGCCGTCGTTCAACATCTGGACCACGATCGAGGAGTGCCTCAACCCGCCGGTCGTGTGGGAGCGCGACCGCGGCTGGTACACGACCGAGCCCTTCAGCGAGCCGGAGGTCTTCGACTTCCCCGAGGGCATCGGGCCGGTCGAGTGCGTCAACGTGGAGCACGAGGAGGTGCTCCTCATGCCGCGGTGGGTCGACGCCGGGCGGGTCACCTTCAAGTACGGCCTCGGGAGCGAGTTCATCACCGTCCTCAAGGCCCTGCACACCACCGGCCTGGACTCCACGACGCCGGTGCGCGTGGGCGACGTCGAGGTCGCGCCGCGCGACCTGGTCGCCGCGGCGCTGCCCGACCCGGCCTCGCTCGGCGAGCTGATGACCGGGCGGACCTGCGCGGGCCTGTGGGTGAGCGGCACCGGCACCGACGGCCGGCCGCGGCAGGTGTACCTGTACCACGTGGTCGACAACGCCTGGTCGATGGCCGAGTACGGGTCCCAGGCGGTGGTCTGGCAGACCGCGGTGAACCCCGTCGTCGCGCTCGAGCTCCTGGCGACCGGCCGGTGGCGGGGCACCGGGGTGCTGGGGCCGGAGGCCCTCGACGCGGGGCCCTTCCTCGACCTGCTGACCGCCTACGGCTCTCCCTGGGGGATGCGCGAGGGCGGCTGAGGAAGGACCCCCTTGCCCCCCACCGCTCGCACGCTCGCGGCGGGACCCTGCAAGGGGGCCGACCTCTGCTCCCTAGGTGAAGGCGGGCATGATCTCGTCGTGGATCAGCCGTAGCTGCTCCTCCACGGTGGCCACCCCGGGCAGCTCGCGGCCGGTGAAGGCCTTGACGATCGAGGCGTCGTTGATCGCGGCGATGACGTGGTTGACCCCCGCCGGCTCGATCTCCTTGATCATGGCCGTGACCTCCTCGGGCGTACCGGCGAAGGACAGCTTGTCGGTCAGCTCGGGCGTCGTCAGCTCGATGCCCTTGGCGAGGTCGCCACCGGCGATCGCGTCGACGATCGGCGTGAGCTGGTCGGGGTCGACACCGTGCCGCTCGAGCTGCTCGGCCGGCATGGAGGAGGCGTAGATGCCGACCATGCTGCGGGCGGCCTCCTTGGCGGCGGCGGAGTCGCGGCCGACCGCGAGGACCACCCACGCGCCGAAGTCCAGCGTCGTCCAGTCCTTGCCGGCCTTCTCGGCCCCGATCCGGAAGTGCTCGGCCGCGTAGTCGTAGGCCTGCCGGCTGTAGCTGAGCGCCTGGTGGCACCCGTCGGAGTACTGCGCCGCCGCCTCGAAGGAGCGCGGCCCGCGCATGGCCCCCATCTTCACCGGCACCCGCTCCTGCACCGGCCGGGCGAAGGTGAACAGCCCGTCGTAGCGGAAGAACTCGCCGTCGAAGGTGATGGCACCCTCGTCGAGCAGGGTCCGGACGACGTGGACCCCCTCGATGGTGCGCGAGAGCGGCTTCATCCCCTTCCAGTCCAGCTTGTACTGCGCCAGCAGCCCGAAGTTGCCGCTCGAGAGCACGACCTCGGCCCGGCCGCCGCTGAGCTCGTCGAGCGTCGCGGCCGCCTGGGCGATGAGCGAGGGCTCCCGCAGCGTCACCGACGACACGCTCGGCCCCATCCGCACCCGCGACGTCCGCGCCGCGGCCGCGGCGAAGAGCAGCCAGAGGTCCTTGTGCCAGGTCTCGTCGGCGGCGTACACGGCGTAGAAGCCGAGTTCGTCGGCGAGCTCGATCGCCCGCAGCGACTCCTCCAGGGAGTAGTCGGGCAGCATCGCGTAGCTGAACTTCATCGGATCTCCTCACTCACCGGGACACCGGCGTCCCGCCGGATCTGCTGGAGCTGTGCGGCCACCTCGCGGGCGTCGCCCTCGGGGACGTGGGCAGAGTGCCGGTCCGGCCGGGCGGCGAACAGGTACAGGAGCCCGGTGCCGGCGACGATGGCCAGGCCGATCGCGACGATCCAGCGGTCGAGGAAGGTCTCGGTGCCGGGGGCGGGCTTGAGCAGCAGGACGATGGCGAACACCCCGTAGGCCAGGGCCAGCACGTTGACCACCAGGCCGGCCGAGCCGAGGTTCCACACCCCCGCCGGGCGCCACCCCTTGAGCCGCTGCCGCAGCGCCGCCAGCACCACGGCCTGGAAGGCGATGTAGATGCCCAGCACCGCGAAGGCGGTGACGCGGGCGAGGGAGTCCGGCTGCCAGAAGACGAACAGGCAGATGAGCACCGGGACGACGCAGACGACCAGCAGCGCGTTGGTCGGGACCGCGTGCCGGCTGGACACGTGGCCCAGCCAGCCGCTGGCCGGGAGCATCCGGTCGCGGGCGAAGGCGTAGAGCAGCCGGCTGCCGGCGGCCTGCAGTGACAGCACGCAGGAGATGAAGGCGACGACGGTGACGACGAGGAAGACCTTCGAGCCCACGGTCCCGAGCGAGCTCTCCAGGATGGTGGGGATCGGGTCGACGTCCTCACCGGCCATGATCGCCTGCAGCTGGGCGTCGGGGGCGGCCAGCACGTAGCCGGCGTAGGACAGGAAGCCCGAGACCCCGCCGACGAGGATGGTCAGGATCATCGCGCGCGGGATCCGGCGGGCCGGGTCGGCGACCTCCTCGGCGACGTCGCCGCAGGCCTCGAACCCGTAGAAGAGGAACAGGCCGGACAGCGCCGCGGCGAGGAAGGTGCCGATGTACGCGTCGCCGCCGCCGGCGCCGAGGGTGTCGAAGAAGACCGAGAACGGCTGCTCGCGGCGGAACAGCAGCAGGAACAGCCCGAGGGCGACGACGCCGACGAGCTCGGCTGCCAGGCCGATGCGGGCGATCCGGGCGAGCGTGCGGGTGCCGCTGTAGTTGACCAGGAACGCGATGACGAGCAGCCCCACCGCGGTGGCGAGGACGACGCCCGGGGTGGCGTCGATGCTGAACAGCGCGGCGACGAAGCCGCCGCCGAACTGGGCGACGGCCGTGACGGTGACGATGATCGCCCAGATGTAGATCCACGAGACGATCCAGGCGTAGCGCCGGTTCCACAGCCGCCGGGTCCACGGGTAGATGCCGCCGGCCAGCGGGTACTGCGAGACGACCTCGCCGAAGACCAGCGCGACCAGCAGCTGGCCGACCCCGACGATCACGATCCACCAGATCGCCGGCGGTCCCCCGATGGAGAGGCTGTAGGCGAACAGCGAGTAGACGCCGACCAGCGGGGACAGGTAGGTGAAGCCGAGGGCCATGTTCGCCCACAGGCCCATGCTCCGGTCGAACTCCCCGTGGTAGCCGAGGGCGGCGAGCTGGGCGTCGTCGTCGGTCCGGCCGACGGGGGCTCCTGGTGCGGTCACCGGGCGGTCTCCTCGCGAGGGTGGGGGCGCGCCGGCGGACGCCGGTGTGCGCCAGGCCACACGGACGCCGGAAACCTATAGAGCCAGAGGTCACAGGACAAGGGCCGCGGCGCCCGGCCGTGGGACCGTCCGGCCCGGTGCGCTCAGGCGGTGAGCAGCCGGTGGTCCTCGACCGGCACGGACCGCCACGGGACGCCGGGGACCGCGGTGACCGGGCCGGCGGCGACCGCGGCCGGGGACACCAGGGCGCCGACCAGCCATCGCGGCGCGGTGGAGAGGACGACCCGGTCCTCGTCGTTGAGCAGCAGGAACGGCGCCCCGGGGCCGAGCTGGTGCAGGAGGTGGGACTCGAATCGGCCGACCGGGACGTCGGCCCCGGCCACGCCGGCGAACTCGCCGTCGACCACCACCGGCTCGGTCAGCGTCAGCAGGTACCGGCCGGTGCCGTGGACGTCGACGTAGGGCCCGACGACGTGCCGCCGCCCGGTCCGCCGGGGCACGTCGAACCACGCGGCCGCGGTGTAGTCGTAGTAGCCGAGGCTGGTCGGCCGCAGGTCGGGCTCGAGGCTGCGCAGCCGGCCGCCGTCGGGGTCGGCCTGCCACCACTCCAGGCGCAGCGGCAGGCCGCGCGCGGGACGCGGCGCGACGACGAGCCCGAGGCCGACGGCGAGCTGGCCGGGCTCGTGCAGGAGGTCGCGGACGTCGTCGCCGAGGACCGGCCGCCCGGCCCGCAGACCCTCGCGCGCGGCCGGCCGCAGCGCTGCGTCGTGCACCTCGGCGACGGTGGCGAAGACCTGCTCGACCACCTCGGACACCGCCTCGACCACCGGGGTCACGAGACCTCCCGGCGGGCGAGGGTCCCGTCGCCGCCGTCCGCGCGCAGCCGCAGCTCGATCGACCACAGCGTGCGGGTCTCGATGTGCTCCTCGGTGAGCGCCCGGGCCGCGGCGGGGTCGCGGGCCTCGACGGCGTCCACCACGGCCCGGTGGGCGGCGACGATGCGGTCGAGCAGGGCGGGGGCGTGGGCCGGCGGCCAGGGCAGCTGCCCGAGTTCCAGGTGCAGGTCCATCTCCTGCATGGTCAGCCGCACCGACTGGGCGCAGGCGGCGAGCTCGACGTAGTAGCGGCCCTCGGCCCGGCGCTGCCCGGTGACCGTGCCGGCCCGGGCCAGCCGGTCGACGATGTCGCGCAGCCGGGCGATCTCGACCCGCGACGCCCGGGTCGCCGCGAGCCGGGCCGCCGCGGAGGCGACCGCGCCGTGCACGTCGCCGAGCTCGCGCAGGTCGGTGGTGGCCAGCTCGGCGAGCCGGGCGTCGGCCAGCTCGGCGAGGACGTCGTCGCGGGCCTGCACGAAGCTGCCCCCACCGCGGCCCCGGCGGGTCTCGACCAGCCCGAGCCCACGCAGCTCGGCCAGCGCCTCGCGCAGCGTCATCGTCGAGACGTTGAGCATGGTGGCCAGGTCGGTCTCGGCCGGGAGCTGCTCGCCGTCGCCGAGCAGGCCCAGGGCGATGGCGCTGCCCACGCGCCGCACGACCGCCTCGCTGCGGAGGGCGCCGTCGTCGAGGGGGGCGAAGACGGCCCGCCGGGCGTCACCGCTGAGCAGTTGCACGCTCGCCTCCTGTGACGGGTGGACACCTCAGTGTGTCACCGCGATCGGCACCCTTAACCGTTGAATCCATAGGTTTTGATGGCTAGCGTGACGCCCACCCCAGCCATCCTGTGACGAGGAGCACGCAGTGACACAGGTCGAGCCCGACCGGGCGCCCGGCGCAGACGCGCTCTCCGAGCCCTTCACGCCGGGCGCCCCGTCCAACCCGCCGGAGCTGGCCGGGTACCCGGAGCTGCTGGCCGGCCCGGTCCCCTCGCCGGTCGCCGACCCGAGGACGGCGGCGTTCGTCGAGCAGTGGCGCAACGCCTCCTACAACTGCTTCTCCTCCGGCCACAAGTTCTGCCGCGAGGTCTGCCCGGTCACCCAGGTCGAGCGCAACGAGTCGTGGACCCCGACGGCCTTCCACGCCAACGTCGTCGCCATGGAGCGCGGCGAACTCGACGTCGCCGACGTCGCCGCCGACTACGTCAACTGCACCCAGTGCGGTGCGTGCGAGCTGCGCTGTCCCAACACGCTGTTCACCGGCGACTTCTACCGGTTCCGCACCCGCACGGTCGACGTCGTCAAGGCGGTGCGCTCGCTGGCCGTGGAGAGCGGCGTGCACCAGCCGAGCTGGCAGGTGTGGAACGAGCGCACCGACCTGCGCACCCACGAGCCGGTCCTGGGCGAGACGCCGATCAGCCAGGAGAGGGTGCGCGACTGGGCCGAGGGGCTCGACATCCCGGTCGGCGGGGAGACGGTGCTGTTCGTCGACTGCGAGGCCGCCTTCTACCGGACGTCGGTGCCGCGAGCCGTGGCGCAGATGCTGCAGATGGCCGGCTACGAGTTCGGCCTGATGCGCGACCAGTGGTGCTGCGGCGGGCCGGCCGCCGAGATGGGGTACACCGAGCAGGCGCAGCGGTTCGCCCGGCACAACCTCGACGACTGGCGGGCCACCGGCACCAGGCGGGTGCTCGTGCTCGACCCGCACGACTACATCAGCTTCACCGAGGACTACCCCAGGTACTTCGGCGAGGAGTTCGACATCGAGGTCGTGCTGGTCATCGAGGTGCTGGCCCAGCTGCTGCGCGAGGGGCGGCTGACCCCCTCGGTGCCGGTGGACCGGGCGATCACGTACCACGACCCGTGCCGGCTCAACAAGCGCAAGGGGATCTGGCAGGAGCCTCGCGAGCTGCTGCGCGCCATCCCCGGGCTGCGCTTCGAGGACGTCGACCGGGTGACCCAGTGGTCCTACTGCTCCGGAGGCGGCGGCGGCCTGCCGATCGAGAAGCCCGAGCTGACCGCCAAGATCAGCGCACTGCGCCTCGAGCGGGCCGCCGAGCTCGACGTCGACACGCTGGTCAGCGCCTGCCCGTGGTCGGAGCGCCCGCTGTCGGAGGCCGGCGACGCGCAGGACATCGACGTCGTCGACCTGCACGAGCTGTTCGCCCAGTCCCTCGGCATCAGCGTGGGCGGCTCCCGCGGCGACGTCGGCGACCGCCGGCTGGCCCAGGAGCGCACCGGCGTCCCCGGCCGGGCCCGGCGGGCGCACGGCAGCTCGCGCGGCGGCTGCGGCGGGAGCGGGTGCGGCAACGGTTCCGGCGGCTGCGGGTGCGGAGGACACTGACCATGACAATGACCGAACCGGCCCCGTTCACCACCGAGCCGCTCGGCGAGGACCGGCTCAACCAGCTCGTCGCCGCGCTGCGGCCGGTGCTGGCCGACGACCAGCTCCTGCTGGCCAAGACCGACCGCTGGAACCGGGCCCGCGTGCCGGCGCCCTTCCCGGTGCACCGCTGGTCCGAGCGGGTGCCCGACGTGGTGGTCATGCCCACCTCCACCGAGCAGGTGGCCGCGGTGGTCCGGATCGCCAACGAGCTGAAGGTCCCCGTCGTCCCCCGCGACGGCGGCACCGGGCTCACCGACGGCGCCGTCCCGCACCGGCGCGGCATCGTCGTCGACGTCAAGAAGATGGACCAGATCCACGAGCTGGACCTGGTCAACCGGACCGTCACCGTCGGCACCGGCATCAACATGCTCAAGCTCAACGAGCGGCTGGCACCGCACGGGCTGTTCTACCCGGACGACCCGGCGTCCTACCCGTGCTCGCTGGTCGGCGGCCGGATCGGCACCAGCGGCTGGTCGCTGATCGGCTCCCGGTACGGGCACACCCGCGACCTGGTGCTCAGCTTCGACCACGTGCTGCCGACCGGCGAGGTGCTGCACGTCGGCGACGGCATCGGCCAGAAGATCAGCAAGAGCTCCAGCGGCTACCAGCTCAAGCACCTGTTCATGGGGCACCAGGGCACCCTCGGCATCGCCACGCGGGCGACGCTGAAGCTGTTCCCCAAGCCCGAGGCCGAGCTCTCCCCGTTCTGGGCGTTCGACAGCTACGAGGACGCCCACGCGTGCACCGGCGCGCTGGCCCGCGCCGGGGTGGCCACCTTCGCCGGCGCCGTGCTCTTCGACGAGCACAAGGTCGCCTACCTGCGCCGCGACGACGAGGCCTACATCCCGCAGCCGGCCGACGTCCGCGCCCTGGTCTGCGCGGTCATGTACGGCTACGAGGACGAGGTGCGCGCCGGCGGGAAGCGGCTGTTCCGGATCGCGAAGGAGCACGGGGCCCGCTACCTCGGCGACGAGATCTCCGAGGGCGACTGGGCCGCCCGGCACGACCGGTACGCCACTCCCCTGCACGGCCGGACCAAGGACGGCCAGGTCATCCCGATGTCCTGGCACTGCGAGGACGCCGCGGTCAACTTCTCCGCCGTCCCCGCGGTCAGCCGAGCCTGGCACGAGATCATGGCCGACCTGCGCCGGAAGACCGACGTCTTCGACGACTGGGGCATGTTCGCCTACACCTCCGGCAGCACCGGGGTCGACTACCTCACCGAGATCGACGTCGGCATCTGGGAGCAGCGCCTCGACGACGCCGCCTGGGCCGCCTGGGTGCAGGCCAAGCGCGACATCGCCGCGGTGGCGATCGCGCACGGCGGGTCGATGAGCGCCTGCCACGGCTCCTGCCGCGAGGGCGAGGTCGACCTGCTCCCGCAGGAACTCGGCAAGGGGTTCGACGTGATGCTCGAGGTCAAGCGGGCGCTGGACCCGAACAACGTCATGAACCCGGGCAAGTACCTGCTCGACCGGGCCTACGGGAGGGACACGACCGATGAGAACCGATGACCAGCCCGCCGGCCCGGCCGCGACCGCTCCGTACCGCTTCGCCGAGCAGCACACCCCGCCACCGCCGGTGCGGGTCAGCGAGGTGGCGCAGACGACGTTCGAGCACGTCTACGAGGTCGACCCCCGGTTGATGCAGGAGCACGTGCTGCAGCAGGTGTTCCCCAACTGGGACACGCTGCGGATCATGCGCAGCCGGCACGACCACCTGGCGTGGATGCACCGGCACTTCGCCGAGAAGGTCGTCACCGGCTCCGAACTGCTCGCCGAGGTGGAGGCAGAGGGAGCAGGGAATCCGCAGCCGGAGACCCCCGGTGCTGGACCGATCAGCGGCCCGGTAGCACCATGACCACCGGATCAGCACCGATGACCGACGAGAGGGACCCCGAGTGAGCGAGAAGCTCGAACTGCGCAACGTCGTCGGCGGGGAGCACGTCGACACCGCCGACGGCCGCCGGATGGACCTCGTCGACCCGTCCACCGGGGAGGTGTTCGCCTCCGCGCCGGTGTCGGGCCCCGAGGACGTCGACCGCGCCTACCGGGTGGCCGCCGACGCGTTCGAGACCTGGCGGGACACCACCCCCTCGGAGCGGCAGCAGGCGCTGCTCAAGCTGGCCGACGCGGTGGAGGAGCACGCCGAGGAGCTCGTGGCGCTGGAGAGCCGCAACACCGGCAAGCCGCTCGGGCTGACCGCCTCGGAGGAGATCCCCCCGATGGTCGACCAGATCCGGTTCTTCGCCGGTGCCGCCCGCACGCTGGAGGGCAAGGCGGCCGCGGAGTACATGAAGGGGCACACCAGCTTCATCCGGCGCGAGCCCATCGGCGTCGTCGGCCAGGTGACCCCGTGGAACTACCCGATGATGATGGCGGTCTGGAAGATCGCCCCGGCGCTGGCGGCGGGCAACACCGTCGTCCTCAAGCCCTCGGACACCACGCCGGTCACCACGCTGCGGCTGGCCGAGCTGGCCGCCGAGATCCTGCCGCCGGGCGTGCTCAACGTCGTCTGCGGCGACCGCGACACCGGCCGGGCGCTCGTGGAGCACCGGACGCCGCAGCTGGTGGCGATCACCGGGTCGGTCCGCGCCGGCATGGAGGTCGCCGGCGCCGCGGCCAAGGACGTCAAGCGGGTGCACCTCGAGCTCGGCGGCAAGGCGCCGGTCGTGGTCTTCGACGACGCCGACCTCGAGGCCGCGGCCGAGGCGATCGCCGTCGCCGGCTACTTCAACGCCGGGCAGGACTGCACCGCCGCCTCCCGGGTGCTGGCCGGCCCCGGGATCCACGACGACTTCGTCGCGGCGCTGACCGAGCAGGCCCGCAACACCGCCACCACCTACGAGAAGGGCGCCGGCGACGAGGACGCCCTGGTGCCGCCGGTGAACAACGCCAACCAGCTGGCGCACGTCACCGGGTTCCTCGACCGCGCGCCCGACCACGCCGAGGTCACCACCGGTGGGCACCGGCTGGGCGACCGGGGCTTCTTCGTCGAGCCGACCGTGGTGGCGGGCCTGCGGCAGGACGACGAGATGGTGCAGCGGGAGGTCTTCGGCCCGGTCATCACCGTGCAGCGGTTCACCGACGAGGACGAGGCGGTGCGCTGGGCCAACGGCGTCGAGCTGGGTCTGGCCTCCAGCGTGTGGACGAGGGACTTCGGCCGCGCGATGCGCATGAGCAAGCGGCTGGACTTCGGCTGCGTGTGGATCAACACCCACATCCCGCTGGTCGCCGAGATGCCGCACGGCGGGTTCAAGCACTCCGGCTACGGCAAGGACCTCTCGCTGTACGGCCTGGAGGACTACACCCGCGTCAAGCACGTCATGGCCAACATCGAGTCCTGACCACCCGACGAGGGGCCCCGGTCCACCCGGACCGGGGCCCCTCGTCGTCCTCGTGTCCGGGCCGAGTGAGCACCTGCGGTCGACGACACGCGCCGGCGCGCCGCGGGCGGCGACCACGACTGCGCAGTCGCGTGGATCCACAGCCGCAGCGTCCGTCCACCGGTGACCGGCGCCCCCGGCCACCGCCCGCCGTCGCGGTCAGCGTCGGTGCGTGACCAGACACCTGCTCCCGCCGATCTACACCCGCGCCGCGGCCGACGTCGCCGAGCTGACCCGCGCGCAGCTCGCGGGGGACGGCGTGCGGGTCACCCGCGGCGCCTTCGTCTCCCGGTCGGTCCCGCTGACGACGGCGAACGCCGCCCGTGCCGCGCTCGCCGTCCTGCCCGAGGGCGCGGTCGCCTCCCACCGGACCGCGGCCGTCCTGCTGGGCGCACCGCTCCGGGCGTCGTGGCCGCTCGAGTTCGCGGTGCGGCCGGGGGTGTACCGGGCGCGCCGGCAGCGCGTCCGCGTCCACGTCCGGGACCTGACCGCCCAGGACGAGGTCCGGTGTACGGGGATCCCGGTCACCAGCGGTCCGCAGACCTGGCTGGACCTGGCCGCCCGGATGTCGGGTCAGGAGCTGGTCGCCGTCGGGGACGCCCTGTACCGGGCCGGGCACCTCGATGCCGCGGCGCTCGCCGAGCGGCTCGAGCGGGCGGACGGAGTCCGCGGGGTGGTCCGGGCGCGGGAGTGCGCTCCCCTGCTGACGCCGCTGGCGGCGTCCCGGCCGGAGAGCCTGATCCGCTACTGGCTGGTCAGCAGCGAGCTGCCCGACCCCGTCCCACAGCTCCCCGTCGTCGACCGCGGAGGACGCACCGTGGCGCACGCGGACCTCGGCTACGAGCAGTGGCAGGTCGCGCTGGAGTACGAGGGGCGCCACCACGCCGGACGGCGCCAGTTCCGGCGCGACCTCGACCGGTACACGCTGATGGCCGCGCACGGATGGCTGGTCCTGCGCTTCGGGGAGGACGACCTGGGTCGCCGGGACCAGGTGCTGTCCCGGGTGGCCGGAGCCCTCCGGAGCCGGGGCGCCCGGTGGTGACCGCGGGCCGAGTGCGCAGTCCTGGTCGACGACACGGGCCGACGCGCCGGGCGCCGCGACCACGACTGCACACTCAGCCGGCGGAGGGACGGGTCACGAGCACGCGCTCAGCGGCCCAGCACCTCGCGCAGCGCGGCCAGCACCAGCGCGACCTTCTCCGGAGCGGCGTTGGGCCCCATGAGCCCGATCCGCCAGACCGACGTCGCGTAGGCGCCCACCCCGCCGCCGATCTCGAGGTCGTAGCGCTCGAGCAGCTCCTTGCGCACGGCCGCGGAGTCGACGCCGTCGGGCACGCGGACGGTGGTCAGCTCCGGCAGCCGGTGCCCCTCGGGGGCGAAGAGCTCCAGGCCCATCGCCTGCAGGCCCTCGGCCAGCAGCCGGCCGGCCTCGGTGTGCCGCGCGTGGACGGCGTCGAGGCCCTCGTCGAGGATCCGGCCGAGGCCGGCGTGCAGCGAGACGACCATCCCGGTCGGTGCGGTGTGGTGGTACGTGCGGCCGCCGGACCCGGCGGCCTCGCCGGCGTAGCCCCCGAGCATGCCGAGGTCGAGGTACCAGCTCTGCGGCTTCTCGATCCGCCGCTCCCACGCGCGGTCAGAGATGGTGAACGGTGCGAGGCCGGGCGCGACGCCCAGGCACTTCTGCGAGCCGGAGTAGGCCAGGTCCACGCCCCACTCGTCGAGCCGCACGGGGATGCCGCCGAGGGAGGTGACGCAGTCGGCCAGCAGCAGCGCGTCGCCCTTGCCGGCGGCCAGCGGCTCCAGGTCCGAGCGCACCCCGGTCGAGGTCTCGGCGTGCACGGCGGCGATCAGCTTGGGCGCGGGGTGCGCGGCGAGCACCCGCTCGGGGTCGACCGGCTGCCCCCACTCGTGGTCGACCCGCACCACCTCGGCGCCGCAGCGCGAGGCGACGTCGACCATCCGCTCGCCGAACAGGCCGTTGACCGCCACGACGACGACGTCGCCGGGGCCCACCGTGTTCACGAACGACGCCTCCATGCCCGCCGACCCGGTGGCCGACAGCGGCAGCGTGCGCCGGTTGGTGGTGCCGAACAGCGTGCGCAGCCGCTCGGAGGTCTCGTCGAGGATGCCGAGGAACACCGGGTCGAGGTGCCCGAGCAGCGGCTGCCCGAGGGCGACCGTCGCCTCGGGGTAGGGGTTGGACGGACCGGGACCGAGCAGGGTGCGGGCGCGCAGCGGCATGCCCGGGACGCTACCGAGACGAGGAGGACCGCACATGGTCACCGACGACGCACCGGGCGCGCTGCGCCGCGAGGAGGCCGCCGCGATGTGGCGGGAGTACGCCGCGACCCGGCCGGCGGGCGGCCCGCCCGAGGACGAGCCGCCCGTCGAGCGCTTCGGCGACAGCCGGTCCCTGGCCGACGAGCTCATCGCACTCGTGCTCGCCGGCACGAAGCGGGCCACCGCCGGCCTGGTCGGCGACTTCGCGCGCGAGGGCGAGCCGCTCCCCCGCATCGGCGGGTACTGGATCGCCTGCGACGGCGACGGGCGGCCCCGGGCGGTGCTGCGCTCGACCGAGCTGCGGGTCGGCCGGCTCGACAGCGTCGACGACGCCTTCGCCTGGGACGAGGGCGAGGGGGACCGCACCCGCGAGGACTGGCTCCACGGCCACCTGCGCTACTTCACCCGCACCCTGGCCGCTCTCGGCCAGGACTGGGACGAGGAGCTCGAGGTGGTGTTCGAGCGGTTCCGCGTCGTGTGGCCGCAGGAGGTGGCCGACCGGGCCGGCTGAGCCGGCCCTGCCGGCCCGGTCGGCTCAGTGCGCCGGGTTCGTGGGCCCGGGGGCGCCGGGCTCGCCGGGCAGGGCCGGCTCGTCGGCGACGGCGTCGATGCCGGCCTCCTTGCGCTGCGCGTCGGTGATCGGCGTGGGCGCGCCGGTCAGCGGGTCGTACCCGGCGCCGGTCTTGGGGAAGGCGATGACCTCGCGGATCGAGTCGACCCCGGCCAGCAGCGCGGTGAGCCGGTCCCACCCGAGCGCGGCACCGGCGTGCGGCGGCGGGCCGTAGGCGAAGGCCTCGAGGAAGAAGCCGAACCGCTCGCGGGCCTCCTCGCGGGACATGCCGAGGGTCTCGAACACCCGCTCCTGCAGCTCGGGGTCGGCGATCCGGACCGAGCCGCTGGCCAGCTCGTTGCCGTTGACGACCAGGTCGTAGGCGTCGGAGAGCGCCGCGCCCTTGTCCTCGGCGAACCGGTCGCGCCACTCCGGCGTGGGCGAGGTGAACGGGTGGTGCATGAACGTCCAGTCGCCGTCCTCGGTCTGCTCGAACATCGGGAAGTCGACGACGAACAGGAACGACCAGGTGCCCGGCTCGACCAGCTCCAGCCGCCGGGCGATCTCGTTGCGGGCCGCCCCGAGCAGCTCCTGGGAGGACCGGCGCGGGCCGGCGGCGAAGAACACGCAGTCCCCCGGCTGCGCCCCCACGGCCTCGACCAGCCCGGAGCGCTCGGCGTCGGAGATGTTCTTCGCCACCGGGCCGCCGAGCGTGCCGTCCTCGGCGACGGTCACGTAGGCCAGGCCGCGGTAGCCCCGCGAGCGGGCCCAGTCCTGCCAGGCGTCGAAGGCGCGGCGCGGCTGCGAGCCGCCGCCGGGCATGACCACCGCGCCCACGTAGGGCGCCTGGAACACGCGGAACGGCGTGTCGGCGAAGAACCCGGTCAGCTCGGTGAGCTCGATGCCGAACCGCAGGTCGGGCTTGTCCGACCCGAACCGGTCCATCGCCTCGCGGTAGGTCATCCGCGGGATCTCGGGGACCTCGTGCGAGGCCAGCTCCCGCCACAGCGCGCGGACGACGTCCGCGACGACGGCGAGCACGTCGTCGCGCTCGACGAAGCTCATCTCGAAGTCCAGCTGGGTGAACTCCGGCTGCCGGTCGGCGCGGAAGTCCTCGTCCCGGAAGCAGCGGGCGATCTGGTAGTAGCGCTCCAGCCCGCCGATCATCAGCAGCTGCTTGAACAGCTGCGGCGACTGCGGCAGCGCGTACCACTTGCCCGGCTGCAGCCGCACCGGCACGAGGAAGTCGCGGGCGCCCTCGGGCGTGGACCGGGTCAGGTCGGGCGTCTCCACCTCGACGAAGCCGTGCTGCGCCATCACGCCGCGGGCGATCCGGTTGACCTCGCTGCGCAGCCGGATGATCCGGGCCGGGCCCTGCCGGCGCAGGTCGAGGTAGCGGTACTTGTAGCGGACGTCGTCGGAGGCGGCCTGGTCGGTCTCGATCGGGAACGGCAGCGGCGCCGCCGGCGAGAGCACCCGCAGCTCGGCGGCGGCCACCTCGATCTCACCGGTGGGCAGCTCGGGGTTCTCGTTGCCGGCCGGCCGCTGCCGGACCTCCCCGGTCACCAGCACGCAGAACTCGTTGCGGAGGGCGTGCGCCTCCTCCTCGCGGACGACGACCTGCACGTAGCCCGAGGCGTCGCGGAGGTCGACGAAGACGACGCCGCCGTGGTCGCGCCGGCGGGCCACCCAGCCGGCGAGGGTGACGGTGGAACCGGCGTCGGACGCGCGCAGCGTGCCGGCGTCGTGGGTGCGGAGCACAGGGGTCTCTCTCTCAGGGGATGGGAGGTGTCACCAGCGGTCGTGGACGTGCTGCCGGATGCGCTCGTCGTAGAGCCGCTCGAGGTCGGCCAGCTCGGCGTCGGTGAGCGGCGGGAGGTCGGCGGCGGCGACGTTCGACCGCACCTGCTCCACCGAGCGGGCACCGGGGATGACGCAGGTGACGCCGGGCTGCTGGACCACCCAGCGCAGCGCCACCTGGGCCGGCACCCGGTCGCCGCAGATCGCGGTGAACTCCCGCGCGGCGGCGACGCCGACCTCGTAGGGCACGCCGGAGAAGGTCTCGCCGACGTCGAAGGCCTCGCCGTGGCGGTTGTAGTTCCGGTGGTCGTCGGCGCCGAACGTCGTCGACTCGCTGTACCTCCCCGACAGCAGGCCGCTGGCCAGGGGCACCCGGGCCAGCACGCCGACGCCGGCCGCGGCGGCCGCGGGCAGCAGCTCCTCGAGCGGCTTGCGGCGGAAGACGTTGAGGATCACCTGGATCGACTGCACGCCGGGGTGCTCGAGCGCGGTCAGCCCCTCGGCGACGGTCTCCACCGACACGCCGTAGGCGGCGATCGCGCCGTCGGCGACCATGGCGTCGAGCGCGTCGTACACCCGCTGGTCGGAGTACACGGCCGTCGGCGGGCAGTGCAGCTGCACCAGGTCGAGGGTGTCGACGCCGAGGTTGCGCCGCGACCGGTCGACCCAGGCCCGCAGGTTCTCCGGGGTGTACTGCGCGGCCTCGAAGGGGTCGGCGCGGCGGCCGGCCTTGGTGGCCACGAACGGCCGCTCCGAGCGGGCGGCCAGCGCCTTGCGGATGCGCTCCTCGCTGCGGCCGTCGCCGTAGACGTCGGCGGTGTCGAGCAGCGTCACGCCGGCGTCGAGGGCGGCGTCGAGCACACCCGCGGCGGCGTCCTCGTCGACGTCGCCCCAGTCACCGCCCAGCTGCCAGGTGCCCAGGCCGACGACGGAGACCTCCGCGCCGGTCCGTCCCAGGGGTCGGGTCTCCATCACGCACTCACCGCCGTCCGCAGCGCCTCGAACAGGTCACCCACGGGGACGGCGCGCTGCTCCCCCGTGCGCAGGTCCTTCAGCTGGCCGACGCCCTCGGCCAGGTCCCGCTCGCCGATGACGACCGCGTGCGAGGCACCCGACCGGTCGGCGGCCTTCATCGCGCCCTTGAGCCCGCGGTCGCCGTAGACGGTGTCCGCGGACACGCCGGCCTCGCGCAGCCGGCCGACCAGGCGGACCGCCAGCCGCTTGGCGTCGGCACCCAGCGGCACGACGAACGCCTGCACCCCGGGGGCCGCGGCGACGTCGAGCCCCTCCGCCTGCACCGCCAGCAGCGTCCGGTCGACGCCGACGGCGTACCCGATGCCGCTCACGTCCGGCCCGCCGAGCGCCGCGGACAGCCCGTCGTAGCGCCCGCCGCCGCCGATCGCCGACTGCGCGCCCAGCCCGTGGTGGACGAACTCGAACGTCGTCTTCGTGTAGTAGTCCAGCCCGCGCACCAGCCGGGGCGCCTCGGTCCAGGTCACGCCGAGGTCGGTGAGGTGCTGGCGGACGGCGTCGTAGTGCGCCCGCGTGGCGTCCGACAGGTGGTCGACCATGAGCGGGGCGTCGTCGAGCTGGGCCTGCACCTCGGGCCGCTTGTCGTCGAGCACCCGCAGCGGGTTGATCTCCGCCCGGCGGCGGGTCTCCTCGTCGAGGTCGAGCTTCGCCAGGTACTCGACCAGCCGATCCCGGTACGGCGGCCGGTCGGTCGCGTCGCCGAGCGAGGTGAGCAGCAGCTCGAAGTCGGTGAGCCCGAGGTCGCGGAAGCCCTGCACGCCCAGCGCCACGACCTCGGCGTCCAGCGCGGGGTCGTCGACGCCGAGGGCCTCCATGTCGACCTGGGTGAAGTGCCGGTAGCGGCCGGCCTGCGGGCGCTCGTAGCGGAACGCCGAGCCGACCGTCCACAGCTTCACCGGCAGCGGTCCGGTGTGCAGCCGGTGCTCGATGAACGCCCGCATCAGCCCGGCGGTGAGCTCGGGGCGCAGCGTCAGCGAGCGGCCGCCGCGGTCGTCGAAGGTGTACATCTCCTTGGTCACGACGTCGGTGGACTCCCCCACGCCGCGGGAGAAGACCTCGGTGTGCTCGAACACCGGCGTCTCGACGTAGCCGTACCCGGCGCGCCGCAGCGGTGCGGTGAGCGTGTCGCGGACGGCGAGGAAGCGCGCCGACTCCGGCGGCAGGACGTCGAAGGCGCCCTTGGGCGCGGTCATCCCGCTCACGACGTCATCCCTCCTCGCTCCGCTCGGCTGTTCGCTCCGCTCCTCGCTCGCCGGCGCTCGCTGCGATGCTCACTCACAGGCCCCGGCCCTTCGGCGCGGCGCCTTCCCCGGCGGCGGCCTCGGCCAGGTAGGGGTTGGTGGCCCGCTCGCGGCCGACCGTCGTCGCCGGGCCGTGGCCGGGCAGCACGACGGTGTCGTCGTCGAGGGGCAGCACGACGTCGCGCAGCGAGCGGAGCATGTCCGGCCACGACCCGCCGGGCAGGTCGACCCGGCCCACCGACCCGGCGAACAGCACGTCGCCGGCGAGCAGCCCGGGGGCCTCCCCCAGGTCCAGGGTGAACACGACCGAGCCGCGGGTGTGCCCGGGCGCGTGCCGGACGGTGAGCTCCACCCCGGCCAACGACAGCACGGCGCCGTCGTCGAGGGGCCGGACCCCCGCCGGGTCGGGCAGCCGGACGCCCGCCACCAACGGCGCCAGCGCCGGGCCGTGCCAGCGGGCGGGGTCGGCCAGCATCCCGGAGTCCTCCGGGTGCAGGTAGGCGGGGATGTCGTAGCCGTCGCACACCGGCAGGACCGAGAAGGTGTGGTCGAGGTGGCCGTGGGTGAGGACCACCGCGACCGGCTTGAGCCCGTCCTCGGCGAGCATCCGCGCCAGCGGCTCGACGGCGTCCATGCCGGGGTCGACCACGACGCACTCCGACCGCGGCCCGGGAGCGACGGCGTAGCAGTTGGTCGCGAAGGCGCCGGCCGGGAACGAGCGGATGAGCACCCGTGCAGGTTACGCGCGCCGTTCGCAGCGCCCCTGCGGTCCGGCGGACCGGCGTCCCCAGGTCGGCCACCTACACTCGCGGATCGACCAGCGGGGTGACCGGGTGGTGCGGCCGGGGGGCCGTGACCGCGCCCCGCGGAGCAGCCGTCCGTCCGAGGAGTGTCCGACCCGTGCCGACCAACAAGCAGCGGCGGGTTGCCGCGCAGCGCCGCCTGCAGCGGCAGCTCGAGCGCCGTGCCGAGCTGGCCCGCAAGCGCCGCCGCAACCTGCTCGTCGTGGTGACCGTGCTCGCCGTCGTCCTGGTGGGCGGCGCGGTCTCGCTCGTCGCCGGCTTCGGTGGCGGCGACGAGGACCCGAGCACCGCGGAGGCCGCGACCAGCACCAGCGCGGCGCCGACGACGCCCGGGGTCGTCGACGGCAGCGACGGCACCTGCGACTGGACCCCGGCCGACACCGCGAGCAACCCCGACCTGCGCGGCGACACCGGCACCCCGCCCGCCGAGGTCGTCCCGACCGGGACCACGGCGGTGAGCATCACCACCAACGTCGGCCCGATCGGGCTCACCCTCGACAACGCCAACGCCCCGTGCGGGGTGGCGAGCATGGTCTACCTGGCGCAGCAGGGCTACTTCGACGGCACGGTCTGCCACCGGGAGACCGACTCCGAGGGCCTCAGGGTGCTGCAGTGCGGCGACCCCAGCGGCACCGGCCGCGGCGGGCCGGCCTACCAGTTCCCGACCCAGGTGAGCGGCGACGAGACCTACCCGCGCGGCACGGTCGCGATGGCCAACAGCGGGCAGGGCTTCGACGGCAGCCAGTTCTTCCTGGTGTGGGGCGACAGCCAGCTGCCGCCGAACTACACCGTGCTGGGCACCATCGACGAGGCGGGCCTGGCCACGCTCGACACCGTCGCCGCCGCCGGCAACGACGGCAGCAACGGCCCCGGCGACGGCGCGCCGACGCAGGAGGTCCGCATCGAGTCCCTCACCGTCGCCGCGTGACCTCCCGGCTGCGCGCCGGGGCGCGCACCGGCGCGGCGGTCCCGCTGGCCGTGCTGTCGCTGGCCGCCTGCACCGGCACCGTCGCGGGGACGGCCTCGCCGGCCGCGGGCAGCGGCGGCGGGAGCGCGGCGGACCCGGCCGGGACGACGGCGACCTGCGACTGGATCGCCGCCCGGTCGGGCAACCCCTACGCCGTCGACGTCGACCCGCCGGCCACCGAGGTTCCCGCCGAGGGCACCGCGGACCTGCGCATGACGACGTCGCTGGGCGAGCTGGTCCTCACGCTCGACCGGGCCGGCGCGCCGTGCGCGGCGGCGAGCATGCTGCACCTGGCCGGCCTGGGCTTCTTCGACGGCTCGGCGTGCCACCGGGAGGTCGACACCCAGGGCCTGCAGGTGCTGCAGTGCGGCGACCCCACCGGCACCGGCGCGGGCGGGCCCACCTACGCCTTCCCCACCGACGTCGACGGCGACGAGACCTACCCGCGCGGCACCGTGGCGATGGCCAACAGCGGGCAGGGCCTCGACGGCAGCCAGTTCTTCCTGGTGTGGGGCGACAGCACGCTGCCGCCGGACTACACCGTCGTCGGCACGATCGACGACGCCGGGCTGGCCGTGCTCGACGTCGTCGCGGCCAACGGCAACGACGGCTCGCTAGACCCCTCCCCCGGCGGCGGCGCCCCGACCGTGCCGGTCACCATCGTGTCCATGACCCCGGCCACGTGACGACCCGACCCGATCCCTACGCCGGGTTCCCCGCAGGCTTCTTCTCCCGGGCCGACGAGCGGCCCGACGCCGAGTTCTACGGCCCGCCGCGGCTGGTCACCCACATCGACGACGCCGCGATCGCCGCCGTCGGCGACCTCTACGCCGAACTGGGCATCGACGGGTCGGCGCCCGCCCCGGTGCGGGTGCTCGACCTCATGTCGTCGTGGGTCTCGCACTTCCGCACGCCGCCGGCCGAGCTGGTGGTGCTCGGCATGAACGCCGCCGAGCTGGCGGCCAACCGCGCCGCCACCGAGCGGGTGGTGCACGACCTCAACGCGGACCCGCGGCTGCCGCTGCCCGACGCGGACGTCGACGCCGCCGTCTGCTGCGTGTCGATCGACTACCTGACGCGGCCGGTCGAGGTGCTCGCCGAGGTGGCCCGGGTGCTGCGCCCGGGCGGGCCGCTGGCGGTGACCTTCTCCAACCGGTGCTTCCCGACCAAGGCGGTGCGCGGCTGGCTGCTCACCTCCGACGAGCAGCACGGGGAGCTGGTCGCCGAGCTCGTCCGGCGCACCAGGCGCTTCACCGAGCCGCAGGTGTCGCTGCGCACCGCGCCCGGCACCGGCGACCCGCTGTGGGCCGTCGTCGCCCGCCGGCCGGCCTGACCGTTATGCGGTGACGCGCTCGACGTCGAAGACGCCGTCGACGTTGCGGACCGCCTGCAGCACCGCGCCGAGGTGCGCCGGGTCGGCCAGCTCGAAGGTGAACCGGCTGATCGCCACCCGGTCGCGGCTGGTCTGCACCGACGCCGACAGGATGTTGACCCGCTCGTCGGCCAGGACCTTGGTGACGTCGGAGAGCAGCCGGTGCCGGTCGAGCGCCTCCACCTGGATCGAGACGAGGAACACCGACCCGGGGTGGCTGGCCCAGTCGACCTCGACCAGCCGCTCGCTCTTGCGGCGCAGGTCGGCGGCGTTGGTGCAGTCGGTGCGGTGCACGCTCACCCCGCCGCCGCGGGTGACGAAGCCCAGGATGTCGTCGCCGGGGACCGGGGTGCAGCACTTGGCGAGCTTGGCCCACACGTCGTTCATGCCGTGCACGACGACGCCCGGGTCGCCGCTGCCGGTGCGCCGGGAGACCGTCCGGCGGGTGGGGATCGCGGTCTCGGCGATGTCCTCGACCGCGCCCTCGGCGCCGCCCAGCGCGGTCATCAGCTTCTCGACGATCGACGCCGCCGAGATCTGGTTCTCCCCCACCGCGGCGTAGAGCGCCGTGACGTCGGCGTAGCGCAGGTCCTTGGCCAGCGTGGCCAGGGCGTCGCCGCCGAGCAGCCGCTGCAGCGGCAGCCCGGCCTTGCGCATGGCGCGGGTCAGCGCCTCCTTGCCGGCCTCGACGGCGTCGTCGCGCCGCTCCTTGGTGAACCACTGCCGGATCTTGGTGCGCGCCCGGGAGGACCCGACGAAGCCCAGCCAGTCCTTCGACGGCCCGGCCGTGGGCGAGCGGGAGGTGAAGATCTCGACGACGTCGCCGTTGGCGAGGTTGCTGTCCAGGCTGACCAGCGCGCCGTTGACCCGGGCGCCGATGCAGCGGTGGCCGACCTCGGTGTGGACCGCGTAGGCGAAGTCGACCGGCGTCGCCCCGCCGGGCAGGCTGACGACGTCGCCCTTGGGCGTGAAGACGAAGACCTCCTGCGGCCCGAGGTCGTAGCGCAGGGTCTCGAGGAACTCGCCGGGCTCCTGGGCCTCCCGCTGCCAGTCGAGGAGCTGGCGCAGCCAGAGCATGTCGTCGGGGGTGCCGACCTTGCTGGCGCCGAACTCGCCGGGCCCGGGGCGGCCGCCGCTGCGCGCCTTCTCCTTGTACTTCCAGTGCGCGGCGATGCCGTACTCGGCGGTGCGGTGCATGTCGTGCGTGCGGATCTGCAGCTCGACCGGCTTGCCGTGCGGGCCGATCACCGTCGTGTGCAGCGACTGGTACATGTTGAACTTCGGCATCGCGACGAAGTCCTTGAACCGCCCGGGCACCGGCTGCCAGTGCGCGTGCATGATGCCCAGCGCGGCGTAGCAGTCGCGGACGGTGTCGACCAGGATCCGGATGCCCACCAGGTCCCAGATGTCGGTGAAGTCCCGGCCGCGGACGATCATCTTCTGGTAGATCGAGTAGTAGTGCTTGGGCCGGCCGGTGACGACCGCCGGGATGCCCGCGGCCTTGAGCTGCTCGGTCACCGCGGCGGTGACCTCGGCGAGGTAGGTGTCCCGGGACGGCGCCCGCTCGGCGACCAGCCGGACGATCTCGTCGTAGCGCTTGGGGTAGAGCGTGGCGAACGCGAGGTCCTCGAGTTCCCACTTGATCGTGTTCATGCCCAGGCGGTGGGCCAGCGGGGCGAGGATCTCCAGCGTCTCGCGCGCCTTCTTCTCCTGCTTCTCCGGCGGGAGGAAGCGCAGCGTGCGCATGTTGTGCAGGCGGTCGGCGAGCTTGATGACCAGCACCCGGGGGTCGCGGGCCATCGCCACGATCATCTTGCGGATCGTCTCGGCCTGGGCGGCGTCGCCGAGCTTCACCTTGTCGATCTTGGTGACCCCGTCGACGAGGTGGGCGACCTCGGGGCCGAAGTCGGCGCTGATCGCCTCGAGCGTCTTGCCGGTGTCCTCGACGGTGTCGTGCAGCAGCGCGGCCACCAGCGTCGTGGTGTCCATCCCCAGCCCGGCCAGGACGGTGGCCACGGCCAGCGGGTGGGTGATGTAGGGGTCGCCGCTCTTGCGCTTCTGGGAGGCGTGCGCGGCCTCGGCGACGTCGTAGGCGCGCTGCAGCAGCGCGAGGTCGGCCTTGGGGTGGCTCTGCCGGTGCAGCGCGGCCAGCGGCTCGAGGACCGGGCGGACCACGGCGCTGCGCTGGCCGGTGACGATGCGGCGGGCCAGCCGGTCGCGGACCCGCCGCGGGCGCGGCGACCCGGTCCCGCCCTCCTCCGGCGGCTCGCTGCCGACGTCGTCGGGGCGGCGCACCAGCGGACGCCCGGCCGGTGCGGAGCGCTGCTCCGCCGCCGGGTCCTGGGGCGCGGTGTGCTGGAGCGCGGTGTCCTGGCGGGCGGGGTCCGGCTCCGGGGTCGGCGCCGCGGGACCGGGCCCGGCCGGGCCGGTCGCCTGCTCGGGCCGCGCGCCAGCCACGCGGGTGGCGGGCGCGTCGGGGGCCACGGGGACTCCTGCCGGCAGACGAGGGAGGACCTCTCCCATGCTAGCCGGGCCGGGTCACGGAACGGCCTCCGCAGGGCCGGTGCTCCCCCTCAGGTGGTCCAGAGGGCGTGCACCGGGTGCGGGACCAGCCGCTCCCGTCCGCCGAGGGCGGTCAGCTCGATGACCACGGAGACCGCGGTGACGACGGCGCCGAGCTCCTCCACCAGCGCGACGGAGGCGGCGAGCGTGCCCCCGGTGGCCAGCACGTCGTCGACCAGCAGCACCCGCTGGCCGCGGTGCAGCGAGTCGGTGTGCATCTCGATGGTCGCGGTGCCGTACTCCAGCGCGTAGTCCGCGGTGACGCGGTCCCGCGGCAGCTTGCCGGCCTTGCGGACCGGCACCACGCCGACGCCGGCCTGCAGCGCCACCGCCGCGGCGAGCAGGAACCCGCGCGCCTCCACGCCCACGACGACGTCGAAGCCCGGGTCGCCGGGCACGCCGTCGTCGACGTGCGCCACCGCGGCCGCCCGCGGGTCCTCCAGCGCGGGCGCGGCCAGCCCCTCGACCACGCGGCGGAAGACCGGGCCGTCGGCGAAGACCGGCGTCAGGTCGCGGAAGACCACCCCGGGGGTCGGGAAGTCCGGGACCTCGACGGCCAGCCCGGCGATGAGCTCGTCGAGCGGGACGGTGCCCGTCACCGTCGCTCCTCGCCCCGTGTCACCGTCGTTTCTTCGTGCCCGACCGCGGGCCCGGCCGCTGCGGCCGCTGGCCGGGGCGCGGGGCGGCCGTCGCCCCGCGCGGGCCGGGACGGCGCGCGGGCTCCGGGCCCACCGACGCCGGCGACTCCACGACCACGTCGGCCTCGGCGGGACCGAACGCGTCGACGTCCCGCTCGGCGAGGGCCACGCCCCCGGCGCGGCCGGCGCCGCGGTTGCGGCGGGCGCTGGCCACCGGGCCGGCGGCCACGCGGGCACCGGTGCGGGCGGCGGCCGACCGGCGGGCGAGCACCCGGCGGCGCAGCGCCTGCACCTCCGGCTCGCGCTCCTTGAGGTCGGCGACGATCGGGGTGGCCAGGAAGATCGACGAGTACGCGCCTGCGGCCAGGCCGACGAACAGCACCAGCGCGAGGTCCTTGAGCGTGCCGACGCCGAGCAGGCCCGCCCCGACGAACAGCAGGCCGGCGACCGGCAGCAGCGCGATGACCGAGGTGTTGATCGAGCGCATGAGGGTCTGGTTGACCGCCAGGTTCGCCGCCTCGCCCCAGGTCATGCGGGCCGTCTTCTCCAGGTCGCGGGTGTTCTCGTCGACCTTGTCGAAGACGACGACGGTGTCGTACAGCGAGAACCCGAGGATGGTGAGCAGGCCGATGACCGTCGACGGCGTGACCTCGAACCCGACCAGCGAGTACACCCCGGCGGTGACCACCAGGTCGTGCAGCAGGGCGACGATCGCGCCGACCGCCATCTTGGGCTGGAACCGGATGGCCAGGAACGCGATGACCGCGACGAGGAAGACCGCCAGCGCCAGCAGCGCCTGGTCGGTGATGTCCTGCCCCCACTCGGCGCTCACCGACTCGGGGCTGACCTGGTCGGGCGCCACCCCGGCGGCGTCGGCGACGGCGTCGACGACCGCCCGCTCTCCCTCGTTGTCCAGGGCGCCGGTGCGCAGCAGGATCTCGTCGCCGCCGACCACCTGGGCCGAGGCGACGTCGGCGCCCGCGTCGGTGGCGGCCTGGCGGACCTCCTCGAGCTGCTCGATCCCGCCGGCCACCCGGAAGCTGTTGCCCCCGGCGAAGTCGATGCCGAAGTTGAAGCCGCGGAACAGCATCGAGGCGACGCAGACGAGCACGACGACGGCGGTGATCTTGTAGATCAGCCGGCTGCGGCCGACGACGTCGAGCCCGGCCTCGCCGTTGTAGAGGCGGTGCGCCAGCGACGCCCGGTGCGGCGGGCGCCGGGTGGTGCCGTCCTGCCCCTCGGCGGGCAGGCCGGCGTCGGCCAGCGCGAGGTCTCCGGCGGCCTGGCCGGCCGCGGCGGCGTCCTCCGCGGCGTCGACCCCGGCGGCGCGCGCCTCGTCGGCCTCGGTGCCGACCGGGACCTCGCGCTCCCGGTCGTCGGCGGTGTCGCGGTCCTGCTCGCGGCTCATGCCTGGCTCCTGTCCTGGGACGCGCGGGCGCCGCTGCCGGCGCCGACCAGCTCGCGGTCGGCGCGGGCCTGCGGGGCGGCGGACCGGCGCGAGCGGTCGACCCGGCCGAGACCGGAGAACCGGCTCCGGCTGAAGGCCGGGAAGCGGGCCAGCACCGCCATCAGCGGGTGGGTGAAGAGGAAGACGACGACCAGGTCGAGCACCGTGGACAGACCCAGGGTGAACGCGAAGCCCTTCACGTCGCCGATGGCCAGCCAGTACAGGATGGCCGCGGCCAGGAAGCTGACCGCGTCGGCCGAGAGGATGGTCCGGCGGGCGCGGACCCAGGCCCGCGGCACGGCCGAGCGCAGGCTGCGGCCCTCGCGGATCTCGTCCTTGAGCCGCTCGAAGTACACGACGAACGAGTCGGCGGTGATGCCGATCGCGACGATGAACCCGGCGATGCCGGCCAGGCTCAGGGTGAACCCGATCTCGCGGCCCAGCAGCACCAGGCTGGCGTAGACCACGACCGCCGAGAGCACCAGGCTGGCGATCATCACCAGGCCCAGCAGCCGGTAGTAGACCAGCGCGTAGACGAAGACCAGCGCGATGCCGATGGCCCCGGCGATCAGGCCGGCCCGCAGCTGCTCGGAGCCGAGCTCGGTGGAGATCGACTCCGCGGTGGCCTGGGTGAAGGTCAGCGGCAACGCGCCGTAGCGGAGCTGGTTGGCCAGTTCCTCGGCGCTCTCCTGGTCGAACTGGCCGGTGATCGTCGTCTGGCCGTTGATGGCGCCCTGGATGGTGGGCGCGGAGACCACCCGGCCGTCGAGGGTGAAGGCGACGTTGCTGCCGACGTTGGCGGCCGTGTACTCGGCCCAGGTGGCCCGGCCCTCGCTGTTGAAGTCGAGCAGCACGACCCACTCGCCGGTGGTGGGCTGGGTGCCGGCGGAGGCGTCGGCGATCTCGGTGCCCTCGATGATCGTCGGGCCGAGGAGGTACTTCTGGGTGCCGTCCTCGCTGCACGCCGCGACGTGGTCGTCGGGGCGGGCGACCTCGCCGGCGGTGTCCTCGGGCGCGCAGGTCAGCGTGGCGTACTCGGCCGCGGCCTCCTCCTGGGTCACCGCGGGACGGTCGGTGTCGAGCGCGGGGTCGCTGATCGCCTCGTCACCGGGCGCCGCCGAGTCCGTGGCCGCCGCGGAGTCCGTCGGGGCCGCCGAGTCCGTGGGCGCCGCCGAGTCCGTCGGGGCCGCCGAGTCGGTGGGGGCCGCCGGGTCGGTCGGCGTGGCCTCGTCGGTGGTCTCGGCCGGGGCCGCCGTCTCCGGGCCGGTGATCACCGGCCGGAAGCGCAGCTGGGCGGTCTGGCCGAGCTCGCGCGCCTGCTCGCCGCTGTCACCGGGCACCGAGATGACGATGTTGGACTCGCCCTCGGTGACCACCTCGGCCTCGGCCACGCCGAGACCGTTGACCCGCTGCTCGATGATCTGCCGGGCGAGCTCGAGGTCCTCGGGAGCCGGCGCCTGCCCGTCGGGGGTGCGGGCGGTCAGCGTCACCGTGGTGCCGCCGCGCAGGTCCAGGCCGAGCTGGGGGGTGCGGTCGCTGCCGGTGAGGAAGATGAGGCCGTACATGACGGCCACGATCAGGAAGAAGGCGCCGAAGTAACGGCTCGCGGGCAGGGCGCGGTTGGCCACCGGACGCCCCGTCAGAGGGTCTTGCCGGAGGAACCGTCACCGCGCCGGTCGTCCCGGGCGGACGTCTCGTCCACCGAGGGGTCGACCGCCGGGTCCACCACCGTCTCGCCGGTGACGACCGGGCCGGGGACCTCCCCGGCCGGCGGGCGCACCTGCAGGACCGCCTGCCGGGCGTAGGTGACGACGACACCCGGGGCGATCTCGACCTGGACGGTGGCCGGGTCGTCGAGGCTCGCCACCGTGGCGTGCACGCCCCCGGCCATGATGACCGGGACGCCGATCGCCAGCGCCGACTGCGTCTGGTTCTGCTGGCGCTTGCGGGCCCGCGCCGGCAGGACGACCAGGGCCACGAAGGCCAGCACGAGCAGGAGCAGGGGGAACAGTTCCACGACGGTGGTGCCTCTCTACCGCGCCGGGTGCACGCGGTCGGTGCGGCCCGGGTCGGGACCGCTCGGGTACGTCGGTCGAGGCGCGCGGGCCGGCCCCCGCCGACACCGGGTCGCGGAGCCGGGACCCGAACGGCCCGGCGAGGGGCCGACTTGCGCGCCAGCGCCGATCAGTCTAGGCGTCGAAGAGCGGTTCCGACGACGAACCCGGGTCACGCGGGGCGGCTGTGACACCTCCGAGGGGGATCCCGCCGCGCGGCAGCGGCCGGCCGAGGTGCCGCCAGGCCGCCTCGGTGGCCACCCGCCCGCGGGGCGTGCGGGCCAGCAGGCCGGCGCGCACGAGGAACGGCTCGCACACCTCCTCCACGGTGTGCGGCTCCTCCCCCACCGCGACGGCGAGGGTGCTCACGCCCACCGGGCCGCCGTTGAAGCGGGCGACCAGCGCCTCGAGCACCGCCCGGTCGAGCCGGTCGAGCCCGAGCTCGTCGACGTCGTAGAGCGCCAGCGCGGCCCGCGCGACGGCCCGGGTCACCCGGCCGTCGGCCTCCACCTCGGCGTAGTCGCGCACCCGGCGCAGCAGCCGGTTGGCGATGCGCGGGGTGCCCCGGGAGCGGCCCGCGATCTCGGCCGAGCCGTCGTCGGTGAGCTCGACGCCGAGCAGGTCGGCGCTGCGGGCGAGCACCTGCTGCAGCTCGGCGGGCTCGTAGAACTCCATCTGGCCGACGAAGCCGAACCGGTCGCGCAGCGGGCCGGTGAGCAGGCCGGCCCGGGTGGTCGCGCCGACGAGGGTGAACGGGTTGATCTCCAGCGGGATGGCGGTGGCGCCGGGCCCCTTGCCGACGACGACGTCGACCCGGAAGTCCTCCATCGCCATGTACAGCAGTTCCTCGGCCGGCCGCGCGATGCGGTGGATCTCGTCGATGAACAGCACGTCGCCGGGGCCGAGGTTGGACAGCATCGCCGCGAGGTCGCCGGAGCGCTCGATCGCCGGACCGCTGGTGATCTTCACCGAGGTGCCCAGCTCCGAGCCGATGATGAGCGCGAGGCTGGTCTTGCCCAGGCCGGGCGGGCCCGACAGCAGCACGTGGTCCGGCGGCCGGCCCCGGCGCTTGGCGCCCTCGAGCACCAGCGCGAGCTGGCGGGCCACCTTGGGCTGGCCGATGAAGTCGGTCAGCGAGTGCGGGCGCAGCGCCGACTCGACGACCCGCTCCTCGTCACCGGCCTGCGGCGAGACGCCGAGGTCGCGGCCGATGCCCGAGGCCACCTCCCCGGTCAGCGACCGGTCGAACGGCCCGCTCACGACCGGCCCAGCAGCTGCAGCGCCTGGCGCAGGAGCAGCGCGACGTCGACCCGGCCGGTGCCGGTGAGCTGCTCGTCGGCGACCGGCGCGAGCGCGGTGAGCGCGGTGTCGGCCTCGCGGCTGGACCAGCCCAGGCCCACCAGCGCGGCGGTGAGCTGGTCGCGCCAGGGCGCCACCGGGGTGACCGGCGCGGCGCCCGCCGGCAGCGCGCCGCCGTCGAGCTGGGTGTCGGTGGTGGTGGAGCCCAGCCGGTCGCGCAGCTCGAGGATCAGCCGCTCCGCGCCCTTCTTGCCGATGCCGGGCACCTGGGTGAGCGCCTTGACGTCGGCCATCGACACCGCGCGGCGCACCTCGCGCGGCGGGTGGATGGCCAGCACCGCCTGGGCCAGCCGCGGGCCGACCCCGTTGGCCGTCTGCAGCAGCTCGAACAGCTGGCGCTCGTCGTCGTCGGCGAAGCCGTAGAGGGTCAGGGAGTCCTCGCGGACGACGAGGCTGGTGGCCAGCCGGGCCTGCTCCCCCACCACGAGCCGGGCGATGGTGCCCGGCGTGCACTGCACCGACAGGCCGACCCCGCCGACCTCGACCACCGCGCCGTCGGGCCCGACCGCCGCCACCCGGCCGTTGACGCTCGCGATCACCGGGACACCCCCTGCCAGCGCGGCAGCGTCCGCTGCACCACCGGTGCGCCGATGCCGCCGGCGATCGCCGCGCTGCGCAGCCGCTGCTGCGCCGGGCCGCGCCAGACGTGGCAGACCGCCAGGGCGAGCGCGTCGGCGGCGTCGGCCGGCTTGGGGGCGGCCGCGAGGCCCAGCACCCGGGTGACCATGAGGGTGACCTGCTCCTTGTCCGCGCGGCCGCTGCCGGAGATGGCCGCCTTGACCTCGCTGGGCGTGTGCCAGGCGACCGGCCGGTCGGCCTGCGCGGCGGCCAGCGCCGCCACGCCCGCCGCCTGGGCGGTGCCGGTGGCGGTGCCCTTGTTGTTCTGGGTGAAGACCCGCTCGATGGCCACGACGTCGGGCCGGTGCTCGCGCAGCAGCGCCGTCACCTGGGTGTGCAGCTCCAGCAGCCGCAGCTCCAGGTCGAGGTCGGCGGAGCTGCGGATGACGCCCACCCCGACGGCCTCCGGCCGGGCGCCGGGACGGCCGTCGACGACGCCCCACCCGCACCGGGTGAGCCCCGGGTCGATGCCGAGGACCCGCATGGACGCCTCCCGATGACCGAACTGGTGTTCGACCGAGGCTAACCGGCCCGTGCGACGAGAGGGCGCGACACGCGGGCCGTCGTCAGCCCACCTTCTCGAGCACCTCGTCGGAGACGTCGTAGTTGGCGTAGACGTTCTGCACGTCGTCGCAGTCCTCGAGGGCGTCGATGAGGCGGAACACCTTGCCGGCGCCCTCCTCGTCGAGCTCGACGGTGACGCTGGGGACGAAGCCGGCCTCGGCCGAGTCGTAGTCGATGCCGGCGTCCTGCAGGGCGGTGCGCACCGCGACCAGGTCGGTGGGCTCGCAGACGACCTCGAGGGTGTCGCCGAGGTCGCGGACCTCCTCGGCGCCGGCGTCGAGGACGGCCAGGAGCACGCTGTCCTCGTCGACGCCGTCGGACTTGGGCACGACGACGACGCCCTTGCGGGTGAACAGGTAGGACACCGAGCCCGGGTCGGCCATGGAGCCGCCGTTGCGGGTCATCGCGGTGCGCACCTCGGAGGCGGCGCGGTTGCGGTTGTCGGTGAGGCACTCGACGAGCACCGCGACACCGCCGGCGGCATAGCCCTCGTAGGTGATGTTCTGGTAGTCGGTGCCCCCGGCCTCGGCGCCCGACCCGCGCTTGACCGCGCGGTCGATGTTGTCGTTGGGGACCGAGGACTTCTTCGCCTTCTGGATGGCGTCGTAGAGCGTCGGGTTGCCCGCCGGGTCACCGCCGCCGGTGCGTGCCGCGACCTCGACGTTCTTGATCAGCTTGGCGAACAGCTTGCCGCGCTTGGCGTCGATCGCGGCCTTCTTGTGCTTGGTGGTCGCCCACTTGGAATGGCCGCTCACGGCTGTCCTCCTCGTCCCGGGCGCCCGGCACCGGCACCCGGGCGCACCGGTCGATCCTACCGGCGGCCCGCCGGCCCCCGACCCGGCCGGACGGGCCCGGCCGGGCAGGCGGGCACGGTCAGGGCCCGGCCGCGCGCCGCGAGCTCCAGGTCAGCAGCCGCTCCACCGGGCCGCGGCCCAGCTGCCACCGCCACACCGACGCCAGCAGCACGGCGGTGAGGCTGAAGCGCACCCACTGCCCCCAGGACTCGCCGTAGTCGACGTCGAACACCTCGATGGCCACGATCTGGGCGGTGTAGACCGACAGCGCCAGCGCGCCCACCGACGCCAGCGGCCAGGTCAGCCGCGGCAGCAGGTCGGCGAGGACCAGGCACAGGCCGATGACGGCGACCGCCACCCCGCCGGACCCGAGCACCTCGAACGGCGTGCTGCTGTGCGGCTCGGCGCCGGCGAACCAGGCCGGGTCCCACTCCCCCTCGGCGCCGAACCCGGCCTCGATGCCGGCCAGCCGCTCCCCGGGCGCGAACTCCAGGGTGCTCAGCCGGCCCCCGACGTAGCCGAGCACCGCGGCGGCCGCGCCGCCGGCCACCAGGCCCGCGCGCACCCGGGCGGCGGCGAGGTCCATCCGGCCGACCGCCAGCCCGGCCAGCACGAAGGCCAGCCACACCGCCGCCGGGTAGTAGCCGGTGAACAGCAGGAAGGCGAAGGCGTTGCCCTCCTCGCCGTGCTCGGTCGCGTACCGGCCGACCGCGAGCGCCAGCGGCGGGCCGGCCAGGGCGACGACGCCGGCGGCCAGCAGCAGCCGGGCCGGGGACCAGCGCAGGAACGGCAGCGCCAGGACGAACAGCGCCGCGTAGACGCCGAGGATGATCGCGACGAAGGTGTCGAGCAGCTCCAGCACGCCGCCGATGGCGAACACCCAGGCGGCGCGGACCAGGATCCGGGTCCGCGCCCGGGCCAGCTCGTGGCCGGCCGGCGGGGTGCGCCCGCCGGACAGCAGGGCGATGGACACCCCGGCCAGCGTGGCGAACAGGATCGACGAGCGGCCGTCGACGACCGCCCGCCAGGTGGCCGGGTCCCAGCCGAGCTCCCCGGTGGCGCCGAGGTGGGCGCCGAACATGCCCAGGACGGCGAGCCCGCGGGCGAGGTCGACGCCGCCGAGCCGCCGGGGGGCTGCCCGCTCGGGCCCGGGAGGCCGGCGGGCACTCCCGACCTCGTCCTGCTGCGCGGTCACGGGGTCGACACCTCGGGAGCGCTCAGCCGCGGGCCGTCCCGGCCCCGGTCAGGACGGCGTCCAGGCCGTCCTCGACGTCGAAGAACCGCGGCAGCGGCCGGTCGGCGTGCAGCCGCAGCAGCCGGGGCAGCCGGCGCATCCGCAGCAGGTGCGTGTCGCGGACGGCGTCGTTGTAGAACCGCCGCGCCAGCGCCATGCGGGCGTCGGCCTCGGCCAGCGCGGTCAGCCGCGCCGTCGGGATGCCGGGCACCTCGCGGGGCAGTGCGCGCAGCTCGCGGCCGAGGGCGTTCTCGGCCAGCTCACGGTCCCCGCTCCGCGGGTGGTGGGCGTCGTGCGCGGCGGCCTTGAGCCGGACGGTGCGGTCCTCGCCGAGCGCGGCCGAGCAGTCGGAGGCCAGGTCGGCGGCGAGCGCGGCGCGCTGCTGCAGCCGGTCGTCGAGCACCGTCCACGCGCGGGCCACCCGGACCTCCAGCCGCCGCAGCCGGGTGAGCGTCCAGGCCGTCCAGCAGGCGAGCAGGAGCACGACGACGCCCGCGGCGAGCAGCATCCAGGCATCGGGCGTCACGCCTGACCACGCTAGCGGCGGACGCGCCTGCGCAGGGACGGCAACACCCCGTCCTCTGCGCCCGGGGTGCCGGTGGCGGCGGCCAGCTCGTCGTCGTCGGCGGCGGTGACCCCGCCGGCGCCGGGCACGGCGACGGTCTCGTAGACGGCGAGCACCTTGCGCGCCACCACCTGCCAGTCGTACCCCGCCGCGGCCTCCCGCCCGGCCGCCGACAGCGCCGCCCGGCGCGCGGGGTCGTCGAGCAGCCCCGACAGCGCGCGGGCCAGGGCCGCGCTGTCCCCGCGGCGGACCAGCACCCCGGCCGCGCCGTCCTCCAGCACCCGCGCGAAGGCGTCGAGGTCGCTGGCGACGATCGGCGCACCGGCCGCCATGGCCTCGATGAGCACCACGCCGAAGCTCTCGCCGAGCAGGTTGGGCGCGCAGTACACGTCGACCGAGCGCAGGAACGCGCCCTTGTCGGGCTCCGACAGCTCGCCCAGCAGCGCCACCGACGGGCGCAGGTCCTCCCCCACCGCCTCGTACAGCGCGTCGGGGTCGCCGCGGCCGGCGACGAGGAGGCGCGCGCCGGGGTGGTCGCGGACGACGGTCCGCATCGCCTCGAGCAGCACCGGCAGGCCCTTGCGCGGCTCGTCGTAGCGGCCGAGGAAGCCGATCGTGGGGCCGTCGACGCCGCGCGCGGCACCGGGCAGCGTCGGGCCGTCGGCGAAGGCGGGCACGTGCACGCCGTTGGGGATGATCACGGCGTCGCCGCCGAGGTGCTCGACCTGGACCCGGCGGGCGAAGTCGGAGACGGCGATCCGGCCGCTGATCCGCTCCAGCCACGGGCGCACGACCGGGCCCCACGCGACCAGCCACTTGGACCGGACCGTCGCGGCGTGGAAGGTGGCCACGATGGGCCCCTTGGCGATCATGCAGACGAGCAGGCCGATCGAGGGCGGGGCGGGGTCGTGCACGTGGACGACGTCGAAGCGCCCCTCGCGCAGCCAGCGCCGCACGCGGGACGCCGACACCGGCCCGAACTGCACGCTGGCCATCGAGCCGTTGTACGGGATCGGCACGGTGCGCCCGGCGAAGGTCAGCCAGGGGTCGGTCAGCGACTCCTCGCGCTCGGCGGGGGTGAGCACCTCGACGTGGTGGCCGAGCCCGCGCAGCGTCTCGGCGAGGTCGCGCACGTGGTACTGCACCCCGCCGGGCACGTCCCACTGGTAGGGGCAGACCAGGCCGATCCGCATCAGCCGCGCTCCCCCGCCGGCGGGTCGGGCGGCACGTCGGCCCAGATCCGGCCGAGGACGTGCCAGTCCTCGGGCCGCCGGGCGATGCCCGCGGTGAAGGCGTCGGCCACGCCCTGCATCGCCCCCGTCACCCGGTCGCGCAGCCGCGGGGCGCCGTCGAGCCGCACCTCCGGGCACACCTCGTGCACCCAGCCGCGCTCGCTGAACCGGGACACGACCGGGTGCAGCGCGGCCCCGGTGCGGGCAGCGAGCAGCGCCGGGCCGCCGGGCATGGTGGTGGGCCGGCCGAAGAAGTCGACCGGCACCCCGGCGGGGCCCAGGTCGCGGTCGACCAGCAGGCACACCGAGCGGCCGCCGTCGAGCCACTCGCGGAGCACCTCGGAGCTGGGCCGGGCGCCGCCGGTCAGGGGCACCACCCGGAAGCCGAGGGTCTCCCGGTAGGCGAGGAAGCGCTCGTAGAGCGACTCGGGGCGCAGCCGCTCGGCGACGGTCATGAACGGCCCGCCGAGCCAGTCGACGAACCACACCCCGGCCGCGTCCCAGTTGCCGCTGTGCGGGAGGGCGAGCACCACCGGCCGGCCCTGCTCCCGCGCCCGCGCCAGGTGGTCCCGCCCGATGAGGACGGTGTCCCGCAGCACCCGCTGCGTGTCCAGCCGCGGCAGGCGGAAGGCCTCCTGCCAGTAGCGCGCGTAGGAGCGCAGCGCCCGGGTGGTGAGCTCGTCGAGCGCCTCCTCGTCGAGCTCCCCGCCGGTGGCGACCCGCAGGTTGGCCCGCAGCTGGCGGGTGCCCCGGCCCTGGCGGCGGGCGGCGACCCGGGCGACCGCGTCGAAGCCGCCACGGGCGACCGGCTCGGGCAGCCACTGCACGGCCCGCCAGCCCGCGGCGAAGCCGAGGTCGGTGGCGCGGGACGCCAGACGGGCACGGCGCCGGCTCACGGAGCCGGTGCCGACGGCGACAGGGTCCGGCCGCGCGCACCGCGGTGGACGGCGGCCACCCGCTGCCCCACCGTGACGGCGCCGCCGGCGACCAGCAGCCACAGCCCGACGTCGACGGCGTAGGGGATGCCCAGCCCGGTCAGGCCTGTGCCGGTGAGCACCAGGATCAGCCGCTCGGTGCGCTCGACCAGCCCGACGTCGCACGGGATGCCCACACCCTCGGCGCGCGCCTTGATGTAGCTGGTCAGCACGCCCAGGGTGAGGCCGACGAGGGCCAGCAGCGCGAGCAGCCGGTTCTCCCCGGCGCCGGTGAACCACCAGACCAGCGCCCCGAAGACGGCGGCGTCGACGGCGCGGTCGCAGGTGGAGTCGAGCACCGCGCCGAACGCCGACCCGCCGCCCCGGGCGCGGGCCAGGGCGCCGTCGAGCATGTCGAGCAGCACGAACAGCGTGACGGTGAACGCGCCCCAGAACAGCTCGCCGCGGGCGATGAGCAGCACCGCGGCGGCGATGGCGCCCAGCGTCCCGGTCACGGTCACCGCGTCCGGGGTCACGCCGGCGCCGGCCAGCCGGGTCACCACCGGCGCCCAGAACCGGCCGACGGCCGCGCGCGCCCCCTGCCCGAGCACGTCAGCTCCCCGGGACCGGCGCCGCGGCACCCGGCCAGTTCCGGGCGAGCAGCGCGCGGGTCTCGGCCAGCACCTGCGGCAGCACCCGGGTCAGGCCGATCACCGGCATGAAGTTGGTGTCGCCGC
The DNA here is from genome assembly GCF_054050255.1 of Geodermatophilus sp. SYSU D00700. Lineage (NCBI taxonomy): Bacteria > Bacillati > Actinomycetota > Actinomycetes > Geodermatophilales > Geodermatophilaceae > Geodermatophilus > Geodermatophilus sp. SYSU D00700. Next base: position 89,791 of record NZ_JBJGZA010000007.1, on the reverse strand, counting down.
CCCAGCGCGGCACCGCGTGCTGGTGCAGGTGGTCGGCGATCCCGGCGCCGGCCACCGACCCCTGGTTCATGCCGATGTTGAACCCGTGCGCACCGCTCACCTGCCGCACCACCCGCATCGCCGTCTGCGTGAACGCGCCCAGCTCGGCGACCTCGGCGTCGGTGAGGTCGGTGTAGTCGGGCACGTGCCGGTACGGGACCAGCATCAGGTGTCCGGCGTTGTACGGGTAGAGGTTGAGCACGGCGAAGACCGTCTCGCCGCGGGCGACCACCAGGCCCTCCTCGTCCGACATCGCCGGGATGAGGCAGAACGGGCAGTCGTGCTCCCCGGTGGGCTTGCCCGAGCCGCGGATGTAGGCCATCCGGTAGGGCGTCCACAGGTGCTCGAAGACGGTCGCCGGGCCGCCGTCGTCGCTGGAGACCGGGACGGAGAACCCGTCCGGGCCGACGGTCACGGCCGCTCCAGCGGCACGTCGGCCGACGGGTCGGCGTTGTGCCGGGCGGCCACCCAGGCGACCACGGCGTCGACGGCGTCGTCGATCGGCACCCCGTTGCGCTGGCTGCCGTCGCGGTAGCGGAAGGAGACCGCACCCGCCTCGGCGTCGGTGGCGCCCGCGATGAGCACGAAGGGCACCTTCTGCTTGCTCGCGTTGCGGATCTTCTTCTGCATGCGGTCGTCGGAGTCGTCGACCTCGACCCGGATGCCCCGTTCCCGCAGCCGCAGGGCGACGTCGCGCAGGTAACCGACCTGGTCGTCGGTGACCGGGATGCCGACCACCTGCACCGGGGCCAGCCAGGCCGGGAACGCGCCGGCGTAGTGCTCGGTGAGGATGCCGAAGAAGCGCTCGATGGAGCCGAACAGCGCGCGGTGCAGCATCACCGGCCGCTGCCGGGAGCCGTCGGCGGCGGTGTACTCGAGGGCGAACCGCTCGGGGAAGTTGAAGTCCACCTGCAGGGTCGACATCTGCCACGACCGGCCGATGGCGTCGCGGGCCTGCACCGAGATCTTCGGCCCGTAGAACGCCGCGCCGCCCGGGTCGGGCACGAGCTCGAGCCCGGACGCGTCGGCGGCCGCCTGCAGCGCCGCGGTGGCCCGCTCCCACTGCGCGTCCTCGCCGATGAACTTCGGCGAGTCGTCGCGGGTGGACAGCTCCAGGTAGAAGTCGTCGAGGCCGTAGTCGCGCAGCAGGCCGAGGACGAACTCGAGGACGCCGCGGATCTCGGCGGCCATGTCCTCGCGGGTGGTGAAGATGTGCGAGTCGTCCATGGTCAGGCCGCGCACCCGGGTCAGCCCGTGCACCACCCCGGACTTCTCGTAGCGGTAGACGGTGCCGAACTCGAACAGCCGCAGCGGCAGCTCGCGGTAGCTGCGCCCGCGGCTCCGGTACACGAGGATGTGCATCGGGCAGTTCATCGGCTTGAGGTAGTAGTTCGCACCCTCGAACTCCATGGGCGGGAACATCGTCTCCGCGTAGTACGGCAGGTGCCCGCTGGTGAGGAACAGGTCCTCCTTGGTGATGTGCGGGGTGTTCACGAAGGAGTAGCCGGCCTCCTCGTGCCGCTGCCGGCTGTAGTCCTCCAGCTCGCGCCGGACGATCCCGCCCTTCGGGTGGAACACCGCCAGCCCCGAGCCGATCTCGTCGGGGAAGCTGAACAGGTCCAGCTCGGCGCCCAGGCGGCGGTGGTCGCGGCGCTCGGCCTCGGCGAGGTGCTCCAGGTACCCCTTGTGCGCCTCGCGGCTCTCCCACGCGGTGCCGTACACCCGCTGCAGCTGCGGGTTCTTCTCGTCGCCGCGCCAGTAGGCCGCCGCCGACCGGGTGAGGCTGAACGCCGGGATGCTGCTGGTGCGCGGCACGTGCGGGCCGCGGCACAGGTCGGTCCACACCCGCTCGCCGGTGCGCGCGTCGAGGTTGTCGTACACGGTCAGCTGCCCGCCACCGACCTCGACGTCGGCGCCGTCGGCCCCGGCGCCCTTGAGGCCGATGAGCTCGAGCTTGTACGGCTCGTGCGCCAGCTCGGCGCGGGCGTCGTCCTCGGTGACCTCCCGGCGCGAGAAGCGCTGGCCGGCCTTCACGATCTGCTGCATGCGCTTCTCCAGCGCCTGCAGGTCCTCCGGGGTGAAGGGCCGCTCGGGGTCGAAGTCGTAGTAGAAGCCGTTCTCCACCGGCGGGCCGATGCCCAGGCGGGTGCCGGGGAAGAGGTCCTGCACGGCCTGGGCGAGCACGTGCGCGGTCGAGTGCCGGATGACCGCGCGGCCCTCGGGGCTGGCGGCCACGACCGGCTCGACCTCGGCGTCGGCGTCCGGGACCCAGGACAGGTCGCGCAGGTCGCCGGAGGCGAGGTCGCGGACGACGACGGCGCCGTCGGGACCCTTGAGCGCGACCCCGGCGTCCTTGAGCGCCTGCTCGGCCGTGGTCCCGGCCGGCACCCGGATCGGGGTGGTGACGGCGGGGGCTGGCGCGGCGGACACGGGATCTCCTGGGGGTCGCTGGGCGGTTCGGGCGGCGCCGGCACGGGACGGGCGTCGCGCAGGCCAGCGTATCGACCGCCGCGGCGCTCACCCGGCCGACTCGGCCCCTCCCGCGAGGGTCACCACCGGGTCGCCGACACCGACCGTCCCCGGCCGGTCCACCTCGGCGTAGACCCCCAGGCAGTGCTTCGGCAGCCGGGTGACCTCGAGCACCGCCGTGCCCAGCCGCAGCCGCCGGCCCACCCAGGTGCGCTCGTCGTCGCCGGGCAGGTCGAGCACCAGGTTGGCCCGCGGGTCCTCGGCGCCGCAGCCGGCCGGGACGACGCCGGCGGCCGCCCGGTCCAGCGCCTGGCGGGAGACCAGGTGCACCGCCGCGGCGCCCTCGGGCCGGCCGGTCAGCGGCTCGAGCCGCACCGGACCGCCCACCGCGGCGGCGACGGCGGCGGTGTCGGCCGCGGGGTCTCCGGTGGCGGCGACGCCGGCCAGCGCCGGCGCGTCGCGGCCGCGCAGCACCCGCCCGGTGGCGTCGACGACGGCGAACGCGCGGTCGCCGGCCAGCCCGCCCGGGCCCACGTCGGCGCGCGGCAGCGGCGTCGCGGCGCACCCGCGCACCGGGTAGACCGCGATCCCGACCACCGTGCCCGACGTCACGGCGGCCACGCTAGTGCGGTCAGGCGGCGGCGGGACCCCGGCGGCGCAGCCGGCGCAGCTGGGACTCCAGGTAGGGCCGGGCCCGGCGCTGGCCGCCGCGGACGGCGATCGCGGCCGCCAGGTCGGCCAGCACGCGGGCCAGCCGCGCCTCGTCGGCGGGCCAGCCGCGGCGCAGGCACTCCTCCAGCCACTCGACCGGCGCGGTGTGCCCCCGCTCGCCGTTGCAGCGGCGGCACGCGGCGACCTCGTTCTCCAGCCACGACGGGCCGCCCTTGACCCGCGGCACGACGTGCTCGGTCGTGGCGGTGACCTGCCCGGTCAGCGCGCGGCCGCACCAGATGCAGGTGGGTCCGTCGCGCTCCACGGCCGCGTCCAGGCGGGCGGCCCTGTCCAGTGCCATCCCCTCCATGGTGCGCCCGGCCGCGGCGCCGCGGACCCCCGCGCCGGTGAGACCGGCGACACGGCGTGCCCGGTACCGATGAGTTCCGTCGTGGGCCAGGGTCTCCCCGACGACACCGACCGACCCGGACGGGCCGACCGCCGGACCAGCAGTGAGGAGCACGACATGGGCGTCATCAGGGTGCACGAGTTCACGACCGTCGACGGGGTCGCCGACGCGCCGATGTGGACGGTGGACTACGGCTTCCCCGACGACCTGGCCGCCTCGATCGGCAACATCACCGCACCGGCCACGGGCATCCTGCTCGGCCGGAACACCTTCGAGATGTTCGCCCCGGCCTGGTCCACGCGGACCGCCGAGGAGGACGAGGGCGCGCCGTTCTTCAACGACACGACGAAGTACGTCGTCTCCTCCACGCTGACCGACGCCGAGTCGGTGTGGCGCAACTCCACCGCCGTCGGCGGCTACGACCCCGACCGCATCCGCGAGCTGAAGGCCGACCGCGACCTCTACGTCAGCGGCAGCGTGACGCTGGTGCGGGCGCTGGTCGCCGACGGCCTGGTCGACGAGCTGCACCTCTACGTCTACCCGCTCGCCGTCGGACAGGGCGTCCACCTGTTCCCCGAGGGCACCTCGCAGAAGCTCTCGCTCATCGGCGTCGAGGCGCTGAGCAACGGGGTGGCGCACCTGACCTACGGCCCGGCCTGAGCCGGCGGGAGCCCCGGACCGCGTGGTCCGGGGCTCCCGGTCACGGCCGCCGGGACCACCGCAGGACCGGCCCACGCGTCCGAGAGGGAGTCACATGGCCAAGCTCGTCTACTCGATGATCACCTCGCTCGACGGCTACGCCGAGGCGGCCGAGGGCGACCTCGGCACGGGGGCCGAGGTCGAGGAGGTGCACACCTTCATCGGCGACCTGTTCCGGCCCGTCCGCACGTTCCTCTACGGCCGGCGGATGTACGAGACGATGGTCTTCTGGGAGACGGCGCACGAGGAGCCCGACGCGCCGCCGCACATCGTGGAGTACGCGCGCGACTGGCAGGCCGCCGAGAAGATCGTCTACTCGACGACGCTGGAGTCGGTGTCGAGCGAGCGGACCAGGATCGAGCGGAGCTTCGACCCCGACGCGGTCCGCCGACTCAAGGCCGGGTCCGACCACGACCTCTCCGTCGACGGCCCCACCCTCGCCGCGCAGGCGATCGCGGCCGGCCTGGTGGACGAGTACCACCTGTTCATCACGTCGAGCGCGGTCGGCGGCGGCAAGCGGTTCTTCCCCGACGGGGTCCGCCTCGACCTCGACCTGGTCGACCAGCGGACCTTCGCCAGCGGGCTCATCTACGCGCGCTACCGGACCCGCTGAGCCCGGACACCGAGCCCCGGACACGACGAGGGGCCGGGCTCCCCCGTTCCCGGGTTCGCGCGGCCCCTCGTGCCGGTGGGCGATACTGGGTTCGAACCAGTGACCTCTTCGGTGTGAAGGTTCGAATCACGCTATGTGGTCACGCCCGCAAGCCTGGCGGTCGAATTGATTTCCGCAGGTCAGAGCGCTGACTTGCATTCTTGGACCGTTGCGCCCGTCTGACCAGCACAGAGGCCCGAAGAATGCTCGCGTGTCCTAGCTGTGTCCCTGAATTAGCAGGTCAGACGGCAGGTCGTCCTCCTCGTGTTGTAGCCTCTCCCGCTCACAGGGGGTTGGGACACAGAGCTACAGAGAGTGATGGGCATGGCCTCGATCGAGCCGCGCAACGGCGGCTTCCGTGTGCGCTACCGAGTGCACGGCGCTAGCCGAAGCAAGACCTTCTCCACATGGAAGGCTGCACGGGAGTTCAGGACCCAGGTCGAGGCAGACCTCGCTAGCGGGGCAGCCATCGACCCTAGGGACGCCCGCATCACCCTGAGCGCCTGGACGAGGGACTGGCAGGCAACTCGCCTCCACCTGCGCGCAAGCACCAATGAGAAGAATCGTCACCTTGCTAATAGGTACCTGGCTGAGTTCGGCCGGCTCCCCCTCGGTGACCTCACAACGGCAGACATCCAGGCATGGGTAGCACGGCTGGACGTGAAGCCGTCCACAGCGCACGAGCTGCACAGCGAGCTCAAGAAGTGCCTCCACGCCGCCGTGCAGGCCCGACGCCTGCGGACGAACCCGTGCATCGGGGTCAACCTGCCAGCCAAGCAGCGCGAGCCCATGACGTTCTTGTCGCCTACCGAAGTCGCGAAGCTCGCGGAATCAATCGACCCACACTTCCGTAGCCTTGTGTTTTTTTGGCGTACTCGGGCCTGCGCATCGGCGAAGCAACCGCACTGACACAAGCGGACGTAGACAGGGAGCGCGGTCAGGTTCGCGTCAGCAGGACGAGCGTCGAGGTGGGCGGCGTCCTGCTGCTTCAGCCCGCAAAGACCCGAGCTGGCAACCGGACCGTCCCGGTGCCACCCAAGGTCTTGGCCATGCTGAACACCTCCGCAAGCGTGATTTTCACAGGGAAGGCTGGCGGACCCTTGCGCGTCAATGCATTCAGACGTCGCTATTGGCTTCCGGCAGCTCAAGCCTCTGGCCTCAAGGTCCGCATCCACGACCTGCGACACACCGCAATCAGCTATTGGATTGGGCATGGCGCCAACCTCCTCGAGCTGAAGACACGGGCAGGGCACACCTCATCAAACTTCACCATCGATCGCTACGGACACCTGATGCACACAGGGAACAGCACTCTCATGGCTGCACTGGACGCAGATATCGTATAGCCAGGACCGCCGGCGGATTTGCTTTATAACGCGACATGCGCTACCCTCAAGGTACAGCTTGAACGACTCGGGAATGTTTACGCACGAGGTTTCCTGACCGCCCGGCCTGACGGCATCCGAGTCCTGTCAGGTCGGGCGTTTTTTTCGCCCGCGTCCTGCCTGCCGTTGAAACAATACGGAACCTACCCCAGGGGAAAAGGCGGCGCGTGAGAGAGGCAGAAGTTGGCGGCTGATGCAAAGGTCAACGGGGCGGACACCAACCTTCGTCAGTGTCGTTGTCCTGGCGATTGAAGGCGGTTTCTTTTACCCCGTTCTCCCGCCGGTGTCCGAGCAGCAGCAGTGCAAAGAAATTAGAACCTAGCCAGTAGGCGCGGAACGGTCAGCCAGTAGCGCAGAGACGCTCAGTGACGCGCAGCCTCGCAAGCTAGACCAGGAGGTGACGGTTGCGTGTTTTCTCGAGGCCCGTCACACGACATCGACGAAACACTCAGAGGAGGAAATGCGGCCACACCCCTAGCCCGGGATTCTCGTGGTCTGTTTTCGCCGGACGTCCGAGCCAGACCCCGCCGCCGGGGTCCTTCAACGGCTAGGATTTCCGGGGAACGCCTGGGGGGATTATATCTATTGCATTGTTTTCATCTATTGCCTTGTTTTCCAGTGTCTGACAATCAGCTTTGACTAGCCTGAGACGGGGTGCAGGGTCCTCCCTGCCAACGATGCCCCCTCTACTTCAAGGAGGAGTTCTACCCTCTGACCGCCCAGGTGGCGCACGTCACAGGACGTCGGATTGCACCGAACAGCCACGTCGCTGGTCTTTACGCCCACGGCAACACTTTTCTGACACGCGCAGATTGAACTGTCTGTCAACATGACCGATGCAGGGATCTCGGTTCGTTGGCTCCGAGGGATAGTGCGCCCATAGCCTGCAGTTCAGCCGCCCAAGGACGTCTGAAACGTGTAGTCGTTCGCCTCGAGGTCCTGCCGGCTCTTAGTCACCTCACCGCGCTGACCGACCTCCACCGAGTAGAAGTCAGCGTCCATCGGGACGTCAGGGAAGATAACGGTCCAAGTGAAGGCTCCGCCCCCCGACTCGCAATTGGCCTCCGAGAGGGCGCTGGCGCCAACCGTTTCACCGGCTCCCGTCTTCAGCGTCACAGGAGTTCCGTGATTGATGTCGGCATACGGTCCACCGCGATGCTGACACGCCGCATAGATGGTGCCGTCCACGTACCACGCGAACTCGAGTGTGACGTCATGCGTGGCCGACTCAATCGGCGTGGCCGGCGCGGCAGCCTCCGCCCCACCACCACAAGCGGTCAGCGCAACCGCCAAGACAGCAAGGGTCGGGTACAGGGCTGCCTTCTTCACTTGAGGCTCCTCCGGAGATTGGCAACGGGACGACCACGTTCCCTCTCTGCTAACGGCGAGGTCAAGCTTGAGGTCCCTGACCTCACTCGCTGGGGCGGTTATGCGCTTAGCGCCTACCACTGCGCGCGTACATCAAACGGTTGGTTGCTGTATGGTCACAACATGGCTCCCGCACTCCTCCACCGCCCGCCCCGTGCGCTGGGCTACTGCCGGGTGTCCACGGGCGAGCAGGTGAACAGCGGCGCCGGCCTGGATGCCCAACGGGCCGCTCTCGAGGGCGAAGCTGCCCGACGCGGTTGGGACCTCGAGTTGGTCATCGAGGAGGGCGCAAGCGCCAAGGACCTCAATCGGCCGGCCCTCAGAGCAGCTCTCATTCGCTTGGATGCTGGCGAGGCGGACGTCTTGATCGTTAGCAAGCTTGACCGCCTGTCCCGCTCCGTCAAGGACTTTGGGGGCCTCCTCGAGCGGGCTAGCAAGCGCAGCTGGTCCGTCCTGTGCCTTGACCTCGGCGTAGACACGACGACGCCCGTCGGCGAGTTCACGGCCAACGTCGTCGTGTCAGCCAGCCAGTACGAGCGCAGGCTTATCGGTCAGCGCACCAAGGACGCCCTAGCCGCTCGCAAGGCGGCTGGCGTGCGTCTCGGGCGTCCGCGCACTCTGCCCGCAGATATTGTCGAGCGCATCGCCCAGGCCAGCGCTCGCGGAATGTCCCTCGCCGCCATTGCACGCGCGCTGAACTCAGACGGCGTTCCAACTGCCCAGGGTGGGCGCCAGTGGTACCCCTCCACCGTTCGCGCCGTCCTTAGGACCAACACAGCCGACTGATCGATCGGCTGGGCTTGTCGAATGCAGTTGCGACGCGCGGCTCAGTCGGGTCGCCCTAACCAGACGATGTGCGTGTTCGGCTCACAAGGGATGGTCTCTGTTGCGTCATGCCAGTCCGGATCGACCGTCTCAATGGCAATGCCACGGTCCGTCGTCACGAGCTGGCCAACTACGCGCTCACCAGAAGTCTCAAGTAGCACTAATCCTGCGTGACCTTCCGCGCGAAGTCGGCGTAGAGGCTCGCGTTGCTCGCCCTCGTGGCTGCGACGATGCCACGGAAGGTATTGACTGCCGTGTCCACCGCAGACCGGTTGCGCAGCGCGCCAGCGACCGTCAACGGCTGTGCCAACTGGGTAGGAGCAAGAGCCAACACCGCATCTAATACCGGTCGCCACATGGCGACGGCGGCGGGGACTGTGGGTCGTCCCTTGAACTTCAAGGCATACCGATCGGGGATCGCCGTGTCGCACAACAGCGTCTCGCTGACGGCGCCAACCGCACCGACCGCGAGCATGGTCGCACCGCGAAGACCGAACCAGCCGGCCAAGTCCTGATCGAGCTGCGTCAAGTCGCCCTCATCGCGATTCCCCAAGTCGAGACGCAACTGCTCGATGGCACGCAGCAGACTGTAGGCAAAGAGGATATGCCTCGCCGTCGTGCGTTCGGGAAATACTTCGCTATAAATAGCGTCGGCTTCCCAAATCTGACCTTTGGCGTGGTAGGCGATGTCTGGGCGGCCATGAAATGCAGCCAGGGCTTGCGCGGCCACACTGGCTGAAATCTGGTTCTCCCCAGGACGTCTAATCACGTCCTCAGCTCCACCGCGTCGCCCGCCGTTGTAACCTACGACCCCCAGCGTCGAGAACTCATGCACGAGGCGCGCCTGGACACGGTCGTTGCTACGGAAGTCCGAGGCCTGCGTAGGATTCTGACGATTGTTATAGCGGATAATCTCCTGAACGGTTGCTGGATCATCGCACTTGATGAAGCGAGCCAGGAGTCTTCCTTCTGCGACGGCGTCTGCAGGGACCGAGCCGATAGCCCCAGTGGTCTGCGCACCGTTGACGATCGCGAGGCCGCGGACCTCAAGACTCGACCCGTCGTCGGCCGGCTCCACAGAGTGGACGAGTGCCGTGATGCCGTTGTTATAGGCCCAGAACTGACGAGGCGACTCCCTGGCGGACCGCTGGATCCCGTTGTTGATGTTGCCCTGCGCTCGCTGACTCCCAAGATATCCACGGATATTGGCCGAGAAGAGCCTCTGCCCGTGTGTCGCAAACTGCTCGTGCAGCCAGGAAGCTGGAATGCTGGTGCAGACAGCCGACCAGTTCTCACCCTGCTCTAGGAATGAACCTGACACCGGAATACTGAAGGTGTCCGTAACCAAGATGGGAGTGCGGGATCCCTCATAGCGGTCGGTCAGCGTCTCAACTCCCACCTCCCGAGCGGCCACCGACAAGTCCTCGATGCTGTACCGCTGCTGCGTCAGAAGGTAGGCAGCTCGCTCGACTGCCTTCAACTCGCTGGCGATGGAGGACGACTCCGGGAGGTTGTGAACTAGCCAGATCTCAATGTCCTTGATGGCGCCGTCTGCAAGAGCCTCGTGCACCTCCCGCCATGCCTCACGCAGTCGTTCGGGGACGTCGCTCGCGGACTGAGCGCCGAAGAGCCAGTTCACCGCCTGGTGAAGGCTGCTGGCCTTATTGTTCGGCGCCTGAGGCCTTGGGACCGTTGCCTCATAACCTTGAGCAAGCAGGATCGACCCTGCGTCTCGATCGACGTATACAACGTCGCAGGACTTGTCGTCAGGGCCGTCGGTGACAGCGGACGCCGCCACGGATGCCACGTCCTCGAGGTCCCGGCTCAACTGCAGGGCGAACAGCGTCCGCTTAGCTGCACCAAACGGGTCCAGGTCGTCCCGCTCCGCGAGAGCAGCCTCCAGAGCCTCCGACACTCGTCGCTCCCCCATCGTCGCCCGCGTTGCCGCGGTACCTCAAGAGCCCCACAGGGCCTGACAGCTGTCGCCCGTCCCTGAGAGGTCCACCGCCTCCTGGCGCCGCCTCCGCTGACCTTTCGTAGCAGTACGGAACTGTACAGGTCCGCTAACGATCAGTTGAGTGGTGCATGACAGAGAGTGTTGGCCGACTCCCGAGCTGGCGGGAGTCCGGGCCGCCGCACCTGTGGATTAGCCGACGGCTCAGGCCGCCGTGCGGTACCAGCACCCGCATGCTTAGCACCGGGACCTCGGACGGACTGAGAGGGAACGGAATTGCACAGGGTATGGCGGAACGACTGGTGTACGTAGGCAGCGGCGTGCCTAGTCCTCCTCAACCGTAGATTCGTTCACCGAGATGATTGGCAACCGCATGACGCGGGCGACTTGATCCAGGAACCGAGTGCTCGTCACGAACCACTCCCTACCGGCGGAGCGAGCCACGCTTCGATAGTGATCCGCTGCTTCGAGCAACCGATGAAAGTCCGATTCGGCGTCCGACGTCGATCGGTCCCCCGTTGGATAAATGCGCAGGAGGATGGGCTCTTCCGGCAGCGCGGTGGTGCGTGTTTGGTTGCGGAATCGCTCGATGACATCACTGTCGCTTCGTCCGACCTTCATGAGAGTTCGCCCGCTAGCCGGATCGAAGGGGTACCGCAGGTAGTGAGGAAGCGCATAGGCATAGATGCCTACGTCGTTCCGAGCTTCAGCCTGTTCGGTATGACGCTGCGCCTCTCGAACCTCAACCACGCGGGCGGTCTGATCGTTCGCGCGCCTTTCCAGCTCCACGAGATTCGCCTCGAGGTACGCGCGCGCGTCCGGGGACAATCCTCCAGCTCTGAGCAAGGCCCGGAACTTGCGCGCGACCCCCAAGGCAACAGTCGGTCCTGTAGGCAAGTCACCCTCAAGGAGCGCCCTGATGGTTTGCGTGTAATTCCACACGAAGTTGGACGTCGAGACGCCCAACTCCGCTGCTATCTGGTCTGCGGTGAGATTCCTCTCGAGTCCCCTGTACACCTCGCCCACGCGCGACTCGTCACGTTCGAGCAGCGTCGAGAGCTCCTCGCGCACCTCCGAGCTGGGACAGGCCGGCCCGATCACATCTCCCGCTGGAGGCGGACCCATCTCCCCCGCGCCCGCTGAGGGGTCGCCAAGAGGGCCCTGCTGATGAAGAGGTTCCCACGCACCGGTCACCCCCACATCGTCTCAGCCTGACTTCAGGCCTCCCGGACACCGCGCTGTCAGGTAGGTCCGCCGACCGAGCCAGTGCGCCCTGCCTTCCATCCGTAGGACTAGCACCGAGCGGCTGAACGGCGCTCTGCCTAACGAACGAGGCTCCCGGAACCTCCGTGGCTGGCCTGGAGGCAGTCGGCGGCTCTGAGGGGGCGTCGAGGCCCTGTGCGCAGGGGTCCGCAGCTGCTTTCTCAAGCGGGGGCGGACGCTGCAAGCCGAGCGGTGTGTCCTAGTTGTGTCCCCGCCAGCTGGCTGGCCCCCGAGACGACGAAGGGCCAGGCTCCCCCATCTTTGGGTTCACCTGGCCCTTCGTGCTGGTGGGCGATACTGGGTTCGAACCAGTGACCTCTTCGGTGTGAACGAAGCGCTCTACCACTGAGCCAATCGCCCGCTGCGCGCTCCATGATGCCAGATGCTCAGCGCCAGAGCGGCACCCACCCCGGCACCCAGTCCGGCACGCCGGTCAGGTGCAGGACGACGACCATGACGCCGTAGACGAAGGCCGCCGTCAGCGCGCCGATGCCCAGCCGCACCCACAGCGGCTGCCGGCCCAGCCACTCGGTCCAGGCCCGGACGTGGCGCTTGGTGAACTCCAGCAGCCGCTCGGCCCAGGTGAACTCGCTGGCGAGCACGAACAGGCCGGCGATGACCGTGAGCCAGCCCGGACCCGGCAGCGGGATGGTGGCCAGCCCCAGGGCGACGACGAGGCCGCCGACGATCCCGACCACGACCCGGTAGGCGTGGTCGACCGAGCGCCGCGCGGCGATGCCCCGGCGCCAGCGGGCCTCGGCGACCCGCTCGCGCAGGCTGCGGTGCCCGTCCTGCGCCGCGTGCTCCCGCCGCTCCCGCGCGGTCGGTCGCGCCGCCGCCTCCTGCGGGAGGGGCGGCACGGTGTCCTGTCCGCTCAGCTGGTCACCTGCCCGTCCGCCACCACCTCCGACGGTTCCGCCGGAGCCTGCCGACCGGGCTCGATGCTGATCGCGTACGCCGCGTACTGGTCGATCCCGGTCGGGGCGGAGCCTACGGTCCGCAGGTCGGTCTGTGGGGAGATCACGTCGAAGGTGCCCAAGGCCACCGGGGCGTCACCCGCGATCCCCCACACCACGTAGGTGCTGTCGCTGCTGTCGTTGACCCGCAGCCCGTGGGTGACGACCTCCAGGCGGCCCTCCCGGGCGACCACGGTGGCCACCGCCCCGCCGTCGCCGGTCCCGCCGTCGCCCGCCCCGCCGTCGCGGTGGACCGGCGCGATGACCGCCCGGCCCGGCTGCAGCAGCGCGTCGATCACCTCCGCCTGCCCGGCGGCGACCGCCTGGGCCTCGTCCCGGGACGACCCCAGGACCACGTTCCAGGTGCCCAGCGCCAGGATCGCCGCGACGGCGGCCGCCACCAGGGCGTTGGGCAGCACCCGCCGCCACACCGACGGGGCGCCGACGCCGGGGGCAGCGGCCCGCGGGACGTAGTCGGGGAAGCCGGTGGCCGCCCGGCCGGCCGCGGTGGCGCCGGACCCGGGGACGTCGGTCCGCCGCCGCCCCCCGGGGACGCCGGGGGCGGGCGCGGTCTGGGGCGCGGGATCGGGCGGGGCCGGCACGGTGGGCCCACCGGGGTCCCCGCCCGCCACCGGGGCCGGCGGCGGCAGCTGATCGGTGCGCTCGACGGCCCGGCGCAGCCGGTCGCGGAGCCGGTCGGAGGGCTCGGCCGGTGGCAGGTCGCCGGCCAGCGCCGCCATCACCTCGGACGTCTCGGCCACCGTGCGGGCGCAGCGGGGGCAGGAGGCCAGGTGCGACGCGAAGACGGCCTCGTCCTCGGGCTCGAGCGCGTGCAGCGCCCAGCCGACGGCGAGCTCGTCGAAGGCCTGGTGGTCCTCGGGCCGCGGGCTCACCGGGCACCTCCGTCGACCGACGTGGGGTCGCTGAGCGCACCGCCGGCGGCGAGTCCGGCGACCGTGCCGAGCTCCTCCCTGAGCCTGCGCATCCCGGCGAGCATGCGGGTCTTGACCGTGCCCAGCGGCGCGCTGGTCAGCGCCGCGACCTCCCGCTGGGTGTACCCGCCGTAGTAGGCCAGCGTCAGCGCCTCGCGCTGGGCGTCGGGCAGCGCGCCCAGGGCCGCCCGCACCCGGTCGGACACCACCCGGCTCCAGGCCTGGTCCTCGACGTCGTGCGCGGCGGTCGGCGCGCCGAGCAGCAGGTCGTCCTCGGCGCGGGACCGCCGGCGCCGGTGGGCCTCCTCGCGGCGGACGGCGTCGACCGCCTTGTGGTGCACCATCGCCATGAGCCAGGAGGAGAAGCTGCCGCGGGCGCCGTCGTAGGCGTGCGGGTCGCGCCACACGCTCAGGAAGACGTCCTGGACCACGTCCTCGGCGAGCGTGTCGTCGGCCAGGATGCGGCGGGCGAGGGCGAACGCGGGCCGGCGGAACCGGTCGTAGAGGTCGTCGACGGCACCACGGTCACCCGCGCGCACCCGCCGCACGAGATCGGCGTCACCGGGGTCGCCCTCCGGTGGTCGTGCCGGACGCGTCACGGACCCCATCGTCACACGGGGCCTTCGACAGGCACACTGATCCCGGTTCACCACGCCGTGAGTCGGGTAGTGACAGAACACCCGGACGGACGACACGCCCGGGCGCCGGGACGCGCAACGTCCAGGCGTGCCGGTCGTTGGAGAGGTCATGCCGCACCGAGATTCCCCCGGGTACTCCGTCCCGACGACGCTGCACCTCGTGGGTCCCGGCTCGTGGACCGAGGTGCCGGCGGTCCTGTCCTACGAGGTCAGCGACCCGTTCGCGGTCCGCATCGGCTTCGGCGACGTGGGTGACCCGGTCGACGACGGCATCACCTGGCTGCTCGGCCGCGAGCTGCTCGCCGCGGGCCTCGAGCACCCGGCCGGCGACGGCGACGTGCGGCTCTGGCCGGCACGCACCAGCGGCGACGTGCTGTACCTGCACCTGCGGGCCCCGTCGGGGGAGGCGCTCTTCGAGCTGTCGCGGGCGACGGTGGCCGCCTTCCTGCAGCAGACCGAGACACTGGTCCCGTCGGGACAGGAGACCGCGGCGCTCGACGTCGACGAGGAGCTGGCCGTCCTGCTCTCCGGCGGCGGCGCCGATCCCGGGGCCCGCTGACCCCCCGGGGGGACCCCCCGTGAACGCCCGCCTCCGGGTCGGGTATGGTTCTCCCTGCACGACAGCAACGCGGACGTGGCTCAGCTGGTAGAGCATCACCTTGCCAAGGTGAGGGTCGCGGGTTCGAATCCCGTCGTCCGCTCGAGACCTCGAGCGCTGGTCACCAGACCGGCGCTCGTGTGTGCGGTGGAGTGGCCGAGAGGCGAGGCAACGGCCTGCAAAGCCGTCTACACGGGTTCAAATCCCGTCTCCACCTCGCCTCCGCACCGACGCGGTGGAGCGGGCCGGTCGCAGGACCGGACTCGGGCGATTGGCTCAGTGGTAGAGCGCTACCTTGACACGGTAGAGGTCACTGGTTCGAACCCAGTATCGCCCACCAGCACCGGAGCCCCGGACCACACGGTCCGGGGCTCCCGTCGTTCCCGGAGCCGTCAGCCGCGCTCCCCCACCGCCGGGGCGACGCGCTCGGCCCAGAACCGCTCCACCTGGTCGGCGAGCGCCTCGGGGGCGCCGCTGTTGTCCAGGACGACGTCGGCTACCGCCCGCCGCTGCTCGTCGGTGGCCTGCGCGGCGATGCGGGCCCGGGCGTCGTCCTCGCCCAGCCCGCGCAGGGCCAGGCGGGCCACCCGGGTCCCGAGGTCGGCCTCGACCACCAGCACCAGGTCGTGGTGGCCGGCCTGGCCGGTCTCCACCAGCAGCGGCACGTCCTGGACGACGACGGCGTCCGGTGGCGCCTGGGCGATGACCTCCCGCGCCCGCGCCCGCACCAGCGGGTGGACGATCCCGTCGAGCCGGGCCCGAGCGTCGGGGTCGCGGAAGACGATCGAGGCCAGCGCCGCCCGGTCCAGCGCGCCGTCGGCGGTGAGCACCTGCGGCCCGAACGCGTCGACGACCGCGGCCAGGCCCGGCGTGCCGGGCTCGACGACCTCCCGCGCGATCCGGTCGGCGTCGACGACCACCGCCCCGCGGGCGGCCAGCAGCGCCGCCACCGTGCTCTTCCCCGATCCGATCCCGCCGGTCAACCCGATCCGCAGCACGTACGGACGGTAACCAGCACGCGGGCGGGGGTCACGGACGGGTAACACCCGGGCGTCCGGTCCGGCGCGTCGCTCCAGTCACACGCGTCACTCCTCATAACGTCCGCCCCGGCGGTCACCCACGGAGGGGGACGCAGCCGAGAGAGGCAGGCACCACGATGTCGCAGACCCGCCCCGCGACCGCGACGGTCGTCCCCGGCTCCCGCGCCCGCGGTCGACACCGGGTGGAGCGTGCCGGCGGCATCCGGGTCGCCGACCTGCCCGCCGTCCGCGAGAGGCTGGCGGCGCACGCGACCGCCGCCCCCGTCCGTCCCTCGCGGCGCACCGCCTTCGTGCGCTGGCTGCTCGACGCCGCGCCGGCCGGCCGGCACACCTGGCAGTCGCTGGCCGCCGCCGGTGGCCGCCCCCGCTCGGCGTTCGCCATCATCCTCAGCCTCTAGCCCCCAGGACCCCTCTCGCCGGGTCCCGCCGCGGCCGCCCGGTGCGCGGCGGGACCCGGCGACGAGACCGGCCCGCCCGGACGGGGATGCCGGGCGGGCCCCCTCCCCCGCGGCCGTACCGCACGGCCCCGGACACGACAGAGGCCCAGGACCACCAGGTCCTGGGCCTCTGTCGTGTCTCGGACCGTCAGCCGGTCAGCAGGTCACTCCCCGCCGGCGAGCTTGGCCCGCAGCGCGGCGAGCGCCTCGTCGCTGGCCAGCGTGCCACCGGAGGTGTCGCTGGCCGGCGCCTCGCCACCGGAGGAGTAGTTCCCGCCGGCCGCGGCCTCGGCGTCGGCCTCGCGCGCCGCGGCGATCTGCTTGCGGTGCGCCTCGAAGCGGGCCTGGGCCTCGGCGTACTGCCGCTCCCAGGTCTCGCGGGCCTCCTCGTAGCCCTCGAGCCACTCGCCGGTCTCCGGGTCGAAGCCCTCGGGGTAGATGTAGTTGCCCTGCTCGTCGTACGAGGCGGCCATGCCGTAGGCGGCGGGGTCGAACTGCTCCTCGTCGCCGATGACGCCCTCGTTGGCCTGCTTGAGCGACAGCGAGATGCGGCGCCGGTCGAGGTCGATGTCGATGACCTTGACCAGGAGCTCGTCGCCGACCTGCACGACCTGCTCGGGGATCTCCACGTGGCGCTCGGCCAGCTCGGAGATGTGCACCAGGCCCTCGATGCCCTCGTCGACCCGGACGAACGCACCGAAGGGCACCAGCTTGGTGACCTTGCCCGGCACGACCTGGCCGATCTGGTGGGTGCGGGCGAACTGACGCCACGGGTCCTCCTGCGTCGCCTTCAGCGACAGGGAGACCCGCTCGCGGTCGAGGTCGACGTCGAGGACCTCGACGGTGACCTCCTGGCCCACCTCGACGACCTCGGACGGGTGGTCGATGTGCTTCCAGGACAGCTCGGAGACGTGCACGAGGCCGTCCACGCCGCCCAGGTCGACGAACGCGCCGAAGTTGACGATCGAGGAGACGACGCCGGTGCGCACCTGGCCGCGGGCGAGCTTGTTGAGGAACTCGCTGCGGACCTCGGACTGCGTCTGCTCCAGCCACTGCCGGCGGGACAGGACGACGTTGTTGCGGTTCTTGTCGAGCTCGATGATCTTGGCCTCGAGCTCGCGGCCCACGTAGGGCTGCAGGTCGCGGACGCGGCGCATCTCGACCAGCGAGGCGGGGAGGAACCCGCGCAGGCCGATGTCGAGGATGAGACCGCCCTTGACGACCTCGATGACGGTGCCGGTGACGACCTCGTCGGCTTCCTTCTTGGCCTCGATCGTGCCCCAGGCGCGCTCGTACTGGGCGCGCTTCTTGGACAGGATCAGGCGGCCTTCCTTGTCCTCCTTCTGGAGGACGAGGGCTTCCACCTCGTCGCCGACCTTGACGACCTCGTTGGGGTCGACGTCGTGCTTGATGGACAGCTCGCGCGAGGGGATGACGCCCTCGGTCTTGTAGCCGATGTCCAGCAGCACCTCGTCCCGGTCGACCTTGACGATGACGCCTTCGACGATGTCGCCGTCGTTGAAGTACTTGATCGTCTGGTCGATCGCGGCGAGGAAGTCCTCGGCGGTGCCGATGTCGTTCACCGCGATCTGGGGGGTGCTGTCGGGACGGACCTGGGTGGAGGTCATGTGGTCGAGTGCTCCGGACGGGGGATGCGTAGGGACGGGGGTACCGCGGCCGGGTGACCGCGGGAGCGGGGAGAGCCGGCGCGCGCCGATCCCTTGCGGGTACAGCACTGACAGACCTCTGGCGCATTCCCATGGTACGGACGCGGGCGCACGCGGGTCCACCAGGGTGGGCGACCTCTGCCCGGCGCCCGCGGCGTGTCACGATCGGCGTGTCATGAGCCTGCCCCTCGGTCCCGACGGCTACCCCGCCGCGGGCGGGGTCGAGCGCCGGCCGGCCGGCACCGCCGAGTCGGCGCGGGCCAACCGCGGCTGGTGGGACGCCGCGGCGCCGGCCTACCTCGCCGAGCACGGCTCCGACCTCGGCGACGTCGACTTCCTGTGGTGCCCGGAGGGCCTGCGCGAGGCCGACGCGCACCTGCTCGGCGACGTCGCCGGGCAGCGGGTGCTCGAGGTCGGGTGCGGCTCGGCGCCCTGCGCCCGCTGGCTGCGCCGGGCGGGGGCCGACGTCGTCGCGCTGGACCTCTCGGCGGGCATGCTCGCCCGCGCCGCGGAACTGGGCCGGTCCACCGGCGTGACCGTGCCGCTGGTGCAGGCCGACGCGGGCGCGCTACCACTGGCCGGGGCGTCGTTCGACGTCGTCTGCTCGGCGTTCGGCGGACTGCCGTTCGTGGCCGACGTCGAGGGAGCGCTGGCGGAGGTCGCGCGGGTGCTCCGACCGGGCGGGCGGTTCGCCGCGTCGGTGAACCACCCGTTCCGCTGGCCGCTGCCGGACTCTCCCGACCCGGGTGACCTGCGGATCACGTCCTCGTACTTCGACCGCCGGCCCTACGTGGAGACCGACGGCGCGGGCCGCACCGTCTACGTCGAGCACCACCGCACCGTCGGCGACTGGGTACGCGCCGTCGTCGGGGCCGGGCTGGTCCTCGACGACCTGGTGGAGCCGGAGTGGACGCCGGGGCGCACGCAGGAGTGGGGTCAGTGGTCACCCGCCCGCGGGGCACTGGTCCCCGGCACGCTCATCCTGGTCGCGCACCGCTCCTGACCGCGGGCGCCGCACCGGCCGGGGCGGACACCGGCCGCACGTCCCGGGCGCCGGAGAGCGTGTGGCCGCTGTCGCAGACCAGGTCCAGGTGCACCCGCTCGCCGCAGTCGCGGTGCCGCAGCTCCAGGGGCGCCTCGCCGTCCCCGGCCACGTACCGGTCGCCCCACTCCATGAGGGCCACCAGGGCCGGGTAGAGGTCGAGGCCCTTCTGCGTCAGCCGGTACTCGTGCCGCTGCCGCTCCCCCTGCGCCTGGTACGGGACCCGCCGCAGGATCCCCTCGTCCACCAGCGTGTTCAGCCGGTCGGTCAGCACCGCCCGGGGCGCGCCGAGCACCCGCTGGAAGTCGGCGAACCGGCGCACGCCGAGGAACGCCTCGCGCAGGACCAGCAGGCTCCACTTCTCACCGACGACGGCCAGCGTGCCCGCGACGGAGCACCGCGACCGGTCCAGCAGGGCTTCGCTCACCGGGCCAGCATACCGCGCTGAGTTCGCTTGACGAACTCACTCGGGAGGAGCACAGTTCATCTCACGAACCCAGGAGGTCGGGATGGACGTGACCGTGGACACCAGGCCCGTGCGACCGGACGACGGCCCGCGCTTCTGCCGGCTGTGGGACCGGCTCTCGCCGGAGACCATCTACCGCCGCTTCCACGCGCCGCTGCGCCGGCCGCCGTTCGGCGCCGCGCGGCTCGTGGAGGTCGACCACGACCTGCGCGAGGCACTGGTCGCGGTCGTCGGCGGCGAGGTGGTCGGGGTCGCGCGCTACGACCGCTCCCCCGGCGACCCCGCCACCGCCGACGTCGCCGTGGTCGTCGAGGACGGCTGGCAGGGGGTCGGCGTCGGCCGCCAGCTGCTCGGCGAGCTCACCGAGCTGGCCGCCCGGCGCGGCGTCCGCACCCTCACCGCCGACGTCCAGGCCGACAACGACCGCATGGTCGGGCTGGTCCGCCGGCTCCTGCCGGGCGCCGAGCTCACCCCCGCCGACGGCGTCTACGCCGTGCGGAGCCCCCTGACCGGCGCGCCGCTGCCCGCGGCCGCCTGACCCGAGAGGAACCCACCGTGTCCCGACTGCGCACCACTCTCGCCGACCGCCGCCGACTCCGGGCCCGCCTGCGCGAGGAGCGCGCCCTCGAGCGGCTGCTCACCCGGGCACCGACCGTCGAGTCGGTGCACGAGCTGCACGCCATCGCCGCCCGCCGCTGAGGGCACACTGGCCGGGTGACCGGGGGCGACGAGGCGGCCTTCCGCCGCTTCGTCGGCGCCGAGCGCGACGGGCTCCTGCGCGAGGCGCTGCGGCTGACCGGCGACCCGGCCCGGGCCGAGGCCGCCGTCCAGGCCGCGCTGGCCACGACCCGGGTCCGGTGGGGCCGCCGCGGCACCGATCCCGCCGAGACCGCGGCCGACGCCCTGGCCGACGCCGCCGGCCGGCGGGCCCTGCTGGGCGGCGCGGCGCAGGTGGTCGAGTCGCTCGACGACCCCCCGGTCGCCCCGCCCGGCCCGCCGCCGCGGTGGCGGCTGGACACCGACGCCGCCGTCGCCAACGCGCTGGCCCGCGCCCGCCGGCACCGCAGGCGGCGCGCCGGGGCCGCCGTCGCCGCCCTCGCCGCCGCGGCCCTCGCCGTCCCCCAGGTGCTCCCGCCCGGTCCCGCCGCCCCCCGCGCGGAGCGCGGCTCCGCCGCCCCGGACGCCGCCCCAGTGCTCACCGGGCCGACCCGCGGCTCGCTCGCCGCCGACACCACCTTCCTCGACTCGGTGCGGCGGGTGGACTGGGGCCCGCTGGACCTGCCGCCGGCGGCGGAGCGCGGCGTGGTGCTCGCCACCGACACCCCGCACGGCCGGGTGGTGCTCCTGACCGGGACCGCCGAGGGCGACGGCCGCGGCGTGTGGCTGACCGGCCCCGTGGGCGCGGCGGCGGACGCGCTGACCCCGTACGCGCCGGGGCCGCTGCAGCCGCACCGGCCGGCCGCGCTGGTCGTCGGCGGTCCGGGGCCGGCGTCCCTCGTGGTCGTGGTCGCCCGCGGGGACGAGGTGGAGGTGTCGCCGCGGCTGGAGATCGGCCCGCGCGGCACACCCGGCCGGACCTATCGGCCGGTACCGGCCGACGACGGCGTCGCGGTGACCACCGTCCCCACGACAACCCTCGGCGCGGGCACCAGCGTCCGGGTGCTCCACGACGGGGACCCGGTGCACCACGCCGCGGTGCCCGCGCCCGCGCTGCCGGCCGGGACCGCCGAACCGCCGCGGCTGGAGCCGCTGCGGCCGGCCGCCACCCCACCCGTCCCGCGGCTGGTCGCCGAGGCGCTCACCGAGGTCGCCGTCCCGCTGGGCGCCGAGCCGGCCGCGCTCGAGCCGCGGCTGCTGTGGGCGGGCGCCCTGCCGATGGACGACGTGCCGGGGAGCGTGGCCGTCGTCGTGGCGCGCAGCCCGGAGGGTGGCCTGGTCGTCACCACCCGGGCCGGTCAGGTCGGGTCCGGCGGCGGAGGACGCACCGTGCCGTGCGGGGTGGACACCCCACCGGGGACGACCGACGTGGCCGGCCTGGTCGTGGCGCGGGTCTGCGACCTCTCCTCCCCGGAGACCGAGCCCTCGGACCAGGGCCGCTGGCTGGTCGTCACCGCGCCGGCCGAGGCGGTGGCCGCGGACGTCCTGGACGGGTGGGGCACCGTGCTGGCCACCCTCCCGCTCACCGACGGCGGCGCGACCGCGCTGCTGCCGGACCGCGCGCGCGAGGTGCGCACCGTCGACGCCGCCGGCCGCGTGCTCACCGAGGTCACGATCGGCGCCGCCCCGACGACGCCGTTCGGCGGGTGACCCACCGGAACGGCCACCCTCCAGGGCCCCGCGCTCCGCGCGCGGCCAGGTGGCGGCCCCCGAGCAGCGGCAACCCGGCGACGAGGACGCCGGCGCCGGCCGAGGCCCACAGGGCTGCACCGGGACCGCCGTGGTCGATCAGGGCGCCACCGACGGCCGAGCCGAGGGCGATGCCCGCGAAGACGCTCACGCCGAGCCAGGTGTAGGCCTCGGTCAGGTTCGGGGCCGGCACGACCAGCCGTACCAGCGTGTTGCCCGTGATCAGGGTCGGGGCGTTCGCCGTACCGGCGGCGATCAGCGCCACCGTCGTCGCCAGGAGCGACCCCGACCCCGCGGCGACGGCGACCAGGACCGCGCCGGCGGCCATCGCAGCGGCGCTGACCTGGAACCGGGTCGCCGGGGCGGTCCGCCACGCCCTGGCCCCGTACAGGAGGCCGGCCGCGAGGCTGCCGGCCGCCCACAGTCCGAGCATGGTCCCGGCCGCTCCTGGCGCCTGCTGCCGGCTCGACAGGGCGACGACCCCGACCTCGACGAAGCCGAACAGCGCCCCGATCGCCGCGAAGGTGCCGACCAGCAGGAGCAGCCCGGCGCTGGTCAGTGCCGAGCCGTGCCGGACCGGCGCCCTGTTCCCCCCGAGCTCACCGGTTCCGGCCGGTCCGGGCAGGTGACGGGCCGGTTCCGTGCGGCGCTGCGCGAGGAACAGCCCGGTGCCCACGACGCCCAGCCCGAGCGCGGTGAACAGCCCGGCCGCCGGGGCGACGGCGGTCGCCAGGAGCGTGACCAGCACCGGACCGACGACGAACACCGCCTCCTCGACCAGCGACTCCAGTGCCAGGGCACGCTCCAGCTGCGACGGGTCGTCCAGCAGCGCCGTCCACCGGGCTCGCGCGAGGGCGCCCGCCTGCGGCAACGAGCCACCCACGACCAGCGCCGTACCGGCCAGGAGCCAGGTCGGCGCGCCGGCCAGGCTCGCCACCACCAGCCCGCTCACGGCCGCGGCGTGCACGAGGACCTGCGGCAGCACGACCGCTCGCTGCCCGTGCACGTCGACCAGGCGCGAGACCTGCGGGCCGACGACGCCCTGCGTGGCGGAGATCGCACCGGCCACCAGCCCCGCCACGGCGTACGACCGGCCGAGCTGCACCAGCAGCAGCACCGACCCCAGGCCGAGCATCGCCTGCGCCAGCCGCACCAGCGTGGCCGACGCACTGAACGCGAACGCGCCGGGCACGCGGAGCACCGACACGTAGCCCGTCGGCCTGGCAGCGGCCACGTCGTCACACCCCTCGCCCGCTGACCCGGTGCCGCGCTCCACGTCGCCCATGCGAGCGGGGCGTGGGGGGTGGTCGTTCCTAGTGGGCGGCGGCGTCCCAGCTGTGGCCCACGCCGACCGACACCTCCAGCGGCACCGACAGCTGCGCCGCCCCGGCCATCTCCCGGCGGACGACCGCCTCCAGCGCCTCCCGCTCCCCCGGCGCCACCTCGAGGACGAGCTCGTCGTGCACCTGCAGCAGCATCCGCGAGGACAGGCCCTCGGCCTCGATCGCCCGCTCGACGCCGAGCATGGCGACCTTCATGACGTCGGCCGCCGACCCCTGGATCGGCGCGTTGAGCGCCATCCGCTCGGCCATCTGCCGCCGCTGCCCGTTGTCGCTGGTCAGGTCGGGCAGGTAGCGCCGCCGGCCCAGCGTGGTCTCGGTGTAGCCGCGCAGCCGCGCCTCCTCGACGACGCCGTCGAGGTAGTCGCGGATCCCGCCGAAGCGCTCGAAGTAGGCGTGCATCTGGCCGCGCGCCTCCTCCGGGGTGATCCGCAGCTGCTGCGCGAGCCCGTAGGCGCTCAACCCGTAGGCCAGGCCGTAGCTCATCGCCTTGATCCGGCGGCGCATCTCCGGGTCGACCTGGTCGATCGGGATGTCGTAGGCCCGCGAGGCGACGAAGGAGTGCAGGTCCTCCCCCGAGGTGAACGCCTCGATCAGCCCGGCGTCCTCCGACAGGTGCGCCATCAGCCGCATCTCGATCTGGCTGTAGTCGGCCGTCATCAGCGACTCGTGGCCCGGCCCGACGACGAACGCCTGCCGGATGCGGCGGCCCTCGGCGGTGCGGATCGGGATGTTCTGCAGGTTCGGGTCGATCGAGGACAGCCGGCCGGTGGCGGCGATGGTCTGCTGGAACGTCGTGTGGATGCGCCCGCCGTCGTCGACCATCGGGATCAGCCCGTCGATGACCGTGCGCAGCCGGGTGACGTCGCGGTGGCGCAGCAGGTGCTCGAGGAAGGGGTGGCCGGTCTGCGCCAGCAGCCACGTCAGCGCGTCGGCGTCGGTGGTGTACCCGCTCTTGATCTTCTTGGTCTTGGGCAGGCCGAGCTCGTCGAACAGCACGGTCTGCAGCTGCTTGGGCGAGCCGAGGTTGATCTCCCGGCCGATGACGGCGTAGGCCTCGGCGGCCGCGGCCGCGACGCCGTCGGCGAACTCCCGCTGCAGCTCGGTGAGCAGGTCCATGTCGACGGCGATGCCGCGCTGCTCCATCCGGGCCAGCACCCGGGTCAGCGGCAGCTCGAGCTGGTCGAGCAGGTGGTCCCCGCCCTTCTGGCCGAGCACCTGCTCGAGGGCGTCGGAGAGGTCGTTGACCGCGACGGCCTTGAGGACGTCGGCGTGCGCGGCCTCCGCGGCCAGGTCGGCCTCGCTCGGGCCCATGCCGTCGAGGGTCAGCTGCGCCTCGGGGGCCGCGTCGTCCTTGAGCTCGCGGCGCAGGTACCGCACCGCCAGGTCGGCGAGGTCGAACGAGCGCTGACCGGGCGTGGCGAGGTAGGCCGCGAGCGCGGTGTCGCTGACCAGGCCCTGCAGGTCCCAGCCGCGGGCCCACACCGCCAGCAGCGGGCCCTTGACGTCGTGGGCGACCTTCTCGGTGGCGGCGTCGGCCAGCCAGCCGGCCAGCGCCTGCTCGTCGGCGGGGTCGAGGCCGGGGCCCAGGTCGACGAAGACGGCGCGGTCGTCGGCGGCGGCCAGCGCGATGCCGGCCAGCTCGCCGGTGCCCCGGCCCCACGTCCCGCGGAGGACCAGCCCGGTGCGGCCGGTGCGCGCGTGCGCGTCGAGCCAGGCGCCCAGCCCGCCGGCGGGGACGTCGTCGGCGGTGACGTCGAACCCGCCCTCGACCTCCGGCTCGGCGCTGCTCAGCGTGGCGAACAGCCGGTCGCGCAGCACGCGGAACTGCAGGTTGTCGAAGAGGGTGTGCACCTCGTTGCGGTCCCACGCGCGCAGCGCGAGGTCCTGCGGGCCGACGTCGAGGGGCACCGAGCGGTCGAGCTCGGTGAGCCGCCGGTTCTGCAGCACCGAGGACAGGTGCTCGCGCAGCTTCTCGCCGACCTTGCCCTTGACCGTGTCCACCCGGTCCACCAGCTCGTCGAGGGAGCCGTACTCGCGGACCCACTTGGCCGCGGTCTTCTCCCCGACACTCGGGATGCTGGGCAGGTTGTCGCTCGGGTCGCCCCGCAGCGCGGCGAAGTCGGGGTACTGCTGCGGCGTCAGCCCGTACTTGGCCTCGACCTCCTCCGGCGTGAACCGGGTCAGGTCGGAGACGCCCTTGCGCGGGTACAGGACGGTGACGTGCTCGCCGACCAGCTGCAGCGCGTCGCGGTCGCCGGTGCAGATGAGCACGTCCATGCCCTGGGCGACGGCCTGCACGGTGAGCGTGGCGATGACGTCGTCGGCCTCGTAACCCGGCGCGGTGACCGCCGGGATCCGCAGCGCCGCCAGGACCTCCTGGATGAGGCTCACCTGGCCGCGGAAGTCGGTCGGGCTCTCGGTGCGGTTGGCCTTGTACTCGGCGTAGATCTCGCTGCGGAAGGTCTGCCGGCCGACGTCGAAGGCCACCGCGAGGTGCGTGGGCTGCTCGTCGCGCAGCACGTTGATCAGCATCGAGGTGAAGCCGTAGACGGCGTTGGTCGGCTGGCCCGTCGTGGTGGAGAAGTTCTCGACCGGGAGCGCGAAGAAGGCCCGGTAGGCCAGCGAGTGCCCGTCGAGCAGCAGCAGCCGCGGCCGCTGCTCCGGCGAGGAGGGCTGGACGGCGGGCGCGGGGGTGGCAACCGGAGCGGACATCACCGTCGATCCTAGGTGCGGGCCACGACGTTCCCGGCCCCGGCGGACCGGGCTGGCTACCGTGCCACGACGTGAGCACCCCTCCCCCGGACTGGCTCCCGCCGAGCGCCGCCAGCCCCCTCGACGACAAGCTGGGCATCGAGATCGTCGACTTCGCCCCCGACCGGCTGGTGGCCACGATGCCCGTCGAGGGCAACCAGCAGCCCTTCGGCCTGCTGCACGGCGGCGCGACCTGCTCGCTCGTGGAGACGATCGGCTCCTGGGCGGCGCTGATCAACGCCGGGCCGGGGCGGCGGGCCGTCGGCGTGGAGCTCAACGCGAGCTACCTGCGCGCGGCCACCTCGGGCACGGTCACCGCCGTCTGCACCCCCGCGCGCATCGGGCGGACGCTGTCGACGTTCCTCGTCCAGGTGACCGACGAGTCCGGCCGCACCACCGCCACCGCCCGGCTGACCTGCGCGATCCTCCCCGCCTAGCTCACCCGTCGGCGGCCGCGGTGACCACGGGCACCGGGCGGGGCGGCAGCGGACGCCGCCGCGGCAGGCGGCGCGGCAGGGGCAGCCCGCCGCGCTGCCAGGTCGCCAGGGCCCGGGCCAGCGTCTCCCGCGGCACGATCCGGCGGGTGGTCAGCGGCGCGAAGCCCATCCGCGCGAAGAAGCGCTGCCGCTCGGCCTCGTGCCCGCCCACCGCGGCGACCACGTGCAGGGCGCCGAGCTCCCCGGCGTAGGCCGCCGCGGCGGCCAGCAGCGCGGTGCCCGCGCCCCGGCGCCGGTGGTCGCGGTGGACGACCAGGTTGTCGACGGTGACCTGCGGGACGCCGAGCACGGTCGACAGCGGGTCCAGCCCCAGGACGGCGAGACCGACGACCACCTCACCGGCCGAGGCGGCACCCGGTGCGTTGGCACCCGGGAGGACGGCGAGGACCACGCGGTGACCGGGGTCGGTCAGCAGCCGGCGGAACCCCACCGCGGCGGCCGCTCCCGGGGTCTGCCCGGTCAGGACGCCCTCGGCGTGCGCCTCGGCCCGGTGCTGGCGCACCAGCGCGAGGACCGAGGACAGGTCGTCGGGACGCGCCGTGCGCGTCGTGACGCGGGACCACTGACCGGTTGCTGGCACGGGAGCCCTCCCTGGACGGTGCCGGGATCGTCCACCCCGCGCGGCCCGCGGCCCCTTCCGACGCGCCGGGGTGGGACGGGTGTGGCGTCGGCCGGCGGGTCCCCGGAGGTCGCGCTCAGGTCACAGCTCGGCGTCGGGGGGTGGGCAGGCGAGGGTGCTGGGTTACCGTCACGCCCCACCGCACGCTGTGACGGTGGGCACGAGCGTGCCCGTCGGTCACCGCCCACCACGAGCACTGCCACGACCAGGGAGGTTGTGTGAGGCACCCGTCAGCCACTGCCGGGCCCCCTCGGCCGCACCGGAGCGCGATCCGCCCGGGCTCGGGGGCCGCCCGCAGGGTGCTGCTCCGGCTCCTGCTGGTCCTCGTCGCCGCCACCGGCCTCGCCGTGCTGGTCCCCGGCGTCGCGAGCGCCGAGGGCGAGCAGGTCATCGGCACGCTGCAGACCAGCCGGTCCGGCCCCATCGAGGGCATCGAGGTGACGATCACCACCGCCGCCGGTGACGAGGTCGACAGCGTCGAGACCGACGAGGAGGGCCGCTTCGCCATCGACGTCCCCGGTCCCGGCCAGTACACCGTCACCATCGACGCCGACTCGTTGCCCGAGGGCGTCGTCATCACCGGCGAGGACAGCCGCACCGTCACCGTCGACACCGGACGGCGGCAGCCGGTGCAGTTCGGCCTGAACGACGGCAGCACCGGCGGTGGCGGCGGCAACGTCCGGGCCATCCAGCTGCTGGTCGACGGGCTGCGCTTCGGCCTGTTGATCGCGGTGTGCGCGGTCGGCCTGTCGCTGATCTTCGGCACCACCGGGCTGACCAACTTCGCGCACGGCGAGCTGGTCACGATCGGTGCGGTGTTCGCCTGGTGGGTCAACACCGGTCTCGGCGTGCCGCTCCTCCCGGCGGCGATCATCGCCATCATCGGGGGCGCCGCGTTCGGTGCGCTCAACGAGCTGGGCCTGTGGCGCCCGCTGCGCCGCCGCGGCACCGGCCTGGTCGCCGCGCTCGTCGTCTCGATCGGCCTGTCGCTGGTGCTGCGCTACCTCATCCAGATCCTCTACGGCGGGTCCTCGAACCCGTACCAGGGCCTGGGCACCTCCAGGGCAGTGGACTACGGACTGTTCCGCCTCACCAACCAGTCGCTGGTGTCGATCGTCATCTCCGTCGTCGTGCTGGTCCTGGTCGCGGTCATGCTGCAGCGCACCAAGATCGGCAAGGCCATGCGGGCCGTCTCCGACAACCGCGACCTGGCCGCGTCCTCGGGCATCAACGTCAACCGGGTGATCCTGGTGGTCTGGATGATGGGCGGTGGGCTGGCCGCCCTCGGCGGCGTGCTGCTCGGGCTGTCCGACCAGGTCCGCTGGGACATGGGCTTCCAGTTGCTGCTGCTCATGTTCGCCGGCGTCACCCTCGGCGGGCTCGGCACCGCCTACGGCGCCCTGGTGGGCAGCGTCATCGTCGGCGTCTTCGTCCAGATGTCGACGCTCGTGATCCCCAACGACGTCAAGTACGTCGGCGGGCTGCTGCTCCTCATCGTCATCCTCGTCATCCGGCCCCAGGGGATCCTGGGCAGCCGCACCCGGATCGGCTGAGCCATGGGCGACCTCGTCAACGCACTCGCCGTCGCCGGCAAGTCGGCTCTCGGCTTCCAGGCGGTGTTCTTCGCACTGCTGGCCATCGGCCTCAACGTGCACTTCGGCTACACCGGACTGCTCAACTTCGGCCAGATCGGATTCGCCCTGCTCGGCGGCTTCGGCATCGCCGTCTCCGTCTCCCAGTGGGGCTGGAACTTCTGGGTCGGGGTGGTCGTCGGCCTCGTGGCGGCCGTCGTGCTCGCGCTGCTGCTGGGTCTGCCGACCCTGCGGCTGCGCGCGGACTACCTCGCGATCGCCACCATCGCGGCGGCGGAGGGGCTGAGACTGCTCTTCCGGTCGGTGTCGGCCAGCGAGGTCACCGGTGGCACCCGCGGCCTGGCGGCCTTCAACGGTGACTTCATCGCCCTGGCCCCCTGGGACACCGCGACGCGCTACCGCATCCTCGGCACCAGCTGGTCAGGCGGGGAGCTGTGGGTGGCACTGGTCGGCTGGGTGCTCGTCGCCCTGCTGTGCGTCCTCGTCTGGTTGCTCGTGCGCAGCCCCTGGGGCCGCGTGCTCAAGGCGATCCGCGAGGACGAGGATGCCGTGCGCGCCCTCGGCAAGAACGTCTACCTGTACAAGATGCAGTCGCTCGTGCTCGGCGGTGTGATCGGCGCCTTCGGTGGCATGTTCTACGTGGTGGGCACCGGCGCGGCGAACCCGGACCAGTTCCAGAACGCCAACACCTTCCTGGCGTACGCCGCCCTGATCCTCGGCGGCGCCGGGCGCGTCCTCGGTCCGGTGGTGGGCGCGATCATCCTGCTGTTCGTGATCCAGTTCGCCGACACCGGCCTGCGGCTGCTGATCGACAACGGGATCATCCCCGAGGGGCTGCTCTCCTCGACCGACGTGGCGCAGATCCGGTTCGTGCTGGTGGGCCTGGGCCTGATGCTGCTGCTGATCTTCCGGCCACAGGGCATCTTCGGCGACCGACGAGAGGTGATGCTCGATGCGCGCTGACCCCAACCCCCACGGCGCCTCGGCGTCGGGGGCCTCGGCGTCCGGTGCTGCGGCGTCCGGCGCAGGCGCCTCGGCCTCCGGCGCGTCGGAGTCCGGCGCCTCCCTGCAGAAGCCGGGCACCTGGCAGCGTGGGGACGCCCCGCAGCGGCTGGCGCAGACGGCGCTGCGGGACGTCCCCTGGGAGGTGGGCGTCGCCAAGCCCGACCCGGCGATCGTCGTCGACGGCGTGACCCGCACCTTCGGCGGTCTGACGGCGGTCGCCGTCGACCACCTCGAGGTGCAGCGCGGCGGCATCACCGGCCTGATCGGGCCCAACGGCGCCGGCAAGACGACGCTGTTCAACCTGCTGACCGGCTTCGACCAGCCCAACACCGGCACCTGGTCGTTCGACGGCCGGCCGCTGGGCAAGCTCGCCCCGCACCAGGTGGCCCGACTCGGCGTCGTCCGCACCTTCCAGCTCACCAAGGCGCTGTCCCGGCTCACCGTGCTGCAGAACATGCTGCTCGGCGCGCAGGGGCAGCGCGGCGAGAGCTTCTTGCGCGCCCTGGTCCCCGGCACCTGGCGGACGCAGGAGCGGGACAACACCGCGAAGGCCATGGACCTGCTGCGGCGGTTCAAGCTCGACGCCAAGAAGGACGACTTCGCCGGCACGCTCTCCGGTGGTCAGCGCAAGCTGCTGGAGATGGCGCGGGCGCTGATGAGCGACCCGAAGGTCGTCATGCTCGACGAGCCGATGGCCGGCGTGAACCCGGCGCTCACCCAGAGCCTGCTCGGCCACGTCAAGGACCTCCGTGAGGAGGGCATGACGGTGATCTTCGTCGAGCACGACATGGACGTCGTCCGGGACATCAGCGACTGGGTGGTCGTCATGGCCGCCGGCAGGGTCATCGCCGAGGGCCCGCCGGAGTCGATCAGCCAGAACCAGGCCGTGGTCGACGCCTACCTCGGTGCCCACCACGACGCCCCGCTCACCGTCGAGGAGGAGGACCAGGTCCTCGCCGAGGCCGAACGCAGGATCGCCGCGGAGGAGAACGTCCCCCAGGGCGATGTCATCAGCTCGGACGTCGAGCGCGAGGGGAACGATCGATGAGCGAGCCGCTGTTCGAGGTCGACGAATCGGGCGAGGGCCTGACGCGGGCGGAGGAAGCGGCGTCGTCGACGGAGCTGTCCCCCGCCGAGAAGGCGGCCACCCGCGAGGAGCACCTGCGCCTCGCCGAGGGTGCGCTGGTGCGTGCCGACGACCTCGTCGCGGGCTACGTACCCGGCGTCAACATCCTGCGCGGCTGCGACTTCTACCTGCAGGACGGCGAGCTCGTCGGCATCATCGGGCCGAACGGTGCCGGCAAGTCCACGCTGCTCAAGACGCTGTTCGGGCTCATCCCGGTGCGTTCGGGCTCGGTGAAGCTGCGCGGGGAGGACATCACCTCCGCGCCGGCGCACCGACTGGTGTCACTCGGGGTCGGATACGTCCCGCAGAACAACAACGTGTTCCCCTCGCTGACCATCGAGGAGAACATGCAGATGGGCGTGTACCTGCGGTCGAAGACGTTCAAGGAGCGGTTCGACTACGTCATCGACCTGTTCCCGCTGCTCGGTGAGCGGCGCAAGGGCAAGGCCGGGTCCCTGTCGGGCGGCGAGCGGCAGATGGTCGCCATGGGCCGGGCGCTGATGATGGACCCCTCGGTCCTGCTGCTCGACGAGCCGTCGGCCGGCCTCTCCCCCGCCTACCAGGACGAGGTCTTCATCCGCTGCCGGCGGATCAACGCCACCGGCGTCTCGATCATCATGGTCGAGCAGAACGCCCGCCGCTGCCTGCAGATCTGCGACCGCGGCTACGTGCTCGACCAGGGCCGCAACGCCTACACCGACACCGGCCAGTCGCTGATGACCGACCCGAAGGTGATCGAGCTCTACCTGGGGACCCTCGCCAAGGCGCAGTGACCCCTGGAGGGCCTGCCCTCCCGAACGGCGACGAGGCCGGCGTCCCCACGGGGACGCCGGCCTCGCTCGTGTGCGCCGGCCTCGCCGTGCGCGCCGGTCCGGGCCGGGGACGTGCGGCACCGCGCGGACCGACGGCGGCGCCGTCCCCACCGCGCGGTGCCCGACCTCGCGCTGCGGGGTGAGGTCGGGCACCACGGCGCGGGAACGGGAGCCGCGACCGCCATCGTCGATCACGGGTCCGGCCCACCGCGCCTCTCCAGTCGCTGTCCGGACTCACTCATCCCGGGGCGTCCTGGCAGTGGCGCCCGGGCCCGGCACCGCCGGACAGCACAGCGGCCCGGCACCCCGTGGGGGTACCGGGCCGCTGCCGGTGGTGCTGTCGTCAGCGCTGTGGCCTCACAGCGCCGTCAGCGGGTCAGCGCTGCGGGCCGATGCCGTTCTCGTTCAGACCCTGGATGATCCGGGCGGACTCGTCGAAGCCGATGACGACGATCGCGTCCGGGTTGAGGTCCACCATCTCCTGCACCTCGGTGTCGAAGTTGGCGGCGTTCGGGTCGTAGATGATGTTGACGACCTGGTCCTCGCTGAGGCCGCCCGAGAGCAGGTTGTTGCGGGTGTTCTCGGCGAGGCCGTTGCCGTAGGCGTCGTTACGGGCCAGGATCCCGACGGTGTTGTTGCCGTCAGCGGCGATCAGGTCGGCGAGGGCACGAGCCTGCAGGACGTCCGGCGGGGCGGTGCGGAAGTACAGGCCGTTGTCGTTGTAGGTCGTGAACTGGTCCGACGTGTTCGCCGGGCTGATCTGCATGACGCCCGCCGCGGTGATCCGGTCGATCACGTTGAGGCTGACGGTCGAGGACGCCGCACCGACGATCGCGTTGACGCCGGCCTGCAGCAGACGGTCGGCGGTCTGGGTGGCGGTGTCGGTCGTCGCGTCGCCCGAGTCACCCTCCTCGAGGCGGACCTCCTGGCCGAGGACGCCGCCGGCGGCGTTGATCTCCTGGACGGCGAGGCGGGCGCCCGCGACCTCCGGCGGGCCGAGGAAGGCGAGGTCACCGGTCAGCGGCAGCAGGGTGCCGATGACCAGCTGCTCGCCGGTCGTGCCGGCCGGCGCGTACGCCGGGCCCTCGTCGGTCGAGGCGTTGGCCTCGTCCCCGGCGATGACGTACTCCGTGGCGGAGTCGTCGAGCGCGTTGTCCTCGCCGAACTGCAGCAGAGCGAAGCTCGCCGCGGCCGGCTCACCGGCGTCGGTGAAGGCCAGCGGACCGGAGATGCCGTCGTAGTCGACGTTGCCGCCGTTGTTGATGATCTCCAGGCAGCCGGCGAAGTCGGTGCACTTGTCGCCGCCGGTGGTGATGCCGTTGACGTAGGCCTTGAAGACGTTGGCGTCGTTGGTGCCCGCTGCCTGTGCGGCCAGCGCGGTGAGGACCACCGCGTCGTAGGTCTCACCCGCGTAGTTGTAGTCCTGCAGGGCGGGGTCGACCTCGAGCAGACGGTCGGTGAACTCCGAGCCCAGGTCGGTGAGCGGCGTCGTGCCGCTCATCCCGGCGAGGGCGCCCTCCTCGGAGAAGTCCTCAGCGAGGGCGTTGCCCATGTTGCCGTCGGTGCCGTAGATGTTGACCTGCTTCTCACCGCTGCCCGCGGCGTCACCGCCGCCGCCGGAGTCCCCGCCGGTGTCCTCCTCGCCGCCACCGCAGGCGGTGAGGACGATGAGGGCGGCGGACATGACGGCGATGCTGCGGGCGTAGGTACGCGTGCGCATCCAGAAACTCCCAGTTGTCGTACGTCGTGGCGGCGGGCCGGGCGCGGACGCACCGGCCCCGTCAGTCCGCAGAAGGTAACCGCTGCCACAGTGCGCGGAAGTGCACGAGCGGAGACCGTGACGAGGTCGTGACCTGCTCCGTTGCTCACGGCCCCCGCGTGTCACTCAGGAGGGTGCACCCTCCGCCGGTGTCGCGTCCGCGGCCAGGATGCGCTCGGCCAGTGCCTTCATCGACGTCCGCTCGTTCATCGCGCCGCGCTGGATGGAGCGGAAGGCCTCGGCCTCGGTCATCCCCTGCTCGGCCATCAGCCGGCCCTTCGCGCGCTCCACGACCTTGCGCGCCTCCAGCCGCTCCTCGAGCGTGCGCACCTCCCCGTCGAGGGCGGAGATCTCGGCGAACCGGGCGCGCGCGACCTCGATCGCCGGCACCAGGTCGTTCTTGGAGAACGGCTTGACCAGGTAGGCCATGGCGCCGGCGTCGCGGGCCCGCTCGACGAGCTCGCGCTGGCTGAACGCGGTCAGCACGATGACCGGCGCGATCCGGTCCGAGGCGATCTGCTCGGCGGCGGCCAGGCCGTCCAGCACGGGCATCTGGATGTCGAGGATGACCAGGTCGGGGGTCAGCTCGCGGGCCCGGTCGACGGCGGTCTGGCCATCGCCGGCCTCGGCGACGACGACGTAGCCCTCCTCCTCGAGCATCTCCTTGAGGTCGAGGCGGATGAGGGCCTCGTCCTCGGCGATCAGGACCCGGGTCGGCTCGCTGCTCACGGGCGCAGAGCCTAGCGACGGGAACCGGGAGCAGCCGCCCGGTTACGCTGGCGGCGCCGTGATCCCGGTCGCGGTGGCCGGCCCCCGTACCCCAATCGGCAGAGGGAGCGGATTCAAAACCCGCGCAGTGTGCGTTCGAGTCGCACCGGGGGCACCGTGACACCGTCGGCCTGCCGGCCGACACCGCGGCCACGTGCCGTCCCCTGGTGCGTCGAGCCCTCCCTGGCGGTCGTCGGGGACCCTCCGGGCCCCGCTCCTCCCACCGCCTCGCGGGGCGGCTCACGTCCCGGCGTCCTCGTCCTGCGCCGCCTCGCTCCTCGCGGACCCCTCCGGGGCCCGCTCGTCGCGGGCAACCCCTCCGGGGCCCACTCGTCGCGGGCAACCCCTCCGGGGCCCGCTCGTCGCGGGCAATACGGTGGGCGCGTGAGCGAGCCCGTCCCCCACATGACCCCCGAGCAGTTCCGGCAGCACGGTCACGAGGTGGTCGACTGGATCGCCGACTACTGGTCGCGGCTGGAGTCGTTCCCCGTCCGCTCGCGGGTGGCGCCGGGTGACGTGCGCGCGGCCCTGCCGCCGTCGGCCCCCGAGCAGGGTGAGCCCTTCTCCGCCGTGCTGGCCGACCTGGAGGGCGTCGTCCTCCCCGGGGTCACCCACTGGCAGCACCCGGGCTTCCTCGCCTACTTCCCGGCCAACACCTCCGGCCCCTCCGTCCTCGGCGACCTGCTCTCGGCGGGCCTGGGCGTGCAGGGCATGTCCTGGGTGACCAGCCCGGCGGCCACCGAGCTCGAGCAGCACGTCCTGGACTGGCTGGGCGACCTGCTGGGCCTGCCCGGGACGTTCCGGTCCACCGGCACCGGCGGCGGCGTCGTCCAGGACTCCAGCTCCGGGGCCAACCTCGTCGCGCTGCTGGCCGCGCTGCACCGGGCCAGCGGCGGCGGCACCGTCCGGCACGGCGTGCGGCCCGACGAGTACACCGTCTACGTCTCCTCGGAGACCCACTCGTCGATGGAGAAGGCGGTGCGGATCGCCGGCCTCGGCAGCGACGCCGTCCGGATCGTCGAGGTCGACGGCGACCTCGGGATGCGCCCCGCCGCGCTCGCGGCCCGGCTGGAGCGGGACACGCAGCGCGGCTTCCGCCCGGTGCTGGTCTGCGCGACGGTCGGCACGACGTCGACCACCGCGGTCGACCCGCTCGCCGAGATCGGCCCGATCTGCCGCCGGTACGGCGCGTGGCTGCACGTCGACGCCGCCTACGCCGGGGTCAGCGCCCTCGCCCCGGAGCTGCGGCACCTGCAGGCCGGCGTCGAGGAGGCCGACAGCTACACCACCGACGCGCACAAGTGGCTGCTCACCGGCTTCGACGCGACGCTGTTCTGGGTCGCCGACCGGGCGGCGCTGACCGGGGCGCTGGGGATCCTCCCCGAGTACCTGCGCAACGCCGCCACCGAGGCCGGCGCGGTGGTCGACTACCGCGACTGGCAGATCGAGCTGGGCCGCCGGTTCCGCGCGCTCAAGCTGTGGGCGGTGCTGCGCTGGTACGGCGCCGAGGGGCTGCGGGCGCACGTCCGCTCCGGCGTCGCCCTGGCCCAGGAGCTGGCCGGCTGGGCCGAGGCCGACGACCGCTTCGACGTCGTCGTCCCGCACCCGCTGTCGCTGGTGTGCCTGCGGCCGCGGTGGCCCGCCGACGTCGACGCCGACGTCGCGACGATGACGCTGCTCGAGCGGCTCAACGACGGCGGCGAGGTGTTCCTGACCCACACCACCGTGCGCGGCCAGGTGGTGCTGCGGGTGGCCGTCGGGGCGCCGACGACGACGCGGGCGCACGTCGAGCGGGCGTGGGCGCTGCTGTGCGAGGGTCACGACTGGCTGGCCGACGACTTCGCCGAGGCCGCCGCCGAGCGGGCCCGCGCGGACGCCGAGCGCCGGGCCGAGGCCGAGCGCGCCGTCGAGGCCGAGCGTGAGGCCCAGCGCCTGGCGGCCCTGCGCACGGTGGAGACGGCCGAGGAGGCCGACCAGGAGGCCGACCCCGCCGCCGTCACTCCCCCAGTGACCGGATGAGCCCCTCCTGGGCCACCGTCGCCACGTGGGTGCCGTCGGCGGCCCAGATGCTGCCGAAGCACAGCGCGCGGCCGGCGGTGGCCGCCGGGCTGTCGGTCTCGTAGAGGAACCACTCGTCGGCCTGCACCGGCGCGTGGAACCAGACGGCGTGGTCGAGGCTGGACCCGACGTAGCGGCCGCCCCACCCGCCGCCGACCCGCGCCAGCCCGGCCGAGAGCAGCGTCAGGTCGGTGGCGAAGGTCAGCGCGGCCGCGTGCACGCCGGCGTCGTCGGGCAGGCGCCCGGTCACCCGGAACCACGCGTGGGACTGGGTGCGCGGCGGTGTCTTCGGGTCGGGGGCGAACGGGTTGCCCAGCGGCCGCTGCTCCACCGCCCGGCTGATCTCCAGCGCCGGGGCGGCCAGGGCGCCGTGGCCCGCGGCGTGGTCGGCGAGGGAGAGCAGGTCCTCGGGGCCCGGCACGTCGGGCATCGGCCGGGCGTGCGTGACGACGGCGGCCTCCCCGGCGTGGAAGTCGGCGGTCAGCGCGAAGACGCCGACGTCCTCGCCGCGGCGCCGCTGGCAGGCGATGACCCGGCGGGTCGAGAACGACCGGCCGTCGCGGATCCGCTCGACGGTGTAGCGCAGCTCCTCGTTCGGGTCACCCGGCCGCAGGAAGTACGAGTGCAGCGAGTGCACCCCCCGGGCGGCCGGCACCGTGCGCACGGCGGCCATGAGCGCCTGCGCGGCGACCTGGCCGCCGAAGATCCGCTGCAGCCGGGTGCCCGGCGTCTGCCCCACGAACAGGTCGGGTGAGCGCTCCTCGAGGTCGAGGACGCCCATGAGGACGGCGGCCTGGGTCCCGCCGGAGCTCACGAGTCGGTGCCGACTTCGTGGACCCGGATGAGGTTGGTCGAGCCCACCGTGTTCGGCGGGCTGCCGGCGACGACGACCACCCGGTCGCCGACCCGCAGCCGCCCGATCGACAGCAGCGAGAAGTCGACCTGGTCGACCATGTCGTCGGTGTGCTCGACGGAGGGCACGAGGAAGGTCTCCACGCCCCAGGACAGCGCGAGCTGGCTGCGCACGCGGGCGTCGACGGTGAAGGCCAGCAGCGGCTGGCGGGGGTGCAGCGCGGCCAGCCGGCGGGCGGTCTCGCCGGTCTGGGTGAAGGTGGCCAGCGCCTTGACGTCGAGCGCCTCGCCGATGTCGCGGGCGGCGCGCACGATCGCCCCGGACCGGGACCGCGAGCGGCGGGTCAGCTCGGGCACCCACCGGTCGTCGCCCTCGACCGCGGCGATGATCCGCTCCATGGTGCGGACGGCGCCGACCGGGTAGCGGCCCACCGAGGTCTCCCCGGAGAGCATGACCGCGTCCGCGCCGTCCAGGACGGCGTTGGCGACGTCGGAGGCCTCCGCGCGGGTGGGCCGGGAGTTGACGATCATCGACTCGAGCATCTGGGTGGCCACGATGACCGGCTTGTTGCGCTCGCGGGCGGCCTGCACGGCGCGCTTCTGCACCAGCGGCACCTGCTCCAGCGCCAGCTCCACGCCGAGGTCGCCGCGGGCCACCATGATGCCGTCGAAGGCCTCGACGATGGCCTCCAGGTTCGCCACCGCCTCGGGCTTCTCCAGCTTGGCGATGACCGGCAGGTGCACGTCCTCCTGACGCATGATGTCGCGCACCAGCTCGACGTCGGCCGGCGAGCGGACGAACGACAGCGCCACGAAGTCGACCGACAGGTGCAGGGCGAAGCGGAGGTCCTCCTCGTCCTTCTCCGACAGCGCCGGGACGCTCACGGCGACCCCGGGCAGCGACAGGCCCTTGTTGTTGGAGACCTCGCCGCCCTCGACGACCAGGCACCACACGTCGGGACCGTCGATGCCGACGACCGTCAGCGCGAGCTTGCCGTCGTCGACCAGCAGCCGGTCGCCGACGCGCGCGTCGTTGGCCAGCCCCTTGTAGGTGGTGGAGACCCGCTCGGCGGTGCCCTCGACCTCGTCGACGGTGATGCAGACCCGGCTGCCGGTGACCCAGGTGACCGGGCCGTCGGCGAAGGTGCCCAGGCGGATCTTGGGGCCCTGCAGGTCGGCGAGGACGGCGACGGCGTGCCCGGTGGCATCCGACGCCTCGCGCACGCGCTGGTAGGCCACCTCGTGGTCGGCGTGCGACCCGTGGCTGAAGTTGAGCCGGGCGACGTCCATCCCGGACTCGACGAGGGCGGTGATCTGCTCCAGGGAGCTGGTGGCCGGACCCAGGGTGCAGACGATCTTCGCGCGGCGGGACATGCGCAGAACGCTAACGGTCGCTCCAGCGGCGTCCGGGCCGGGTCCCGCGGTGTCGCGGGACCCGGCCTGCGGAGCCGTCAGCGGAGGGCGACCGCGGTCGGGGTGACCGGCCGGGGCAGCATGGAGCTGCCGGTCAGCCACGCGTCGGCGGCGCCGGCGGCGGCGCGGCCCTCGGCGATCGCCCAGACGATGAGCGACTGGCCGCGGCCGACGTCGCCGGCGACGAAGACGCCGGGCACGCTCGCCATGAACTCGTCGTCGCGGGCGACGTTGCCCCGGGCGTCCATCTCCAGGCCCAGGGTCTCCACCAGACCCTCGCGCTGGGCGCCGGTGAAGCCCATGGCCAGCAGCACCAGCTGGGCGGGCAGCTCGCGCTCGGTGCCCTCCACCTTCTGGAACCGGCCCTCGACCCGCTCGACCTCGTGCAGCACCAGCGCGCGCACGCGGCCCTGGGCGGGGCCCTCCTCATGACCCAGGAAGCGCTCGGTGTTGACCGAGTACAGCCGCTCGCCGCCCTCCTCGTGCGCCGAGGAGACCCGCATGATCATCGGGTAGGTCGGCCAGGGGTTGCCCTCGGCCCGCTTCTCCGGCGGCGCCGGCATGATCTCCAGCTGGGTCACGGACCGGGCGCCCTGCCGGTGCGAGGTGCCCAGGCAGTCCGCGCCGGTGTCACCGCCGCCGATGATGACGACGTCCTTGCCCTTCGCGGTGATCGGCGGGTCGTCGAGCTCGCCGAGCGCCTGCCGGTTGCCGAAGGGCAGGAACTCCATGGCGAGGTGGATGCCCTCGAGCTCCCGGCCGGGCACGGGCAGGTCGCGGCCGACGGTGGCGCCCGCGGCGAGGACGACGGCGTCGTACTCGGCACGCAGCTGCTCGGCCGACAGGTCCCCCTCGCCGCTGCCGCCGACCTCGACGCCGGTGACGAAGCGGGTGCCCTCGGCGCGCATCTGGTCCAGCCGCCGGTCCAGGACGGACTTCTCCATCTTGAACTCGGGGATGCCGTAGCGGAGCAGGCCGCCGATCCGGTCGGCGCGCTCGAAGACGGTGACGTCGTGCCCGGCCCGGGTGAGCTGCTGGGCGGCGGCCAGGCCGGCCGGGCCGGACCCGACGACGGCGACCGACTTACCAGTCCGCTCGGCCGGGGCCTGCGGCTCGACGTAGCCGCGCTCGAAGGCCTGGTCGATGATCTCCCACTCAATCTGCTTGATCGTCACCGGGGAGTCCTGCAGGTTGAGCACGCAGGCGCCCTCGCAGGGGGCGGGGCACAGCTTCCCGGTGAACTCCGGGAAGTTGTTGGTCGCGTGCAGCCGCTCGATGGCGTCGCGCCAGTCGTCGCGGCGGGCCAGGTCGTTCCACTCCGGGATCAGGTTGCCCAGCGGGCAGCCGTGGTGGCAGAACGGGATGCCGCAGTCCATGCACCGGGCGGCCTGCTGGCGCAGTGCCGCGACCGGGTAGACGCCGTCCTCGCCGTTCTGCCGGGAGAGGTAGACGTCCTTCCAGTCGAGGATGCGGACGTCCACCGGCCGCCTGGGCGGCAGGGCCCGCTCGTACTTCAGGAACCCCGTGGAGTCAGCCACGTGCGGCCTCCATCACTGCTCGGTCGACATCGGTCCCGGCGGCCTCGGCGGCGCGCCGGGCCTCGAGCGCGCGGCGGTAGTCGCGCGGCATGATCACGCTGAACTGCTCCGACCACCGGCCCCAGTCGGCCAGCAGCGCGGCGGCGACCGGCGACTCGGTCGCGGCGTGGTACCGGACCAGGACGTCGCGCAGCCACTGCGAGGACTCGCCGTCGAGCGGCTCGACGTCGACCATCTCGGGGTTGACCCGGTGGCGGGCGAGGTCGAGGACGTAGCCCACCCCGCCGGACATGCCGGCCGCGACGTTGCGCCCGGTGGGCCCGAGGACCACCGCGCGCCCGCCGGTCATGTACTCCAGCGCGTGGTCGCCGGCGCCCTCGACGACGGCCAGCGCGCCGGAGTTGCGCACGCAGAACCGCTCGCCGACGCGCCCGCGCAGGAAGATCTCGCCGGAGGTCGCGCCGTAGCCGATGACGTTGCCGGCGATGACGTTGTCCTCGGCGGCGAAGGGGGCCTCGCGGGCCGGGCGGACCACGATCCGCCCGCCGGAGAGGCCCTTGCCGACGTAGTCGTTGGCGTCGCCGAACAGCCGCATGGTGACCCCGCGCGGCAGGAACGCGCCGAAGGACTGGCCGGCCGACCCGGTGAAGGTCAGGTCGATGGTGTCGTCGGGCAGGCCCTC
Source organism: Geodermatophilus sp. SYSU D00700 (assembly GCF_054050255.1). Lineage (NCBI taxonomy): Bacteria > Bacillati > Actinomycetota > Actinomycetes > Geodermatophilales > Geodermatophilaceae > Geodermatophilus > Geodermatophilus sp. SYSU D00700. The sequence goes on along the minus strand of NZ_JBJGZA010000007.1, from coordinate 49,140 downwards.
GCCGCCGAAGCGGCGGGTGACCATCGAGCCGAGCATCGTGCCGACGGTGCGGTTGACGTTGCGCACCGGCAGCTCGAGGCGCACCGGGCGGGCGTCGAGCAGCGCGCCCTCGCACAGCTGGACCAGCGTCTGGTCGAGGGCGACGTCGAGCCCGTGGTCCTGCGGGCGGACCGCCCGCCGCGGCGTGCCCTCGGGCAGCTCGGGCAGGGCCAGCATCCGCGACAGGTCCAGCCCGCGGGCCTTCCAGTGGTCGACCGCCTGCCGGGTGTCGAGCAGCTCGACGTGGCCGACCGCCTCGTCGACCGAGCGGAAGCCGAGCTCGGCGAGGTACCCGCGCACCTGCTCGGCGAGGAACTCGAAGAAGGTGACCACGAACTCCGGCCGCCCGGTGAACCGCTTGCGCAGCTCCGGGTTCTGCGTGGCGACGCCGACCGGGCAGGTGTCGAGGTGGCAGACCCGCATCATGATGCAGCCCGACACGACCAGCGGGGCGGTGGCGAAGCCGTACTCCTCGGCACCGAGCAGCATCGCGACGACGACGTCGCGGCCGGTCTTCATCTGCCCGTCGACCTGCACCACGATCCGGTCGCGCAGGCCGTTGGCCAGCAGCGTCTGCTGCGTCTCGGCCAGGCCCAGCTCCCACGGCGAGCCGGCGTGCTTGAGCGAGGTCAGCGGCGCGGCACCGGTACCGCCGTCGTGCCCGGAGATGAGCACGACGTCGGCGTGGGCCTTACTGACCCCGGCCGCGACCGTCCCGACGCCGACCTCGGCGACCAGCTTGACGTTGACCCGCGCCTGGTCGTTGGCGTTCTTCAGGTCGTGGATCAGCTGCTTGAGGTCCTCGATCGAGTAGATGTCGTGGTGCGGCGGCGGGCTGATCAGGCCGACGCCGGGGGTCGAGTGCCGGGTGCGGGCCACCCACGGGTAGACCTTGCCGCCGGGCAGCTGGCCGCCCTCGCCGGGCTTGGCGCCCTGCGCCATCTTGATCTGGATGTCGTCGGAGTTGACCAGGTACTCGCTGGTCACGCCGAAGCGGCCGCTGGCCACCTGCTTGATCGCCGAGCGGCGCAGGTCGCCGTTGGGGTCGGGCACGTACCGGTCGGGGTCCTCGCCCCCCTCGCCGGTGTTGGACCGCCCGCCCAGGCGGTTCATCGCGATGGCGAGGGTCTCGTGCGCCTCCTGCGAGATGGAGCCGTAGCTCATCGCGCCGGTCTGGAACCGCTTGACGATCTCGCTCGCCGGCTCGACCTCCTCGATCGGCACCGGCGGGCGCACGCCCTTCCGGATGGAGAACAGGCCGCGCAGGGTGGCCGCGTCCTCCGACAGCTGGTCGACCGTCTGCGTGTACCGCTCGAAGACCTCGTACTGCCGCGAGCGGGTGGAGTGCTGGAGGAGGAACACCGTCTCGGGGTTGAACAGGTGCACCTCGCCCTCGCGGCGCCACTGGTACTCCCCGCCGGTCTCCAGCCGGCGGTGCGCCCGCTCGGTCGGGTTCTCCGGGTAGGCCCGCCGGTGCCGCATGGCGACCTCCTCGGCGAGCACGTCCATGCCGACGCCGCCGAGGGGGCACGACGTGCCGGTGAAGTACTCGTCGACGACGTCCTGCGACAGGCCGACCGCCTCGAAGATCTGCGCCATCGTGTACGAGCCGACGGTGCTGATGCCCATCTTGCTCATCACCTTGAGCACGCCCTTGCCCAGCGCCTTGACGACGTTGCGCACGGCCTGCGCGGGCTGGACGCCGGTGAGGGCGCCGTCGCGGATGAGGTCCTCGATGGACTCGAACGCCAGGTAGGGGTTGACCGCCGCAGCGCCGTAGCCGAGCAGCAGCGCCACGTGGTGCACCTCGCGGCAGTCGCCGGACTCGACGACCAGGCCGACCTCCATGCGGGTCCGCTCGCGCACCAGGTGGTGGTGGACGGCGGCGGTCATCAGCAGCGACGGGATGGGGGCGCGGCGCTCGTCGCAGTCGCGGTCGGAGAGCACGATGATCCGGGCGCCGGCGGAGATCGCCTTGCTGACCTTGGTCCGCAGCTGCTCGATCGCCTCGACCAGCGCGGGGCCGCCGCCGGTGACGTCGTAGTGGCCGGTGATCCGCACGGCGGCGAAGCCGGGCAGGTCGCCGTCGTCGTCGATGTGCAGGATCTTGGCCAGCTCGTCGTTGTCGATGACCGGGTAGGGCAGGTACACCTGCCGGCAGGAGGCCGCGGTGGCCGACAGCAGGTTCTGCTCGGGGCCGAAGGTGCGGCCCAGGCTGGTCACCAGCTCCTCGCGGATGGCGTCCAGCGGCGGGTTGGTCACCTGGGCGAACAGCTGCCCGAAGTAGTCGTAGAGCTGCCGGGAGCGGTCCGACAGCGCCGCGATCGGGGTGTCGGTGCCCATCGAGCCGATCGGCTCGGCGCCGCTGGCGGCCATCGGGGTGAGCAGGAGGCGCAGCTCCTCCTCGGTGTAGCCGAACAGCTGCTGGCGGCGGACGACCGACTCGTGGCTGGGCCGCGCGCGCCGCCGCTCGGGCAGCGAGGGCAGGTGCACCAGCCCGGCGTGCAGCCAGTCCTCGTAGGGGTGCTCGGTGGCGAGGGCGCCCTTGACCTCCTCGTCGGAGACCAGCTGCCCGGAGGCGGTGTCGACGAGGAACATCCGGCCCGGCTGCAGCCGGCCCTTGGCGACGACGTCGCCGGGCGGGATGTCGAGCACGCCGGCCTCGCTGGCCAGGACGACGAGGTCGTCCCGGGTGCGCCACCAGCGGCCCGGGCGCAGGCCGTTGCGGTCGAGGACGGCGCCGATCAGCGTGCCGTCGGTGAACGCGACGCAGGCCGGCCCGTCCCAGGGCTCCATGATCGAGGAGTGGAACCGGTAGAAGGCCCGGCGGGCCGGGTCCATCTCGTCGTGGTTCTCCCACGCCTCCGGGATCATCATCAGCACCGCGTGCGGCAGCGAGCGGCCCGACAGGTGCAGCAGCTCGAGCACCTCGTCGAAGGTGGCCGAGTCGCTGAAGTCGCTCGCGGTCACCGGGAAGACGCGCTCCAGGCCGAGCTCGGCGGCCGGGCCCGCGGGACCGTCGAACAGCTCGGTCTCGAGCTTGGCCTCGCGGGCGCGCATCCGGTTCCGGTTGCCCTTGATCGTGTTGATCTCGCCGTTGTGGGCGATGAACCGGAACGGGTGGGCCAGCGGCCAGCTCGGGAAGGTGTTCGTGGAGAACCGGCTGTGCACCAGCGCGATCGCCGACTCGTAGCGCTCGTCGCGCAGGTCGGGGAAGAACGCGGGCAGCTGGTCGGTGGTGAGCATGCCCTTGTAGGTGAGGGTGCGCGAGGACAGCGAGACCACGTACAGCGAGCTGCCCGCCTCGCGGGCCTCCCGCTCGGCCCGCTTGCGCAGCACGAAGGAGCGCCGCTCCAGCCGGGTGACGCCGTTCGGGGCCACCGTGCCGCCGAAGGCGGAGGCGTCTGCGCGGGCGCCCATCGTCTCGGCGACGAACAGCTGGGCGAAGTGCGGCATGACCGCCCGGGCGGTGGGACCGAGGTCGGCGCCGTCGGGGTCGACGGGCACGTCGCGCCAGCCGAGGACGGTCAGGCCCTCCTCGGTCGCGATCCGCGCGACGTCGGCCTGGCGGGCGGCCCGCTCGCCGGCATCGAGGGGCAGGAAGGCGATGCCGACCGAGTACTCCCCCAGCGGCGGCAGGTCGAAGTCGACGACGGCCCGCAGCAGCGCGTCGGGCACCTGGGTCAGGATGCCCGCGCCGTCCCCGGAGTTCGGCTCGGAGCCGGCGGCGCCGCGGTGGTCGAGGTTGTGCAGCGCGGTCAGGCCGGCGGCCACGATCGCGCGGGACCGGCGGCCGCGGGCGTCGGCCACGAAGGCGACACCGCAGGCGTCCGAGTCGTTGGCCGGGTCGTAGAGACCGGTGGCCGGCGGGGTGGCCGAGAACGGCACGGCCGGGCCGGCGGTGGTGCGGGGGGCGGGGGTGCGGGACCCGGACATGGTCACTCCCGTCGTCGGCTACCGCGCCGGCCTCGTGGCGAGGACGGCGCGGGGGCACGGCCGGTGGTCAGGGGGGCGGAGAGCAGCCGAGGGCTGCGGTGAGCCGGCGTCCGGCGGACACGGTGTGCCCGGACCGGCTGAGCTCGCGGCCCCGCGGATGGTGCCGCGGGGTCGTCGTCCGCGGGGCAGCGCTGGCCCGGTTCCGACACGTGGGACGACCCAGGATCACTGGGAGTCTGCACAGGAGGGTACACAGCCGTAACGCGGCGCTCACGCGTCCGGAGGGTGTCCGGCGCGCGTCCGGTCAGGGTGCCCCCGGCGTGCCGGAGGGGCGGTCCCCCGACCGCCGGGCACCGGGCGCGTCGGTGCCGGTGGGGGCCTCGCCGACGTCGTCCGCGCTCTCGTCCCGGGCGTCGTCCCCGGCGTCGGCGGCGTCCCCGGCGTCGGTGTTCCCTGCCCGGTCGAGGACCTCCCGCGGCCGGCCGCGCTGCCAGACCATGTAGGCGACGGCGAGCAGGCCGACCACGATGCAGGTGACCACGTTGAGCCGGACGCCGAGGACCCGGTTGGCGTCGTCGATGCGCAGGATCTCGATCCACAGCCGGCCGGCGCAGTACAGCGCGACGTAGAGGGCGAACGCCCGGCCGTGGGAGAGCCGGAAGCGGCGGTCGGCCCACACGACGACGGCGGCCGCGGCGAGGTTCCACAGCAGCTCGTAGAGGAACGTCGGGTGGAACGTGGCGAACGCCTCGTAGCCGTCGGGCCGGTGGACCGGGTCGATCTCCAGCGCCCACGGCAGCGTCGTCGGCCGGCCGAAGAGCTCCTGGTTGAACCAGTTGCCGAGGCGGCCGATGGCCTGGGCGACCAGCAGGCCCGGGGCGGCGGCGTCGGCGAAGGCCGGCAGCGGGATGCCCCGGCGGCGGCAGGCGATCCACGCGCCGACGCCGCCGAGGGCGATCGCGCCCCAGATGCCGAGGCCGCCCTCCCAGACGGCGAACGCCCGAAGCGGGTCGCCGCCCTCGCCGAAGTAGGGCTGGGGCGTGGTGAGCACGTGGTAGAGCCGGCCCCCGAGGATCCCGAAGGGCACCGCCCAGATGGCGATGTCGAGGACCTCCCCGGGCCGCCCGCCGCGGGCCACCCAGCGCCGCTCGGCGATCCAGCAGGCGGCGACGATGCCGGCGATGATGCACAGCGCGTAGGCCCGCAGCGGGAGCGGGCCGAGGTACCAGGTCCCCTGCGCGGGGCTGGGGATCGCCGCGAGGACGCTCACGAGGGCACCCCGGCGCGCCGGCGGACGCCCTCGGCCAGCTCGGCCGAGAGGGCCCGGACCCCCTCCGCGCCGCGCCCGTCGAGCATCTCGCGGACGTAGGCCGAGCCCACGATGACGCCGTCGGCGAAGCCGGCCACCTCGGCGGCCTGGTCACCGTTGGACACACCGAGCCCGACGCAGATCGGCAGGTCCCCGGCCACCGGGCGGGTGCGGGCGACCAGTTCGCCGGCGGCCGTGCTGACCGTGGCCCGGGTGCCCGTGACCCCCATGGTGGAGGCGGCGTAGACGAAGCCCCGGGACGCCGCGACCGTGGCGGCCAGCCGGGCGTCGGTGGACGACGGGGCGACCAGGAAGACCCGGTCGAGGCCGGTGCGGTCGGTGGCGGCCAGCCAGGGCCCCGCCTCGTCGGGGATGAGGTCGGGCGTGATCGCCCCCGCCCCCCCGGCGGCGGCCAGGTCGTCGGCGAACCGGTCGACGCCGTAGCGCTCGATGGGGTTCCAGTAGCTCATCACCACGGGCACCCCGCCGGCCGCGGCGACCGCCCGCACGGCCGGCAGCACGTGGCGCAGCCCGACGCCCGCCCGGACGGCCACGTCCATGGCCTCCTGGATGACCGGGCCCTCCATGCCGGGGTCGGAGTACGGGACCCCCACCTCGAGGGCGTCCGCGCCCCCCTCGATGGCTGCGACCATCGCCTCGATCGAGGTGTCGACGTCGGGGTACCCCACCGGCAGGTAGGCGATCAGCGCGGCGCGGCCCTCGGCCCGGGCGGCGGCGATGCGGTCGGCGAGCAGGCTCATGCCGACTCCCCCGCGTCCCGGCCGGGGACGGCCTGGTCGTTGCTGACCGCGCCCTCGGTGGGCCGCTGGTCGGTGTCCATGCCGGCGCCGGGCTCGACGTGCTCGCGGTCGCCGAGGCCGAACCAGCGCGACGCCGTCTCCACGTCCTTGTCGCCGCGGCCGGAGAGGTTCACCAGCAGCAGCGCGTCCGGCCCCAGCTCCCGGCCGAGGACGAGCGCCCCGGCCAGGGCGTGCGCGGACTCGATCGCCGGGATGATGCCCTCGGTGCGGCACAGCAGCGCGAAGGCCTCCATCGCCTCGGCGTCGGTGACCGGGCGGTACTCGGCGCGGCCGATGTCGTGGAGGAAGCTGTGCTCGGGGCCCACGCCCGGGTAGTCCAGGCCGGCGCTGATCGAGTGCGACTCGATCGTCTGCCCGTTGTCGTCCTGCAGCAGGTAGGAGCGGGCGCCGTGCAGCACGCCGGGCGAGCCGCCGGTGATGGTGGCCGCGTGCCGGCCGGTGTCGACGCCGTCGCCGCCGGCCTCCAGCCCGAGCAGGCGGACCCCCTCGTCGGGGACGAACGCGGTGAAGATGCCGATCGCGTTGGACCCGCCGCCCACGCAGGCCAGCACGGCGTCGGGCAGCCGGCCCTCCCGCTCGAGCACCTGCGCCCGGGCCTCGTCGCCGATGACGCGCTGGAAGTCGCGGACCATCGCCGGGAACGGGTGGGGGCCGGCGACGGTGCCGAAGACGTAGTTGGTGGTCTCGACGTTGGTCACCCAGTCGCGGAACGCCTCGTTGATGGCGTCCTTGAGGGTGCGCGAGCCGGTGATCACCGGCACGACCTCGGCGCCGAGCAGCCGCATGCGGGCGACGTTGAGCGCCTGGCGGCGGGTGTCCTCCTCGCCCATGTAGACCGTGCAGGACAGCCCCATGAGCGCCGCGGCCGTGGCGGTGGCGACGCCGTGCTGGCCGGCGCCGGTCTCGGCGATGACCCGCTGCTTGCCGATCCGCCTGGTGAGCAGCGCCTGGCCCAGCACGTTGTTGATCTTGTGCGAGCCGGTGTGGTTGAGGTCCTCGCGCTTGAGCAGGACCCGAGCGCCGCCGGCGTGCTCGGCGAACCGGGGCACCTCCGTGATCGGGCTGGGCCGGCCGGTGTAGTCGCGCTGTAGGGCGGCGAACTCGGCGAGGAAGGCCGGGTCGACGCGCATCGTCTCGTAGGCCTCGGTCAGCTCGTCGAGCGCGGCGATCAGCGCCTCGGGCACGAAGCGGCCACCGAAGACGCCGAAGTGGCCCGTGGGATCCGGCCAGGACGGACGCGCCGGGGCGAGTCGGTCCTCGGGCGGGTGCACGGCGCTGCTGGTCATGCGCCCAGCCTAAGGACCTCGCTGCCCCCCGCCCCTCGCAGGCTCGCGGCGGGACCCTGCAGCGAGGCCGGGGTCTAGCGGGTCGTGCGCGGCACGGCCGGGTGCGAGCCGGCGGTGACCAGGTCGGCGACCGCCTGGCGGGCGTCGCCGGCGGTGACCAGGCCCTCGCCGACCAGCACGGCGTCGGCTCCGGCCGCGGCGTAGGCGATGAGCTCGCGCGGGCCGCGCACGCCGGACTCGGCGACCTTGACCACGCCCGAGGGCAGCCCGGGCGCGATCCGCTCGAAGGTGCCCAGGTCGATCTCGAGGGTGGTGAGGTCGCGGGCGTTGACGCCGATCACCGAGGCGCCGGCGGACAGCGCGCGGTCGGCCTCGGCCTCGGTGTGCACCTCGACCAGCGCCGTCATGCCGAGGGACTCGACTCGCTCGAGCAGCCCGAGCAGCGCGTTCTGCTCGAGCGCGGCGACGATGAGCAGGACGACGTCGGCGCCGTGGGCCCGGGCCTCGTGCACCTGGTAGCTGCTGACGACGAAGTCCTTGCACAGCACCGGCACGTCGACGGCGGCGCGGACCGCGGCCAGGTCGGCGTGCGAGCCGCCGAAGCGGCGCCGCTCGGTGAGCACGCTGATCACCCGGGCGCCGCCTGCGGCGTACTGCCGGGCGAGCACCGCGGGGTCGGGGATGTCCGCGAGCGCGCCCTTGCTGGGGCTGCGCCGCTTGACCTCGGCGATGACGCCCACGCCGGGCTCGCGCAGCGCGGCGAGCGCGTCGAGCGCGGGGCGGGCGTCGCGGGCGGCGGCCTTCACCTCGGCCAGGGGGGTGGCCGCCTCGCGCGCCGCGACGTCCTCGCGGACGCCGGCGACGATGTCGTCGAGGACGGTCACACCGCCTCCTCGCTGCTGGTCGTCGGGGGTCCCGGCCCCCGCCGGAACGGTCGTCACACCCTAGCGATGACGGCCCGGCGGGCCGGGCGCCGGGTCGTCGGCCGGGTCGTCGGTCGGGTCGTCGCCGCGGTCGAGCGCGCGCCAGGCGTCGAGCGCCCGGTCCTCGTCGGTGCGGGCCGGGGCCGGAGCAGGGACGGCCGTGCCCGGCGCGCGCTCGTAGCGTCGCCCCATCGCGGGCCAGCGCCGTCCGCGGGCGAGGACCAGCCCGCCGGCGGCGAGCGCGACGGCCGCGGCGACCAGGCACAGCACCGGCCAGGCCGCGGCCAGGTCGGCGGTGCGCCGCTCCCCCGGTGCCGCCGTCCCCGTGTCCGCGGCGCCGGTGAGCACCCGCAGGCCCGACCAGGCCAGCGCCGCCCCGGCGAGGACGACGAGCGCGCCGACGGCGGCCCGGGCCGCGCCCCGCACGGCGAGGACGGCGACCCCCGCGGCGAGGAGCAGCAGGCCGGCGGCGGGGACCAGCGGCGCGAGCGCGGCGCCGGTCAGCGCCTCGGTGACCGGCGGCAGCGGCGGGCGGCGGGTGACGGTGACCGTGGACCAGGTCTGCCCGCCGGCCGACAGCGCCAGCGCCCCGGCGAGCGCGCAGCCGGCCAGCGCCGTCCCGAGCTCCCGCCGCGGGTTCACCGCACCTCCCGCATGCCCTCCGCGGTCGCGATCGCCGACAGCACCGCCCGGGCCTTGTGCCGGGTCTCGGCCTCCTCGGTCGCGGGGTCGCTGTCGGCGACGATGCCGGCGCCGGCCTGCACGTAGGCCCGGCCCTGGTGCAGCACGGCGGTGCGGATGGCGATGGCCATGTCCATGTCGCCGCTCGCGTCGACGTAGCCCACGGTGCCGGCGTAGAGCGCCCGCCGGGTGGGCTCCAGCGACTCGATGATCTCCATGGCCCGCGGCTTGGGGGCGCCGGAGACGGTGCCGGCCGGGAAGGTCGCGTCGAAGACGTCGAGCGCGTCGCGGTCGGGGCTGACCTGGCCGGAGACGGTCGAGACCAGGTGCATGACGTGGCTGTAGTACTCGACGCGCATGAAGTCGGGCACCTCGACCGTGCCCGGCACGCACACCCGGCCGAGGTCGTTGCGGGCGAGGTCGACGAGCATGACGTGCTCGGCGCGCTCCTTGGGGTCGGCCAGCAGGCCCTCGGCCAGCCGCAGGTCCTCCTCCTCGGTGGCCCCGCGCGGGCGGGTGCCGGCCGGCGGGTGGACGACGGCCTGGTCGCCGGTGACGGTCACCAGCGCCTCGGGCGAGGAGCCGACGACGTCGAAGGGCGTCTCCCGGCCGGCGAAGCGCAGCAGGTACATGTACGGCGAGGGGTTGGTCGCCCGCAGCACCCGGTAGAGGTCGAGCGCGTCGACGTCGGTGTCGGTCTCGAACCGCTGGGCCAGCACCACCTGGAAGGCGTCGCCGGCGCGGATGTGCTCGCGGACGGCCTCCACCCCGGCCTCGTACTCCCCCGGCGCCATGGTGCTGCGCACCGGGGGCGGCCCGGCGGGGGTGAAGGTGGCCACGCCCGGCGGCACGGCCTTGGTGAGGTCGGCGGCCATCGCGTCGAGCCGGGCGACGGCGTCGTCCCAGGCCGCCGCGGGGTCGTCCGCGGTCTGCCGGAAGGCGTCGGCGATGAGCAGCACCGTGCCGTCGGTGTGGTCGAGCACGGCCAGGTCGGTGACCAGCGTCAGCGCCAGCTCGGGCATGCCGAGGTCGTCGGTGGCGGTGGCGGGCAGCCGCTCCAGACGCCGGACGACGTCGTAGCCGAGGTACCCGACCAGCCCGCCGGTGAGCCGGGGCAGGTCGGGGCTGCGCGGCGAGCGCAGTCGCCGCGCCAGCGTGCGCGCGGCGGCCAGCGGGTCCTCGGGCAGGTCGTCGGTGAGGCCGGGCAGCCGGTCGCCGAGCCAGAGGGTGCGCCCGTCGCGCTCGGTGAGCACGCCGGCGCTGCGCACGCCGACGAAGCTGTACCGCGACCACCGCTTGCCCTGCTCGGCGGACTCCAGCAGCACCGTGCCCGGCCGGTTGCCCGCGAGCTTGCGGTAGACCCCGACCGCCGTCTCGCCGTCGGCCAGCAGCCGCCGGGTGACCGGCACGACCGGCTGGTCGGCGGCGAGGAAGTCCTCGCGGGACGGGGTGGTCTCACCGAGCCGCACGGGTCACCTCCAGGTCGCGGGAGAAGCAGGAGCGCGTGCCGGTGTGGCAGGCCGGGCCCTCCTGGTCGACGAGCACCAGCAGCGCGTCGCCGTCGCAGTCCAGCCGCACGTCGCGGACCCACTGCCGGTGCCCGGAGGTCTCGCCCTTGACCCAGTGCTCCCGGCGGCTGCGCGACCAGTAGGTGGCGCGGCCGGTGGTCAGCGTGCGGCGCAGCGCCTCGTCGTCCATCCAGGCGAGCATGAGCACCTCACCGGTGTCGTGCTGCTGGACGACGGCGGCGACCAGCCCGGCGGGGTCACGGCGCAGCAGCGCGGCGACGGCGGGGTCGAGGGCGGAGTCGACGGCGGGCATGCCGGCGATTCTCCCCCGCCCGCGGGACGGGCCGGGTCAGCGGCCCCGCGCGGCCCTGCGGGGCCGCGACCCGGGCCGGCCCGTCACCGGGCGCCCGCGGCGGCCGGCTCCGGGTCGGCGGCCCAGCGGCGCACGCCGCCGGCCAGCAGCAGGCCCAGGCCCACCGCGGGAGCCGCGACGTAGAACAGCACCCCGGCGACCAGCACGGCGCCGGGGCCGACCTCGTCGGTGAAGCCGTCGAGGGTGCCCAGCCGGACCAGCCAGTACAGGGCGAGGGCGAGCTGGACGGCGAGCGCGACGAGCAGCGTCAGCCACGACCCGCGGCTGCGCCGGTTGAGCACCAGCACCCCGCCGACGACCAGCGCGACCGCCGACAGCAGCTGCACGACGGTGACGACGACGGCCTCGGTGACCAGGGAGTCGGCGTCCGCGTCGCCGCCGAACCCCGGGGACACCAGGCCCAGCGTGCTGGCCAGCAGGAGCAGGTAGGCCGACGTCAGGGCCACGAGGGCGGCCTGCACGAACGCGAGGACCGCGGCGGCCACGACCTGCCCGGGGCGCCGCGAGCGCGCCGGCGCGAGCAGGCCGTGGGTCGGCCAGTACGGCACCGACGGGGGCGGCCAGCCGTACCCGGGTGGCAGGGCGCCGGGCACCGGCGGGGTCGCGTACGACGGCGGCCCGGTGTAGACCACCTGCTCGGTCTCGGTCGCGGGATCGGCCCAGGGGCTGCCGGGGGCGGTCACAGCGCCGCCGCCAGCGCCCGGCCGGCCACCCGCCCGGAGAACAGGCAGCCGCCGAGGAAGGTGCCCTCCAGCGACCGGTACCCGTGCACGCCGCCGCCGCCGAAGCCGGCGACCTCGCCGGCGGCGTAGAGGCCGGGGAAGACCTCGCCGCCGGCCCGCAGCACCCGGGCGGACAGGTCGGTCTCGAGCCCGCCGAGGGTCTTGCGGGTCAGCAGGTTGAGCCGGACGGCGATCAGCGGCCCGGCCTGCGGGTCGAGCAGCCGGTGCGGCGGGGCGACCCGGATGAGCTTGTCGCCGAGGTAGTTGCGGGCGCCGCGGATCGCGGTCAGCTGCAGGTCCTTGGTGAAGGCGTTGGCCACCGCGCGGTCGCGGGCGAGGACCTCGCGCTCGACCGTGGCCAGGTCGACCTCGGGGGTGCCGCCGGTGATCCGGTTCATCCCGGCGACCAGGTCGGGCAGGGTGGTCGCGGTGACGAAGTCCTCGCCGCGGTCGAGGAAGGCCTGCACCGGGGCGGAGACGCCGGCCTTCACGCGGTTGACCAGCAGCCGGACGTCCTTGCCGGTCAGGTCGGGGTTCTGCTCGGAGCCGGAGAGGGCGAACTCCTTCTCGACGATCTTCTTGGTGGCGATGAACCAGGTGTGCTCGTGGCCGGTCTGCCCGATGTGCGCGAGGGTGCCCAGGGTGTCGAAGCCGGGGAACAGCGGGACCGGCAGCCGGGTGCCGGTGGCGTCGAGCCACAGCGACGAGGGCCCGGGCAGGATGCGGATGCCGTGCCGGCTCCACACCGGCGAGTGGTTGGCGATCCCCTCGGTGTAGTGCCACATCCGGTCGCGGTTGACCACGTTGCCGCCGGCCGCCTCGGTGGCCTCCAGCATCAGCCCGTCGACGTGCGCGGGCACGCCCGACAGCAGCCGCTGCGGCGCCGGGCCCAGCCGGGCCGGCCAGTTCTTCCGCACGAGGTCGTGGTTGCCGCCGATGCCGCCGGAGGTGACGACGACGGCCTGCGCGGCGATCTCGAAGTCGCCGACGGCGGTGCGGGAGCTGTCCTCGCCGCGGGCGGCGTCGCTGGGCTCGAGGACCTCCCCGCGCACGCCGGTGACCGCGCCGCCGGTGACGACCAGCCCGGTGACCCGGTGGCGGAAGCGCAGGTCGACCAGGCCGCGGTCGGCGGCGGCGCGCACCCGGCGGGCGAAGGGCTCGACGATGCCCGGGCCGGTGCCCCAGACGATGTGGAAGCGCGGCACCGAGTTGCCGTGGCCGGTGGCGGTGTAGCCGCCGCGCTCGGCCCAGCCGACGATCGGGAAGAAGCCGACGCCCTGCTCGCGCAGCCAGGCCCGCTTCTCGCCGGCGGCGAACTGCAGGTAGGCCTCGGCCCACTGGCGCGGCCAGTGGTCCTCCGCGCGGTCGAAGGCGGCGGTGCCGAACCAGTCCTGGCGGGCCAGCTCCAGGGAGTCGCGGACCCGCAGCCGGCGCTGCTCGGGCGAGTCGACGAGGAACAGCCCGCCGAAGGACCACCAGGCCTGCCCGCCGAAGGACGCCTCCGGCTCCTGCTCCAGGAGCACCACCCGCTTGCCGGCGTCGGCGAGCTCGGCGGTCGCCACCAACCCGGCCAGCCCGGACCCCACCACGACGACGTCTGTCTCGACCACGGCGGGCACGCTAGCCGCCGCGGGGCCCGGCGCGGCGCGGACGGGCCGCCGACGGCGGCGGTGTCCCCCGCCGGGGGCGGGTCCAGTCCCGGATCGGGCGGCGCACCGCGAGCACCAGGCAGCCCACCGGGCCGACGAGGAGCAGCAGCGCCCAGCCGACCGACCGGCCGTCCCCGAGGACGCCGAAGAGGAACGCGACGCCGAGCAGCAGCAGGACCGACGGGACGGCGGCGAGGGTCAGCACCAGCCAGCCCCGGCCCCGGCCGAGCAGCACCAGGACCGCGCCCACCACCGCGAGCAGTGCCAGCCCGGCCGGGGTGAGCACGAACCAGTCCCAGCCCGGTTCGGGCGCCCACAGCAGCCAGGCGAGGTAGAGGTCCTCGGCGGCGACCAGCAGTCCGAAGACCGCGGCGAACGGCGCGGTCAGCGGCCGGACGCGCGCCGGCCGGGACGGGGACCGGGCGGGAGCCGACGGCGCGGCCGCGGCCCGGGGGGACCGCCGGGGCGCCGCGCGGCGGGACGGGGACGGCGGCATGCCGCGCGGACCCGGCCGGTCAGGCCGCGGGCCGACGGCGGGCGTCGCGCGCCTCGGCCAGCCAGCGGCCCACGGCCGGGGTCATCGCCAGCCCGGCGGCCAGCACCGGGCAGAGCGCCAGGACGAACGGGCCCGCGCCCACCGACTCGCCGACCGACCGGGCGGTGGCCACGACCAGCCCCGCCACCCCGATCGCGAGCAGCGCCGAGAGCACCAGGGGCACCCGGCCGCGCCGCAACAGGAACCAGGTGAGGGCGAACAGCTGCAGGAAGGGCGGGACGACGAGCAGGACCAGCGTGAACCACTCGCGTCCGGCGTCGGCCTGCAGCCCGCCCAGCGCGTAGACCAGGAACGCCACGATCGCCAGCGGCAGCACGCCCAGTCCCGCGAGGACGGCGGCGGCGACGGCCGGCACGGGGATCCTCATGCGGCGCAGCCTAGAAGGGAGCGTCGCCCGCCCGGGGGATCAGCCGACGCGCTCGGGCGCCGCGGCGGAGGACCGGCGCCACGAGGCGTGCAGCCGGGCGTAGGGCCCGACGGCGTCGACCAGGTCGGCGTGCGCCCCGCGCTGCACCACCCGTCCGGCGTCGACGACGAGCACCTCGTCGGCCCGCTCGGCGGTGGAGAGCCGGTGGGCGATGGTCAGCGTCGTCCGTCCCTCGGTGAGCCGGTCGAGGGCGTGGGTGAGCCGCCGCTCGGTGGCCGGGTCGACGGCGCTGGTGGCCTCGTCGAGGACCAGCAGGTCGGGCGCGGCGACGTGCGCGCGGGCGATGGCGACCAGCTGCCGCTCCCCTGCCGACAGCGAGTCGCCGCGCTGGCCCACCGAGGTCGCGACGCCGTCGGGCAGGCCGGCGAGCCAGTCGCCCAGGCCCAGCTCGTCGAAGGCCGCCGTCACCTCGGCGTCGGTGAGGCCCGGCCGGCCGTAGCGGACGTTGTCGGCGACGGTCGCGTCGAACAGGAAGCCGTCCTGGGGCACCATGCCGACCCGCCGGCGCAGCGAGGCGAAGGCGACGTCGGTCAGCGGCACCCAGCCGGCGGCGTCCGAGCCGAGCAGCACCCGCCCCTCGGTGGGGTCCATGAGCCGGGTGACCAGCTTGGCCAGCGTCGTCTTCCCGGAGCCGGTCTCGCCGACGACGGCGTAGCTGCGGCGCGGCGCCAGGGTCAGGTCGACGTCCTGCAGCGCGGGGCGCGCGCCCTCCGCGTAGCGGAAGGCGACGTGCTCCAGCCGCACGCCCAGCGGCCCGGGCGGCAGGTCGAGGGCGGTGCCGTCGGCGGCGGGGTCGCGGACGTCGGGCTCGGTGTCGAGGACGTCGAGCACGCGGCGGAACCCGGCGAGGGCGTTCTGCGCCTCGTTGAGGACCTCGCTGGCCATCTGCACCGGCGCGACGAACAGCGTGACGAGGAACAGGAAGGCGATCAGCGTGCCGGCGCTGATCTGGCCGGCCAGGCCGAGCAGCACGCCGACGACCACGACCGCGGCGTTGGCGAGCGCGGCGATGAACTCGCCGCTGACGAACACCGCCGCGGTGACCTTCTGGGCGTCGACCTGGGCGCGGTAGTGCCGGCCGATGGACCGGTCGAGCCGGGCGGCGGTGCGCTCGCGGATGCCGTAGGCGCGCACGGTCGGGGCGCCGACGACGGACTCCGAGATGGCGGCCAGCACGTCGCCGACCCGCTCGCGGACCACGCCGTAGGCCACGGCCAGCCGCTTGGCGAACCAGCGGACGGCGAAGCCCAGCGGCACGAAGCAGACCAGCACCAGCAGGGTGAGCTGCCAGGAGTAGACGAACATGACCGCGGTGGCCACGATCAGCTGGCCCAGGCTGACCACGCCGAGGACGCCGCCCCACTGCATGAACGTCGACAGCTGGTCGACGTCGCTGGTGACGCGGGAGACCAGCGAGCCGCGGCGCTGCCCCTGCTGGTGCAGCACCGACAGGTCGTGCACGTGCCGGAAGGCGCGCGAGCGCAGCCCGGCCAGCGCCGTCTCGGTGGTGCGGAACAGCCGCACGTTCATCCGGTAGACGGCCACGCCGGTGAGCAGCACGACGGCGGCGCAGACGAGCACCAGCGTGCGGACCAGGTCGAGGTCGGGCCCGCCGGGAGCGAGCAGGCCGCGGTCGACCACCTGCTGGACGGCGATCGGCACGACCACGCGCCCGGCGGTGGCGACCAGCGCCAGGGCGAAGGTGGCCGGCAGCCCGCGGCGGAACTCCGGCATCGCGCGCAGCCCCCGCCCCAGGGTGGCGAAGGCGCCCTCGCGCTCCGGCCCGCTCACGCCGCCACCTCCGCCTGCGAGTAGGCCCGCACGAGCGCGGCGTAGCCGGGCACGGTGGCCAGCAGCTCCTCGTGGCTGCCGCGCGCGGTGACCCGCCCGCCCTCGAGCCAGACGACCTCGTCGGCCAGCGCGATGGTGGCCTGCCGGTAGGCGACCACGACGACGGTCGAGGGGCGGTCGGCCGAGCGCAGCGCGTCGAGGATGCGGGCCTCGACGGCGGGGTCGACGGCGCTGGTGGCGTCGTCGAGGACGAGCAGCCGGGGCCGGCGGACGACGGCGCGGGCCAGCGCGATCCGCTGCCGCTGGCCGCCCGAGAGGGTGGCACCCCTTTCGCCGACCCGGGTGTCGAGGCCCTCGGGCAGCCGGTCGACGAACTCCTCGGCGGCGGCCACCCGCAGCGCGGCGCGGACCTCCTCGTCGGTCTGGTCGCCGCCCAGGGTGACGTTGCCGCGCACCGTGTCGTCGAAGAGGAAGGTGCCCTGCGGCACGAAGGCGGCCTGGGCGCTGACCTCGCCCTCGCGCAGCCGGCGCAGGTCGACCCCGTCGAGGAGCACCTCGCCGTCGGCGGGGTCGACCAACCGGACGAGCAGCCCGGCCAGCGTGGACTTGCCCGAGCCGGTCGGCCCGACGACGGCGACCGTGCTGCCGGCCGCGACGTCGAAGGTGACGCCGGAGAGCACCGGCCGGGACGCGCCGTCGAAGGCGTGGTCGACCGCCCGCAGCGCCAGGCCCGCGCCGCCGTCGCCGCGGACGGCGGTCTCGGCGCCGTGCGGCGTCTCCCCGGTGGCGTCGAGGACCGGGGTGACGCGGTCGAAGCCGGCCAGGGCGCGCGGCAGGTCGGCGAGCACCCAGCCGATCGCGCGGATGGGCAGGGCGAGGAGGGTGAACAGGTAGGCGATGCTCACCAGGTCGCCGGGGTCGGTGCCGCCGCCGGCGACCCGGCCGGCGCCGACGAGCAGCACGGCGAGGGTGCCGAGGTTGGGCAGCGCCTCCATCAGCGGGTCGAACAACCCGCGCACCCGGCCGACGGCGACCAGCCCGTCGCGCAGCTCGAGGGCGCGCTGGGTGAACCGGGCGCTCTCGACGTCCTCGCGGCCGAGGGTCTTGACCACCAGGCCCGCGTCGAAGCTCTCGTGCGCGATCTCGCTGACCTCGGCGCGCAGCTGCTGGGCCCGGCGCATCCGCGGGCTCATCACCTGCGAGTAGACGACGTTGACGGCGAAGACCAGCGGGAAGACGACCAGGCCGACGAGGGCCAGCAGCGGGTCGGTGACCACGAGCGCGACGACGGTGATGGCGATCATCACCAGCGCGCCGCAGGCGAAGGGCAGCGGCGAGACGAAGAACCAGGCGGCCTCGACGTCGGAGTTCGCGTTGGACAGCAGCTGGCCGGTCGGGTGGCGCTGGTGCCAGGACAGCGGCAGCCGCAGGTACTGGGCGGTGACCCGGCGGCGGTAGTCGGCCTGCAGCCGGTAGGCCATGATCCCGGCGAACAGCCGGCGGCCGAGGATGCCGAGGATCTTGAGCAGCGCGACGGCCAGCACGATCGCGACCGCGAGGGTCAGGGCGCCGGCGGTGGTGTCGCCCTCGTCGAAGGCCGGCAGCACCACCCGGTCGGTGACCTCACCGATCACGTAGGCCGACAGCACGGTCATCGCGCCGTAGAGGCTGCTGGCCAGGACGGCGAGGGTGAACATGCCCGGCTGCTCGGCGATCGCGCGGCCGACGTGGCGCAGTCCCCGCCGGACGACGGCGTCTCGAGCGGGGGGCACGGGTCTCCTCGGGATCGGGCGGCGGCCTGCCGCGTACTTAGTCACGCTAACCGATCGGCGACGGTGGGGCCGCCGGGTTTCCGGGGAGCGCACCGTCGGTAACCCGCCGCGGTGACCGATGCTTCCCGCCCGTTCGCCGCCCGCGAGCGCGCGGCCCTCGCCGACCTGCTCGACGACCTCGGACCCGACGCCCCGACCTGCTGCGAGGGGTGGGCGACGGCGCACCTGGCGGCGCACCTGGTCACCCGCGACCGGCGGCCCGACGCCCTGCCCGGCTACGCGCTGGAGCGCACCCCGGTCGGCGAACGGGCGCACGCGTACTCGGCCCGGCTGGAGGACCGGCTGCGCGCCTCGACCCCCTACCCCGAGCTGGTGACCCGCGTCCGGCAGGGCCCGCCGGCCTGGCTGCCGACGAGCTGGGCGCCGGTGGCGGCGCTCGTGGACAGCGCCGAGTTCGCGATCCACCACGAGGACGTGCGCCGCGCCCAGCCGGGCTGGGAGCCGCGGGCGCTCCCGCTGGCCGACGCCGACCGGCTGTGGACCGCGGCGCAGCTGTTCGCCCGCGCCGTCGCGCCGCGCTACCCCGGCGGGCTGGTGCTGCAGCGCAGCGACGTCCCCGGACCGGGCAAGCGGATCCGCGCCGGCTCGGCGGTCACCACCGTCGAGGGCGAGCCGCTGGAGGTGCTGCTGTGGGCCGCCGGGCGCCGCGGCGTCGCCCGGGTCGCCGTCCGGGACGGGGCGCCGGCTAGCTGAGCGGCGTGTCCGACGCCGTCCGCACCGGGACGCCGGCGCCGGCCAGGGCGGCCTTGACGTCGCCGATGCGCAGGGTGCCGAAGTGGAAGACGCTCGCGGCGAGCACCGCGTCGGCGCCGGCCTCCACGGCGGGCGGGAAGTGCTCGACCGCGCCCGCGCCGCCGCTGGCGATGACCGGCACGGACACCTCGCGGCGCACCGCGCGGATGAGCTCGGTGTCGAAGCCGGCGCGGGTGCCGTCGGCGTCCATGGAGTTGAGCAGCACCTCGCCCACGCCGAGCGCGGCGGCCTGGACCACCCACTCGACGGCGTCCCGGCCGGTGCCGCGGCGGCCGCCGTGCGTGGTGATCTCGAAGCCGGAGTCGGTGACCGCGCCGTCGCGCACCCGGCGGGCGTCGAGGGAGAGCACGAGCACCTGGTTGCCGAAGCGGTCGGCGATCTCGCCGATCAGCTCGGGCCGGGCGACGGCGGCGGTGTTGACCGCGACCTTGTCCGCGCCCGCGCGCAGCAGCCGGTCGACGTCGTCGGGGCTGCGCACGCCCCCGCCGACGGTGAGCGGGATGAAGACGCTCTCCGCGGTGCGCCGGACGACGTCGTAGGTGGTCTCCCGGTCGCCGGAGCTCGCGGTGATGTCGAGGAAGGTCAGCTCGTCGGCGCCCTCGGCGTCGTAGACGCGGGCCATCTCGACCGGGTCGCCGGCGTCGCGCAGGCCGACGAAGTTGACGCCCTTGACCACCCGGCCGGCGTCGACGTCGAGGCACGGGATCACGCGGACGGCCAGACTCATCGGACCCGCACCGCGTCGGCCTCGACCTCGACGAGCATGTCGGGGTGCAGCAGGGCGGCGACGCCGACCATCGCGGTGGCCGGCCGGACGGCGCCGAAGACCTCGCCGTGCACACGCCCGACCTCCTCCCAGCGGCTGGTGTCGGTGACGTACATGCGGGTGCGGACGACGTCGGCGGCGCTGAGGCCCGCCGACTCGAGCGCGTCGACCAGGACGCCGAAGGCGACCCGCGCCTGCGCGGCCACGTCGCCGGGGTGCACGACCTCGCCGTCGACGGTGGCGGTGCAGCCGCTGACCCACGCCTGCTGCCCGGCGACGACGACGCGGCTGTAGCCGACGAGCTCCTCCCAGGGCCCGCCGGAGCCGATGCGCCGCACGGTCACGCCGCGGCCTCCCGGGTGACCGCGAGCGCCTCGGGCAGGGTGAAGGCGCCGGCGTAGAGGGCCTTGCCGACGATGGCGCCCTCGACGCCCACCGCGGTGAGACCGGCCAGCGCCCGGACGTCGTCGAGCGAGCTGACCCCGCCGGAGGCGACGACCGGCCTCGGCGTGGCGGCGCAGACGTCGCGGAGCAGGTCGAGGTTGGGGCCGCGCAGCGTGCCGTCCTTGGTGATGTCGGTGACCACGTACCGGGCGCAGCCCTCGGCGTCGAGGCGGGCGAGGGTCTCGAAGAGCTCGCCGCCCTCGCGGGTCCAGCCGCGGGCGGCGAGCCGGGTGCCGCGGACGTCGAGGCCGACGGCGATGCGGTCGCCGTGCTCGGCGATGGCGCGGGCGCACCACTCGGGCGACTCCAGCGCGGCGGTGCCGAGGTTGACCCGGCGGCAGCCGGTGGCCAGGGCCGCGGCCAGCGACTCGTCGTCGCGGATGCCGCCGGAGAGCTCGACGTCGACGTCGAGCGCGCCGACGACGCGGGCCAGCAACTCGCGGTTGCTGCCCCGGCCGAAGGCGGCGTCGAGGTCGACCAGGTGCACCCACTCCGCGCCGTCGCGCTGCCACTGCAGGGCGGCGTCGAGCGGGTCGCCGTAGGAGGTCTCGCTGCCGGCCTCCCCCTGGACGAGACGGACGGCCTGGCCGTCGGCGACGTCGACGGCGGGGAGCAACTGGAGGGTCGGCACGCTCCCAGCCTAGGGACCGACGCGCCGTGGCCTGCCCCACCCGGGGCAGGCTGCGGGGGTGGAGTTCGCCGACGTCGTCCGCAGGCGCCGCATGGTGCGCGACTACGACCCCGACCGGCCGGTGCCGCCCGAGGTGCGGGAGCGGCTGCTCGAGCACGCGACCCGGGCGCCGTCGGCCGGGTTCACCCAGGGCTGGGCGTTCCTGGTGCTCGAGTCGGCCGCCGACCGCGAGCTGTTCTGGTCGGTGACCGCGGGTCCCGGCGCTCCGGACGGCTGGCTGACCCGGATGCGGCGGGCGCCGCTGCTGGTGGTGCCCCTGTCGTCGAAGGACGCCTACCTCGACCGCTACGCCGAGCCGGACAAGGGCTGGACCGACCGGGACCCTGCCAGTGTCGCTGCCCGCTGGCCGGTGCCGTACTGGGACGTCGACGCCGGGATGGCCGCGCTGCTGATGCTGCTGACCGCCGTCGACGAGGGGCTCGGCGCCTGCCTGTTCGGCGTCCCCGCGGAGCGGGTGGACGCCTTCCGGGCCGCGTTCGGCGTGCCGCCCTCGCACCGCCCGGTCGGGGTGGTGTCGGTCGGGTACCCGGGCAGCGAGGACCGGCGCTCGCCGTCGCTGCGGCGCGGCCGGCGCGGGCTCGACGAGGTGGTGCACCGGGGCCGCTGGTTGACTCCCGGCCCGTGACCTCCTCCCGTGCCGTGCTCGTGACCGGTGGCTCCCGCGGCATCGGCCGCGCGATCGCCCGCGCCTTCGCCGAGCGCGGCGACCGGGTGGCCGTCCACTTCGGCGCCTCCCGGGACCGGGCCGAGGCCGTCCTCACCGAGCTGACCGGCTCCGGCCATGCGCTGGTGCAGGCCGACATGGCCGATGCCGCGGCGGTGGGCGCGATGGTCGACGACGCCGCCGGCGCCCTGGGCGGGCTGGACGTGCTGGTGAACAACGCCGGCGTGTTCGTCGCCTCCCCGCCGCTGACCTCCTCCTACGAGGAGTGGCAGCGGGTGTGGGCCGAGACGCTCGCGGTGAACCTGGCCGGGGCGGCCCACGCCACCTTCCGCGCGGTCCCGCACCTGCGCGCGGCCGGCGGGGGTGCCGTGGTGAACGTGTCCAGCCGCGGGGCCTTCCGGGGCGAGCCGGACAACCCGGCCTACGGCGCGTCGAAGGCGGGCCTGAACGCCTTCGCCCAGTCGATGGCGCTGGCGCTCGCGCCCCTGGGCATCTCGGTCACCGCCGTGGCGCCGGGCTTCGTGCAGACCGAGATGGCGCGGGAGGTGCTCGACGGCCCCGGCGGGGACGCCGTGCGCGCGCAGTCGCCGTTCGGCCGGGTCGCCCGCCCGGAGGAGGTGGCCTCGGCGGTGGTGTGGCTGGCCTCGCCGGAGGCGCGGTTCAGCACGGGGACGATCGTCGACGTCAACGGGGCGTCCTACCTGCGCAGCTGACCCGGTCAGCCGCCGTGGGCGGCCGCCCAGTGCGGGCTGGTGATGAGGCCGAGCAGGTTGCCGAACGGGTCGGCGACGACGGCGGTGCTCCAGCCCTCGCCGCGCACGGTCGGCGGCTGCACGACGGTGGCGCCGACGGTCTCCAGCCGGTGCACGACGGCGGGCAGGTCGTCGACGTGCCAGTGGACGACGACGCCGGCCGGCCGGCCCACGGGCCAGGCCGCGTAGCGGGCGTCCATGATGCCGAGCTCGTCCTCGTCGTCGCCGACGCGGAACTCGACGTAGGCCGGCGGCCCCTCGACCGGGCGGACGAAGTAGGGCTCGACGCCGAGCACGTCGGCGTACCAGCGCACCGCGGCGGGCACGTCGTCGGCGGTCAGGGTCACGGTGGCCAGGCCTCGCAGCACGGGAGGGTCCTTCCGTCGGTCGGGGCGCTCGCTGCGTCCCGCTGGATCCCATGCTCCGGGGAGAAGTGCTCACCTCCTGAGCACTTCCCGCGGCATCCTCGGCGGCATGCGCGCCGACCGGCTCGTCGCCGCCCTCCTGCTGCTGCAGGCCCGGGGCCGGGTCACCGCGGCCTCGCTCGCCCGGGAGCTGGAGGTCTCGGTGGCGACCGCGCGGCGGGACCTGGAGGCACTCTCGGCCGCGGGGATCCCGGTCTACCCGCAGGCCGGCCGGGGCGGGGGATGGCGGCTGATCGGTGGCGCCCGCACCGACCTGAGCGGGCTGACCGGCCCGGAGGCCCGGGCGCTGTTCCTGCTGCTCGGCCCGGCCTCCTCGGCCGCGCCCGCCGCCCGTTCCGCGCTCCGCAAGCTGCTGCAGGCCCTGCCCGGCGCGTTCCGCACGGACGCCGCGGCCGCCGCCGAGGCGGTCGTCGTCGACCCCGCCGGCTGGGGCGAGCGGGCACGGGAGCGCCCGGAGGTGGCGCTGCTGATGGACGCTGTCGTCGGGCGGCGGGTGGTCGAGTTCGACTACACCGGCCGCGGAGCCGCCCCGACCCGGCGGCGGGCCGAGCCGTGGGGGCTCGTGGACAAGGACGGCACCTGGTACCTCGTGGCGGGGACCCCCGCCGGTCGGCGCACCTTCCGGGTGGACCGGATCGGCGCGGCGGTCGTGACCGGCGCGGCGTTCGAGCGGCCGGCGGACCTCGACCTGCCCCGTGCCTGGGACGAGGTCGCCGGTGAGGTCGAGCGGCGCCGGTCGTTGGTGACGGCGACCGTGCGGGCGCCCGCCCACCTGGCGGCGGTGCTCGGCGACCGGTTCGGCCGGCACTGCGCCGTCGTGGGCGGACCGGACGGCGACGGGTGCGTGCAGCTGCGGGTCGCCGCCCACACCGTCCGCTCGGTGGCCGAGCAGCTCGCCGGCTTCGGCGCGGCCGTCGAGGTGGTGGAACCGACCGCGGTGCGCGCCGAGCTGGCCGCCATCGGCGCGGAGCTGGTCCGGCGCCACTGGGCCGGGCCGGAGGACTGAGGCGCCCTCCCGCCCGGCGGTGACCGTGGTCTCCGAACGGGCAGGCGGTGTCGGGCGGCGGATCGGCCCCCGCGGTCGCGCCGGGGAGGTGCGCCGGCCCGGACCGGTGGGACGTCGACGACCCGCGGCGGATCGGTGACCCGGGTGACGCCCGAGGGCGTGGTCACCTCGAGCCGGCCGCCGGGCAGCAGCCGGAAGCACCAGCCGGGGGCGTGGGTCTTGAGCCGGTGGTGCGGGCGGCACAGGCAGCAGAGGTTGTCGCAGCCCGTGGCGCCGGCCGGCCAGGGGGTGCAGTGGTCGAGGTCGGTGCGGCCCACCCGCCGGTTGCAGTGCGGATGGCGGCACCGACGGTCGCGGACCGCCACGAACCGGCGGTGGCCGGCGCGGGGACGGTAGTGCGGGGTGTCCGGCGGCCGGCGCAACCCCTCACCGCGGGCGCCCCGCTCCACCGCCCGCCGGGTGCCCACGGCGACCAGGTCACCGGCCCGGTCGTGGACGGCGAACTCCAGCGTGCCGCCGTCCGGGCGGTCCAGGCCGAGCGCGCCGACCTCGGCGAGCAGCGCCCGGCACCGCGCGGCGCTGACCGGGTGCCCGTCGACCTCGGCCGGCTCGTTCCCAGCGCCCAGCGTGGACAGGGTCGCGTGCACGACGAGCGCGACGCTGATCGCCGGACGCCGGGCCCAGGGCCGCAGGACGAGGGCGCGGAACACCTCGGTGCGCAGCTGCCCGACCGGCCGGTCGTCGCCGCCGTCGCGGAGCTGGCGCGCCCAGGCGTCGATCGCCGTCCCGCACGCCGCGGCCTCGGCGAGCGGCAGGTCGGCCACCAGCCGGGCCATGCCGTCCTCGGTCGGCCACCAGCGGACGTCGGCGGCGGCGCGGGCCCGGCGGTGGCGCCGCTCGCGGGCGTCGGCGTCCAGCCGGTCGATCCGGCAACGGAGGGCGGCGCGGAGCCGGGCCGGCGTCTGGCCAGCCGCACCCGGCAGCACGTTGGACTCCACCCGCGCGGCCAACGCCCGGTCCAGCGGCTCGAGCAGGTCGACGACCGCCTCGGCGCGCTCCTCGTCGATCTCGCCGCGGCGCAGCGCCTCCAGAGTGGCCGGGAACCGGCGGGTGAGCGCCAGCGACGTCCGGACCAGCCGGCCGACCCGACGCTCGCCGTAGGGGTGCACCAGGCCGAGCTCGCAGGGCAGCCACTCGCTGACGTCCATGACCTCGGGCACGGCACCCTCGGCCGGTCGCTGCGCGGCCAGGAGGCCGACCAGCTCGGCCCGCTCCGCGGCCAGCGCGGCCGCGCGGCGCTCGGCGAGCTGGATCAGCCGGACGACCCACCGGTCGGGCAGCGCCGCCCGCTCGGGACTGCCCGGCGGGCACGCGGCGGCCATGAACTCGTCGGTGGAGGGCAGCGGGCCGATCGCGGCGAACAGCTCGACGCGGGACACCGGTGTGCCGTCGTCGGCGAAGCAGCCGAGGGACCGGAACGTCCCGTCGGTCGCCTGCTCCACCACTTCGTACACGTGTTCGATCATAGCCGACCCGCGACCACTCGGCGAGGCGTATCCCCAGGTGAGGAGGCCGTCCACAGATCCCGCGGACGCCTAGCCGAGGTCGGTCGTCGCTCCCACGACCACCAGGTCCGAGCCCGGCGCGCCGGCCGCGTCCACCCCCGGCGGGCGCGGCTCGAGACCCGGCAGCCCGGTCAGCCCGTCGCTGCCGTCGACCACCCGCAGCCGCAGCGGCCCGGCGTCCTCCACCGTGACCGTCAGCTCCACCCCGCCGGGCGGCGGCGCGTGGAAGGTCAGCCGCAGCCGGTCCTCCCCCAGCGCCCCGGCCGGGACGTCACGCGCCCCGGCACGGGCCGACACCACCCGCCCGCCGCCGCTGTCCAGGTCGAGGGCGACCAGCCGGACGGCGCGCTGCGGGCGTACCCGCACGGTCACGGTCCGGGCGCCGTCGGCCACCCGGTCGTCGAGCACCTCCACGGCCGCCGCCGGCAGGTCGGCGACCTCCGCGGGCGCGGCCGCCACCGGGCCGCCCAGGTACGGGTAGTGGTGCGGCAGCGTCCGCGGCGTGCCGACGTGGCGCGCGGTGTACTCCCCCGGCCGCTCCTCGGTGCTCACCCACCACGCCTCGTCGGTGTCGGCCTCGAGCACGTACGCCAGCCGGCTGGGCACGGGGTGCTGCTGGTCGAACCGGTCCACGGCCAGCCCGACGGCGGCCAGCAGCACGGCGAGCCCCGCCGCCGCCCCGGGCACGGCGACCGACCGCAGGGCGCCCCCGCCGGGCGGGAACAGCTCCTCCCACACCGGCAGGAGCACCAGCGCGAGGACGGCGGCGACCGCGGCCGGCACGGCACCGGCCGCGAGCCCCGACGCCGGGAACACCAGCAGCAGCACCGGGGCGAGCACCCCGACCGCGACGGCGCCGGCCAGGGCGGCGCCTCCGAGCCGCGCGCGGTCGGGCAGCAGCCCGGCGAGCACCGCCGCGAGCGCCGGCAGCGCCGCCGCGTACGACGCCCCCGGCGCCCGAGCGGCCAGCCCGACCGCGAGCACGGCGAGCACCACCAGCGCCCCGGTCCGCAGCGCGGCCGCGCCCAGGCGCCGGCGCAGCAGCCCGTACCAGCCGAGGACCACCACTGCGACGACGGCGACCGCCGCCAGCCGGAACCAGCCCGGACGCCACGGGTCGGCCATGGCGGCGTACCCCGGCCGCAGCACCACCAGCAGCTGCCAGAGCCCGGCCACCGCGAGCGGGGCGAGCACCACCGGCACGAGCGACGCCGCGGCGCCGAGCAGCGTCCGGGACGGCGGCGACCCCCGCCGCCGGTCCAGCGCCGCGAGCAGCGCCACCCCCAGCACCGCGGCGCCCGCCAACGGCCACACCGGCGTCCCGGGGTAGCCCGCCGATCCCCACGGCACCGGGAACCACGTGGCGCCGGCGTCCCCGGGCGGGGTCCCGCCGGACAGGTCGGCGTCGCCGAGCTCCCGGGCCAGCGTCAGTGTGGCGTCGCCGAGCGCCTGCAGGGTGCCCCGGTCCAGCCGCGACGGCGTGTCCTGCGGGGTGCCGGAACCCGCGGCGCCGTCGACGGCGGCGAGGGTCAGCCCAGGCGCGGCGGGCAGGACGCCGCGCCCGGTGCCGCCCGGCAGCTCGCGGTACAGCTCGAGGACGGCGCTGCTGCCGACCGCCGAGCGCGCGGCCGGACCCGGCGACGTCGCCACCACCACCGCCGGGCCGCCGGCGCCGCGGACGTCGAGGTCGAGCACCACCCCGTCCCCGGTCGCCAGCGGGTGGCTGGCCGCGAACGCCTCGGCACCGCACCCGCAGGCCTGCCCGCCGTCGGTGACCACGACGACGACGTCGTTGCGCAGCGGCTCCCCCGCGCGCAGCGCCCGAACGGTCTCGACCACCACGGCCACGCCGGCGGCGGAGCCGGCGCCGGGACCGGTGGGCGCGGAGTCCGACGAGGCCGTGAGCACCAGCCGGCCGGTGGGGTCGGTGCCCGGCAGGACCGCGACGACGTTGCGCACCCGTGCCAGGTCGGCGGCGCCCGGTCCGGTCACCCGCGTCCCGACGGCGTTCTGCACGCGGGTGTCGAGCCCGAGACCGCCGAGGGTCGCGACCAGCCCGTCGACCACGCGGTCCTGGGCGGGGCTCCCGGTCACGTGCACCTCGCCGGCCACCGCCTCCACGTGCGCGGCCGCGCGGGCGGCGCTGAACGACGTCGGCGGCGCGTCGGCCGGCGCCGGGTCCGGCGGCTGCAGCGCCAGCACGCTCCAGGCGGCCAGCGCGGCCAGGAGGACCAGGACGACGAGCGCGCCGCGGCGCCGCCCGCGGACCTCGGGCGCCGGCGCGGACGGGCGCGACGCGGGCAACGGGCCTCCTCGACCGGGTGCGGGACCGGGTCACCGTAGGGGCGCGGGGAGGACACTCCGGGGATGCCGGCCGGTGCGTTCCCCCGTCGCGCCGGGCGCCGCACGAACCTCGGCCTGCTGGCGCTGCTCGTGGTCGCGGGCACCGCCGGCGTGCTGGCCTTCGGCGTCGGCACGCCGCTGCCGTCCCGCGTCGTTGCCGCCGCGCACGGGGCCGCGGGCCTGGGCCTGCTGCTCCTGGTGCCGTGGAAGACCGTCGTCGTGCAGCGCGCGAGGCGCCGGACCCAGGGGCGGCGCGACCCCGCCGTCGCCTGGGCGCTGGCCGTGCTCCTGGCGCTCACCGTGGGCACCGGCGTCCTGCACAGCGCGGCGGGCACCACGGTGGCCGGGGTGGGCGTGCTGCAGGTGCACGTGGCCGCGGGGGTCGGCACCGGCCTGCTGGTGGTCCTGCACGCCGTCGGCAGCCGGCAGCGGCCGCGGCGTGCCGACGTCTCCCGGCGGGCGCTGCTGCAGGCCGGCGGCCTGGCGGCCGGCGCCATTGCGCTGTGGGCCGCGGTCGAGGGCGGCCTGCGGCTCACCGGGGCGCCCGGCGCGCGGCGGCGGGCCACCGGCTCGCACGAGCGCGGCAGCGGCGACCCGTCGGCGATGCCGGTCACCCAGTGGTTCACCGACACCGTGCCGGCCGACGCCGGGGACGCGCTCGAGCTGGTGGCCGGTGGCCGCACCACCCGGCTGCGCGCGGACGACCTGGACCGCGGCGACACCCTCACCGCCGTCCTCGACTGCACCGGCGGCTGGTACGCCGAGCAGGAGTGGCGCGGGGTGCGGCTGGACCGGCTGCTCGCCGGCCGGGACCTGCCCGAGGGCGGCAGCGTGGACGTCGTGTCGGTGACCGGCTACCGGCGGCGGCTGCCGCTGGCCGACGCGGCGTTCCTGCTGCTGGCCACCCACTGCGCGGGCCGGCGCCTGTCGGCCGGGCACGGCGCACCGGTGCGGCTGGTCGCGCCGGGCCGGCGCGGCTACTGGTGGGTCAAGTGGGTGCGGCGGGTGGAGGTGGTCGACGCGCCGTGGTGGACGCAGCCGCCGGTCCCGCTGCAGTGAGCAGGGACTCCGCCGCTCCGGGCGTGTATCAGACGCCCCTCCCCCGCCGTCCTCAGCACCGAGGACCCCGCTGCGGCGCCGGAGGAGGGTGGGCCATGGGCAGGTTGCTCCTGTGGACCGGGTTGGCGGTGCTCGTGGTCGGGCTGGGGGTGCTCGTCCTGCTCCCCGCCGGTCCCGACTGCCCGTACGCGGTCGGCGCCGACCTCCTGGCCGGCGCCTGCGAGCAGGCGCGACAGACCCGGGAGACGAAGGCCACCGCGCAGTGGGTGGCCGCGGGCGGCGGCTGGGTGTCGGGGGTCGGTGCGCTCATCCAGGCGGTCAGGGAGCACTGACCGACGGGGCGCGCCTCAGAGCGTGGCGAGCCAGTTGGTGAGCAGCTGGGCGCCGGCGTCACCGCTCTTCTCCGGGTGGAACTGGGTGGCCGACAGGGCGCCGTTCTCCACCCCGGCGACGAAGCGATCGCCGTGCTCGGCCCAGGTCACCTTCGGCGGCGCCAGCGGACCCGGGCGGCCGTCCTGGCCGAGGGTGAACTCGCGGACGCCGTAGGAGTGCACGAAGTAGAAGCGCTCGCCGGCCAGCCCGCTGAAGAGCACGGTGTCGCGGGGCGTCTCCACGGTGTTCCAGCCCATGTGCGGGAGCACCGGCGCCTTCAGCTGCTCCACCGTGCCCGGCCACTCCCCGCAGCCCTCGGCGTCGTGGCCGTGCTCGACACCGTGCTCGAAGAGGACCTGCATGCCCACGCAGATGCCCAGCACCGGCCGCCCGCCGGCCAGTCGGCGGCCGATGGTGCGCGGCCCGTCGACGGCGCGCAGCTCGCGCATGCAGTGCGCGAACGCGCCGACGCCGGGGACGACGAGGCCGTCGGCGTCGAGCGCGGCCTGCCGGTCGGCGGTCACGGTGACGTCGGCGCCGACGCGGGTCAGCGCCCGCTCGGCCGACCGCAGGTTGCCCGAGCCGTAGTCGAGGACGACCACCTTCTTCACGTCTGCCACGGTACCGAGCAGCACGCCCGGGACCGGCCGTGTTCCCCGGCACCCCCGCCCGGGCCCGGACGTTGCCCGGGCGTGGACAGCGACGACCTGCGCCGGGCCGCCGTGGTCGCCGGGGTCCTGGGCGGTCTGGTGAGCGGGGCGACCGGGGACTACGGCGACGCCGAGGAGAGCGACAGCCGGGTGCTGCCGGCGGACTGGGCCTTCGGGATCTGGTTCCCCGTCTACGCCGGCTCCCTGGCCTACGCCGCCGAGACCGCCCGCCCCTCCCGCCGCCGGGACCCGCTGCTGCGCCGGACCGGCTGGCCCGCCGCGGCGGCCTACGCGCTGGCGGGCACCTGGGTGCGGCTGCGGCCGCGGCAGCAGGTCCCCGTGTTGGCCGCCACGATGGCCGCGGCGGCGCTCGCCCACGCCCGGGCCGGCGGCGGGCCCGCGCGCCCCACCGACCGCTGGACGGTGCGCGTGCCGCTGGGCCTGTTCGCCGGCTGGCTGACGCTGGCATCCGTGGCCGCGCCCACCGAGGTGCTGCTGGCCGAGGGGGTCCGGCCCGGCCCCTGCGCCGCCGACGCCTGGGGGCGTGGCCATGACCGGCGCCGCCGCCGCGATCGCCTCGGCGGTCACCCGCGGCATCCCGTCGTCGCGGGGCTACCCGGCCGCCGTCGTGTGGGGGCTGGTGGCGGCTGCGGTGCGCAACGCCACGCGGGGCCGTCGGGTGCCGGCCGCGATCGCGGCCGGTGCGGTCACCGCGGCGGGCTCGCGTCCCACGGCAGCACGGTGAGCTCGGGCCACACCGCCTGCCTGCGGGCGGCCTCGATCTCGCCCGAGGAGCCTCAGATCAACCGCAGGATCCCCGAGACGGTCGCCAGGAGCGCCGCCACCAGCAGCACGACGGCGAAGAAGACCTGCGGACCGGTGCGTCCCTTGGTGTCGTGGTCGGCCCGCCAGATGCTCCACGCCCCGCCGAGCAGGAAGCCGCCGAAGACGACGAGGACGACGCCGGAGGTCACCTAGAGCGCGCCCTTGGTGGAGGGGACGTCGGCGACCCGCGGGTCGAGGGCGACGGCGGTGCGCAGCGCCCGGGCCAGCGCCTTGAACTGGCCCTCGACGATGTGGTGGGCGTCGCGGCCGGCGTAGAGCACCCGCACGTGCAGGGTGATCCGCGCGTTGAAGGCGAACGACTCGAGCACGTGCTTGGTCAGCGACGTCGGGTAGTCCGGCCCGATCATCGGCGTCATGGTCTCGGGCTCGGCGTGCACGAAGTACGGCCGGCCGGACAGGTCGACGGCGGCCTGCACGAGCACCTCGTCCATCGGCACCGTGGCGTCGCCGTAGCGGGTGATGCCCTTCTTGTCCCCCAGCGCCTCGCCGAAGGCCTGGCCGAGCGCGATGGCGACGTCCTCGACGGTGTGGTGGGCGTCGATGTGCAGGTCGCCGTCGGCCTGGACGGTCAGGTCGATGCCGCTGTGCTTGGACAGCGCGGTGAGCATGTGGTCGTAGAAGCCGACGCCGGTGCTGATCGAGCTCTTCCCGGTGCCGTCGAGGTCGAGCTCGACGACCAGCTTGGTCTCGCTGGTGGTGCGCTCCACGCGGGCGGTACGGCTCATGGGTCTCAGTCTCCCAGGCGGTGGTCGGGGGCGACCTCACCCAGCGCGGTGAGGAAGGCGTCGGTCTCGGCGGGCGTGCCGGCGGTGACCCGCAGCCAGCCGGGGATGCCGACGTCGCGGACGAGGACGTCGTGCTCGAGCAGTGCCTTCCAGGCGGCCGCGGCGTCGGCGAACCGGCCGAACAGGACGAAGTTGGCGTCGCTGGGGACGCTGGTCAGGCCCAGGGACGGCAGCGTGGCCACGATCCGGTCGCGCTGGTCCTTGACCGCGTCGACGGTGGCCAGCAGCGCGTCGGTGTGCGCCAGCGCGGCCCGCGCGGCGGCCTGCGTCAGCGAGGACAGGTGGTAGGGCAGCCGGACCAGCTGCAGCGCGTCGACGACGGCGGGGTCGGCGGCCAGGTAGCCCAGCCGCAGGCCGGCCATGCCGAACGCCTTGCTCATCGTGCGGCTGACCACCAGCCGCGGCCGGCCCGGCAGCAGGCTCAGCGCCGACGGGGTGCCGGTGCGGGCGAACTCGGCGTAGGCCTCGTCGACCACGACCATGCCCTCGGTGGCGTCGTGGAGCTCCGCGATCGTCTCCAGCGCGACGGCGGTGCCGGTCGGGTTGTTCGGGCTGGTCACGAAGACGACGTCGGGACCGACCTCGCGCACCTGCGCGGCGGCCTGCGCGGCGTCGATGGTGAAGTCCTCGCGGCGGTGCCCGTCGACCCACGCCGTCCCGGTGCCGGCCGCGATGATCGGGTGCATCGAGTAGGACGGGGTGAAGCCCAGCGCCGTCCGGCCGGCACCGCCGAAGGCCTGCAGCAGCTGCTGGAGGACCTCGTTGGAGCCGTTGGCGGCCCAGACCTGCGCCGGCTCGATGCGCTCCCCGCCGCGGCTCAGGTAGGCGGCGAGGTCGGCGCGCAGGGCGACGGCGTCCCGGTCGGGGTAGCGGTTGAGGTCGACCGCAGCGTGCCCGAGCGCCTCGCCGAGCGTGGCGAGCAGCTCGGCCGGCAGCGGGTGCGGGTTCTCGTTGGTGTTGAGCCGGTGGGTGACCTGCAGCTGCGGGGCGCCGTAGGGCGTGCGGCCGCGCAGCTCCGGCCGCAGCGGGAGCTCGTCGAGGGAGGTCACGGCTGCTGCCGCACCCGGACGGCGGCCGCGTGTGCGGGCAGGTCCTCGGCGTGGGCGAGCGCGTCGACGTGCCCGGCCACCTCGGCGAGGGCCTGCTCGTCGTACTCGACCACGTGGATGCCGCGCAGGAACGACTGCACCGACAGGCCGCTGCTGTGCCGGGCGCAGCCGCCGGTGGGCAGCACGTGGTTGGAGCCGGCGATGTAGTCGCCCAGGGACACCGGCGACCAGGCGCCGACGAACACCGCGCCGGCGTTGCGCACCCGCAGCGCGACCTCGCGGGCGTCCCGGGTCTGGATCTCCAGGTGCTCGGCGGCGTAGGCGTCGACCACCGCGAGGCCGGCGTCGACGTCGTCGACCAGCACGATCCCGGACTGGCTGCCGCCGAGGGCGGTGAGGATCCGCTCGGAGTGCTTGGTGGCCGCGACCTGCCCGGGGACCAGGTCGAGGACGGCGTCGGCGAGCTCCTCGCTCGTGGTGACCAGGACCGCGCCGGCGAGCGGGTCGTGCTCGGCCTGGCTGATCAGGTCGGCGGCGACGTGCACGGGGTCGGCGGTGTCGTCGGCGAGGATGGCGACCTCGGTGGGGCCGGCCTCGGAGTCGATGCCGATCAGCCCGCGCAGCAGCCGCTTGGCAGCGGTGACGTAGACGTTGCCCGGCCCGGTGACCATGTCCACCGGCTCGCAGGCGCCCGCGCCGTAGCCGAAGACGGCGATGGCCTGCGCGCCGCCGACGGCGTGCACCTCGGTGACGCCGAGCAGTGCGCACGCGGCCAGCACTCCGGGGTCGGGCAGGCCGCCGTGGTCGCGCTGCGGCGGGGAGGCGACGGCGATCGACTCGACGCCGGCGATCTGCGCGGGGACGACGTTCATCACCACGCTGGAGAGCAGCGGCGCCAGCCCGCCGGGCACGTACAGGCCGACGCGGCGCACCGGCACCCACCGCTCGGTGACCGTGCCGCCGCGCACCACCTGGGTGGTGACGTCGGTGCGCGCCTGGTCGGCGTGCACCTTCCGGACCCGGGCGATGGACTCCTCGAGCGCGGCCCGCACGTCGGGGGCCAGGCCGTCGAGGGCGGCGCGGATGGCCTCCGGCGGGACGGTGAAGTCCTCGGCGTCGACGCCGTCGAGGCGGGCGGTGATCTCGCGGACGGCCTGGGCGCCGCGGACGCGGACGTCCTCGCACAGCGGCCGCACGGTGGCCAGGACCGAGTCGATGTCGGTGGCCGCCCGCGGCAGCAGGCCGGCCAGGTCGCGGACCCCGGGGAGCGCGGATCCGCGCAGGTCGATGCGGGCGAGCACGGGCGGCCTCCGGGAGTGCGGCGCGGGGGGGGTCGACCCCCCAGGGTAGTGACCGGGCAGGCGCCCGTCGGGAGCGCCCGGGGCACCCGCCGCCCGTAGGCTCCCGGCGTGGGCGACCTCATCCCGCTCTTCCCGCTGGGGACGCCGCTGTTCCCCGGCATCGTGCTGCCGCTGCAGGTGTTCGAGCCGCGGTACCGGGCGCTGGTGCGCGACCTGCTGGCCATGCCGGAGGGAGCGGAGCGGCGCTTCGGGGTGGTCGCGATCCGCCAGGGCTGGGAGGTCGAGCGGGTGGCGCCGGCCGAGGCGCTGTTCGACGTCGGCTGCACGGCGCTGGTGCAGGCGGTCCGGCCGCAGCCCGACGGCACCTTCGCCGTCGTCACCGTGGGCGGTGAGCGGTTCCGGCTGCTCGACGTCGTCGTCGGCGGCCGGGCCGGGGACGACGGGGACGGGGACGCCGCCGGGGACGACCCGCCCTACCTGCGGGCCGAGGTCGAGTGGCTGGCCGACGAGGAGGCCGCTGAGGAGGCGGCGGGCGACCAGGAGGCGGTCGCCGACCCGCCGGCCGGCGCGGGCGCGGCGCCGGACGGAAGGGTCGACGAGGGCCTGGCCGCCGAGGTGGCGCGCGGGTCGCTGGCCCTGCTCGAGCGCGGCGTGGGCGGGCTGTTCACCCGGTACGTCACCGCGGTCGCCGGGCTGCAGGCGGGTCTGGACACCGACGAGGTGGAGCAGGCCGCGGACCTCGCCGACGCCGGTGAGGACCCGACCGGCGCCGCGGCCCTGCTGGAGGCGGTGGCCGGTGACCCGCGGGCGCTGTCCTACCTGGTCGCCTCGGCGGCGCTGCTGACCACCGAGGACCGGCAGGCGCTGCTCGCGGAGTCGGCGACCCGGCGTCGGCTGGCCGCCGAGATCCGGATGCTGCGCCGGGAGCTGACCCTGCTCGAGACCGTCGGCGCGGTGCCGGCGCCGCCGACGCAGTTCGCCGGGTCGCTGAGCCTGAACTGACGAAGGACCACCTCTCCCCCCACGCCTCGCTCCGCTCGGCGCGGGCCCCTGGGGGATGGCCGTTCGAGCACGTCACCCGCGGCCCAGGTCGTCCCTGGAGGAGAACAGCGCGGCGACGACGTAGACGGCCAGCGCGGCGAACGGGCCGACCGCCAGGGCCGGTGGCGAGGACAGCCGCAGGCCCGACGTGACCCGGGTGCCGACGTCGGCGAGCTGCTCCGCCGTCGGGCCGGGCGCGAGCAGCTCGCCCAGCTGCCAGGCGAGCAGCCCGGCGACGGCGGCACCCAGGGCGGTGGCCACCAGGACCGCCACCCCCCGCCGCCGGCGCATCGCCCAGGCCAGCCCGCCGGCCAGCAGACCCAGCCCGGCCAGCACGAGGACCAGGACGGAGTCGCCGGCCACCAGCAGCTCCGCCGACGGGCGGCCGACCGGGACCGCGCCGCCCTCGACCACCTCGAAGCGGCCGCGCGGGGCCAGCCACACCCACAGCAGGCCGGCGGGCAGCCCGCACAGCGCGATCAGGCACCCCCAGGCGGTCGCGGCCCGCAGGTCGGTGCGGACCTCGGCCAGGACCTGCCCGGCCAGCGACCGGGCCGGCCGGCCGACGACCGACGGCACGGTCGCCGGCACCGCCGCCGGGCCGGGCAGGGGGCCGTCGGGGACCGGGGCGGGGCTGCTCACGGCTCCCAGTGAACCCCGCGCCCCGGGCTGCCCGCCGTCAGGGGCGCTGCCCGCGGGGCTCACAGCAGCGCGACGCTGGTGGGCCCGAGCAGTGCCTTGATGTCGCCCATGAGCGCGGTGCTCGGCCGCACCCGCAGCCCCTGGTCGAGCCGCAGCACGGTCTCCCGGCCGCCGTTGACCAGCTTGAGGTGGACCTCGGTGGTGCCCGGGTGGCTGCCGAGCACCTCCCGCAGCCGCTCGACCACCGGCGGGGTGCAGCGGGCAGCGGCCATCGACACCAGCACCGGCCCGCGCGGGCCCTCGGTGAGCTCGGGGATGGTCACCTCGGAGCCGAACAGCGAGGGCTGGTCGTCGCGCCGGCTGATCCGGCCCTTGACCACGACGATCTGGTCGCGGACGACCTTCTCCGAGACCTCCGCCCACGTCTTCGGGAAGAACAGCACCTCGATGCCGGACTCGAGGTCCTCCAGCGTCGCGATGGCCCAGGGCGCGCCCTGCTTGTTCGTCCGCGGGGCGACCGAGGTGAGGATGCCGGCGATGGTGACGTTGGCGCCGTCCTCCACGCCGCCGGCGTTGATCTCGGCGATCGGGGTGTCGGCGTTGGCCGCGAGGACGTGCTCGACGCCGTGCAGCGGGTGGTCGGAGACGTAGAGGCCGAGCATGTCGCGCTCGAAGACCAGCCGCTCGGACTTCGACCAGTCCGCCGTCGGGACGGCGATGTCGAGCGCCCCGCCGAAGGGGTCGTCGTCGCCGGCGTCGGCGCCGAAGCTGCCGAACAGGTCGAACTGCCCCTCGGCCTCCTTGCGCTTCAGGGCCATCGCGGCGTCGACGGCCTGGGCGTGGATTGCGGCGATGCCCTGGCGGGAGTGGCCCATCGAGTCGAACGCGCCGGACTTGGCCAGCGACTCGATCACCTTCTTGTTGCAGGCGACGGTGTCGATCTTGCGCATGAAGTCGGCGAAGTCCTTGAAGGCGCCCTTCTCCTCGCGCGCCCGGACGATCGACTCGACGACGTTGTGGCCGACGTTGCGAACCGAGGCGAGCCCGAAGCGGATGTCGGTGCCGACGGCGGTGAAGTCCCAGGAGGACTCGTTGACGTCGGGCGGGAGCACCTTGATGCCCATCCGCCGGCACTCGGCCAGGTAGACGGGGCGGCGGTCCTTGTCGTCGCCGACGCTGGTGAGCAGGCCGGCCATGTACTCGGCCGGGTAGTTGGCCTTGAGGTAGGCGGTCCAGTACGAGACCAGGCCGTAGGCGGCCGAGTGCGCCTTGTTGAACGCGTAGTCGGCGAAGGGGACGAGGATGTCCCACAGCGTCTTGATCGCCGCGTCGGAGTAGCCGCGCTCCTTCATGCCGGCCTCGAACCCGACGAACTCCGCGTCGAGGACCGACTTCTTCTTCTTGCCCATGGCGCGGCGCAGCAGGTCGGCCTTGCCGAGGGAGTACCCGGCGACCTTCTGCGCGATCGCCATGACCTGCTCCTGGTACACGATCAGGCCGTAGGTGCCGCCCAGGATCTCCTCGAGCGGCTCGGCCAGCTCGGGGTGGATCGGCGTGATCTCCTGCTGGCCGTTCTTGCGCAGCGCGTAGTTGGTGTGCGAGTTCGCACCCATCGGGCCGGGCCGGTAGAGCGCGCCGACGGCGGAGATGTCCTCGAAGTTGTCCGGCCGCATGAGGCGCAGCAGCGAGCGCATCGGCCCGCCGTCGAACTGGAAGACGCCGAGGGTGTCACCGCGGGCCAGCAGGTCGTAGGTGGCCTTGTCGGTGAGGTCCTGGCTGATCTCGTCGAGGTCGATCGGCTCCTTGCCGTTCGCGACGATGTTGCGCAGCGCGTCGTCGATGACCGTGAGGTTGCGCAGGCCCAGGAAGTCCATCTTCAGCAGCCCGAGCGTCTCGCAGGTCGGGTAGTCGAACTGCGTGATGATCGCGCCGTCGTTCTCCCGGCGCATGATCGGGATCGAGTCGATCAGCGGGTAGCGGCCGATGATGACGCCGGCCGCGTGCACGCCCCACTGCCGCTTGAGGCCCTCGAGCTTGCGCGCCTGGTCGACCACCTCGGCCGCGCCCGGGTCGGACTCGTACCGGGCGCGGAACTCCGCCGCCTCCTTGTACCGGGGGTGGGCCGGGTCGAAGACGCCCGACAGCGGGATGCCCTTGCCCATGACGTCCGGGGGCATGAGCTTGGTCAGCTCGTCGCCGACCGAGTAGGGGCGGTCGAGCACCCGCGCGGCGTCCTTGATCGCGGCCTTGGCCTTGATGGTGCCGTAGGTGACGATCTGGCTGACCCGCTCCTCGCCGTACTTCCGCGAGACGTACTGGATGACCTCGCCGCGCCGGCGGTCGTCGAAGTCGATGTCGACGTCGGGCATGGACACGCGCTCGGGGTTGAGGAAGCGCTCGAAGATCAGCCCGTGCTGCAGCGGGTCGAGGTCGGTGATGCCCATGGCGTAGGCGGCCAGCGAGCCCGCCGCCGAGCCGCGGCCGGGACCGACGCGGATGCCGTTGTCCTTGGCCCAGTTGATGAAGTCGGCGACCACGAGGAAGTACCCCGGGAAGCCCATCTGGGTGATGATCCCGACCTCGTAGTCGGCCTGCTTGCGCACGTGGTCGGGGATGCCGTTCGGGTAGCGCTTGTGCAGGCCCCGCTCGACCTCCTTGACGAACCAGGAGGTCTCGTCCTCCCCCGGCGGCAGGGGGAACCGCGGCATGAGGTCGGCGCCCTCGGTGAAGGTGACCTCGCACTGCTCGGCGACCAGCAGCGTGTTGTCGCACGCCGCGGCGAGGTCACCGGTGAACAGCGCCCGCATCTCGGCGGCGCTCTTGAGGTAGTAGCCGTCGCCGTTGAACTTGAAGCGGTTGGTCTCGTTGAGCCGCGACCCGGTCTGGATGCACAGCAGGGCGTCGTGGGCCTCGGCGTCCTCCTTGTGCGTGTAGTGCAGGTCGTTGGTGGCCAGCAGCGGGATGCCGAGCTCCTGCGACATCTGCATCAGCTGCGGGCGGGTCTTCTGCTCGATGGACAGGCCGTGGTCCATCAGCTCGGCGTAGAAGTTCTCCTTGCCGAAGATGTCCTGGAAGTCGGCCGCGGCCTGCCGGGCGCGGTCGTACTTGCCCGCGCGCAGCCACATGTTGACCTCGCCCGACGGGCAGCCCGTCGTCGCGATGAGGCCCTTCCCGTAGCGCTCGAGCAGGTCGCGGTCGAAGCGCGGCTTGCGGTACTGCCCCTCGAGGCTGGCCAGCGAGGAGATGCGGAAGAGGTTGTGCATCCCCTCGGTGGTGCGGGCCAGCAGCGTCATGTGCGTGTAGGCGGCCTTGCCGCGGGAGGACCCGCCCTCGCCGTCCTCGTCGATGAGGTTGTCGCCGAAGTCGAAGGGCGCGCGGTCGAACCGGGAGCCGGGCGTGTAGTAGCCCTCCATGCCGATGATCGGCTTCACGCCGGCGGCCGTGGCCTGCTTGTAGAAGTCGTAGGCGCCGAACACGTTGCCGTGGTCGGTCATCGCCAGCGCGGGCATGCCGTACTCGGCGGCGGCCTTCGTGACCTCGGGCAGCTTGGCCGCCCCGTCGAGCATCGAGTACTCGGTGTGGACGTGCAGGTGCACGAACGAGTCGCTGCCCGCGGCTCGGCGGTCTGGGCTGCTCACGGTGGTGCGGCGCTCCTCACGGGTCGTGCTGGCCCGGCCGTCGGGTGCTCCGGCGGGCGACCGGCGGGGAAGACCGGGCGGTGCGGTGCGAGTCGCGGAGGACGTCGGGACGCGGGCCCGGGCCGGCGCCTGCGATCCTCGCACCGGGAACTGTCTACGCCGAGGGTCTGACAGGACGTGTCCCGGCGCGGCAGGACGACCCCGTCACAGTCGGCGGCGCATCGTGACGTGCGCGATGCCGGCCTCCAGGTACTCGCCGCCCACCGCGGTGTAGCCGGCCCGCTCGTAGAACCCGCGGGCGGTGACCTGGGCGTGCAGCTCCACCTCGGTCAGCCCGCGGGCGAGCGCCTGACGGTGCAGCTCGGCCAGCACCGCGGCCCCGTACCCGCCGCCGCGGGCGGCCGCGTCGACCGCCATCCGGCCGACCAGCGCCCGCCCGTCGCGCTCGAGCAGCCGGCCGGTGGCCACCACCCGCCCGCCGGGGTCGCGGGCGACCGCGTGGACGGCGGTGGCGTCGGCGGCGTCCTGCTCGACCTCGGGCGGCACGCCCTGCTCCTCGACGAACACGCGGGTCCGCAGCGCGACGACCTCGGGCCAGTCGGCCGCCGTCGCCACCGTCGCGACCGGGCCGCCGGTCACGCGAGCGCTCCCCCGGCCGGCCACGACCCGGGCCGTGACGCCGGCGGCGGCCCGGGCAACGGCCCGGGCGGTGACCCCGGCAGCGCGCCGGGCAGCGCCGAGGCCGGCACCAGCAGGAAGCGCAGGTCGACCACGGCGTGCAGGAGCACCGGCAGCAGCAGCGAGCCGGTCTCGAGGTACAGGGCGGCGAACAGCCCGCCGAGGACGCCGGTGAGCACGATGCCGGGCACGCCCTGGTAGGCGTGCGCCAGGCCGAACGCGACCGCGCCGACGGCGACCAGCACCGGCTGCGGCAGGTCCCCGCCGACCGCGGCGACGACGGCGAGGAAGAACCCGCGGTAGAGCCACTCCTCGCACACGCCGGCGGTCACGCCGACCACCGAGAACAGCCGCCGCTCGGCCGGCGACCGCGGCAGCAGGGCCAGCGTCGCGTGCGCCGTGGGCTCGGCGTGCCGGCCCCCACCCGGCCGCGGCGGCGCCGTGCGGGCCAGTGCGCCCGAGCGCAGCGCGCGCACCGAGAGCAGCGAGGCGAGCAGCACCAGCACGGTCGCCGTCGCGGTCACCGGGCCGGGCAGCCCGGTGGGCCAGGCCAGGCCGACGGCGGCGGCGTCCACCCCCGGGGCGGCCAGCCAGACGACGAGGGCGAGCACCGCGAGGCCCCACTCCAGGACCAGCAGCCGCAGGTAGAACGAGCGCCGCGCCGCCGGGTCGGTGCGCAGCCGGCCCTCGAAGCGCCGGTGCAGCACCTGCCCGACCAGCGGCTCGCCGACCACCAGGTACACCGCGACGACGACGGCCGACAGCGCGGCGGGGCCGAACGCGGCGAGGGAGGCGGGCAGGTCGGTCACGGTGCGGGCGCCGCCGCCTCAGGACTCGGCGCGCAGGATCGCCAGGGCGCCGGCGAGGTCGGCCGGGTAGTCGCTGGCGAACTCGACCCAGTGGCCGTCGGCCGGGTGCGCGAAGCCCAGCCGGACCGCGTGCAGCCACTGGCGGGACACGCCCAGCCGCGCGGCCAGCGTCGGGTCCGCGCCGTAGGTCGTGTCCCCGACGCAGGGGTGGCGCAGCGCGGAGAAGTGCACCCGGATCTGGTGGGTGCGTCCGGTCTCGAGGTGGACGTCGACCAGGCTGGCGGCCGGGAACGCCTCGACCACCTCGTAGTGGGTGACCGAGGGCCGCCCGCCACTGACCACGGCGAACTTCCAGTCGTGCCGCGGGTGGCGGTCGATGGGCGCGTCGATGGTGCCGCGCGAGGGGTCGGGGTGTCCCTGCACGAGCGCGTGGTAGCCCTTGTCGACGGTGCGCTCCCTGAACGCCGCCTTGAGCAGCGTGTAGGCCCGCTCGCTCTTGGCGACCACCATCAGCCCCGTCGTCGCCGCGTCGAGCCGGTGGACCACGCCCTGCCGCTCCGGCGCCCCGGAGGTGGAGATCCGGTAGCCGGCCGCGGCCAGCCCGCCGACGACGGTCGGGCCCTCCCAGCCGGGGCTCGGGTGCGCGGCGACGCCGACCGGCTTGTCGACCACCACGACGTCGTCGTCGTCGTGGACGACGGTGAGCCCGGGGACGGGCTCGGGCGCGGGGGCCTCGCCGGGCGGCGGGGGCAGCTCGACCTCCAGCCAGCTGCCGCCGGTGAGCCGGTCGCCCTTGCCGCGGACCCGGCCGTCGACCCACACCCGCTCGGCGTCGGCGAGGTCGGCGGCGACGGCGCGCGAGAGCCCGAAGAGGCGGGCGAGGCCCTGGTCGACGCGCTGGCCCTCCAGCCCGTCGGGCACCGGCAGCGCGCGGTGCAGGCCGGGCGAGCTCACTGGTCCATCGTGCCAGGTGAGCGGGGTCAGCCGCGGGAGACGGCGTCGGTGCCGGAGTCGTCCCGGCCGCGGGTGCCGTCGAACTCGACGCCGCGCAGCGCGAGCCAGGCACCGAGCACGCCGCCGCAGACGATCGCCGAGTCGGCGACGTTGAAGACCGGGTAGACCTCGCCGTCGGGCGCGAACACCGACACGAAGTCGACGACGCCGCCGCGCAGGAACCCGGGGTCGCGGAACACCCGGTCGACGAGGTTGCCCACCGCGCCGCCGAGCACCAGGCCCAGCGCCACCGCCCAGCCGGTGGAGAACAGCCGCCGCGCCGTCCGCACGATCACCACGGCCACCGCGACGGCGATCAGGGTGAAGACCACCGTGAAGCCCTCGGCGAAGGAGAACGCGGCGCCGGTGTTGCGGGCGTGGGTGAGGTAGACCAGCCCGCCGAGCAGGCGGATGTTCTCCCCGCGGTCGATCGTGGCGACGACGAGCAGCTTGGTGGCCAGGTCGGCGAGCAGGACCAGCGCCGCGAGGACCAGCAGCAGCCGCGTGCGCGGCCGGCGGGCCGGCGGCGGAGCGGGCGCGGCGTCCTCGGGCAGGTCGTTCAGCGGGTGCTCCTCGGGCGGGGCGGGCGGTGGTCCGACCCCGCGAGGGTAGCCGCGGCCGGCGTCCCCTCCGGCCCGCCGCGCGGCGCCGTCGGGGCGCCCGGGACCACCGCGGGAGGCTTGCGACGGCGGGGTTAGACGAATCTCACACCCCGCCGAGTGCGTGTTCACGCTCCGTTCGGCCGATCGTCGGAGGTGGCGCACGTCCCCCGGCAGGAAGGCAGTCGTGTCCACCGACCTCGGTTCAGCCACCGACCCCGATGTGGTCCTCGTCGGCGGAGGCGTCATGAGCGCGACCCTCGCGTCGCTGCTCGATGTCATCGCGCCGGAGTGGACCGTCACCGTCTTCGAGTCCGCGCCCGAGGTCGCCGGGGAGAGCTCGGACGCGTGGAACAACGCCGGGACCGGGCACGCGGCGCTCTGCGAGCTGAACTACACCCCCGCCGGGCCCGACGGCCGGGTCGACACGGCCAAGGCCCGCACCATCAACGAGCAGTTCCAGGTGTCGCGGCAGTTCTGGTCGCACCTCGTGCGGACCGGGCTGACCGGCTCGCCCAAGGAGTTCATCTCCCCCGTCCCGCACGTCGGCTTCGTGACCGGCGAGCAGGGCCGCGCCTACATGCGCGCCCGCCACGCGGCGCTGTCGGCCGAGCCGCTGTTCGCCGGGCTCGAGTACACCGACTCCCCCGCCGAGCTGGCCGACTGGGTCCCGCTGGTGATGGACGGCCGCGACCCCGCGCAGGTGGTCGCCGCGACCCGCTCGGCCGCCGGCACCGACGTGAACTTCGGCGCGCTGACCCGGCTGCTGTTGACCCAGGCCGAGGACCGCGGGGTGCAGGTGCACACCGGCCAGCGGGTCACCGGCCTCGACCGGCTCGACGACGGGCGCTGGAAGGTGACCGTCACCGACCGGCGGACCGGCGAGGAGCGCTGGGTGCGCACCCGCTTCGTGTTCGTCGGCGCCGGCGGTGGCGCGCTGCCGCTGCTGCAGGAGGCCGGCATCCCCGAGATCCGCGGCTTCGGCGGGTTCCCGGTCAGCGGCATGTTCCTGCGGACCCGCTCGCCGGAGCTGGTCACCAAGCACCAGGCCAAGGTCTACGGCCAGGCCGCGGTCGGCGCGCCGCCGATGTCGGTGCCGCACCTGGACCTGCGGCTGGTCGACGGCGAGTACTCGCTGCTGTTCGGCCCCTACGCCGGCTGGTCGCCGAAGTTCCTCAAGGCCGGGTCGGTGTTCGACCTGCCGCTGTCGGTCAAGCCGAACAACCTCGGGTCCATGCTCGGTGTGGCCCGGACCGAGCTGGCGCTGACGAGGTACCTGGTCGGCGAGCTGCTGCAGTCGCGCAGCGCCCGGCACCGCACGCTCACGGAGTTCGTCCCGCTGGCCGAGCAGGCCGACTGGGACATGATCACCGCCGGGCAGCGGGTGCAGGTGATCAAGCGCGACCCGGCGACCGGTCGGGGGGTGCTGCAGTTCGGCACCGAGCTGATCGTCGGCTCCGACGGCTCGATCGCCGGCCTGCTGGGTGCCTCCCCCGGCGCCTCGACGGCGGTCTCGGCGATGCTCACCCTGGTCGAGCGGGCCTTCCCCGACCGGGTCGCGGCGAACCGCGCGGCGCTGGAGGCGGCGATCCCCTCCTACGGCCGCGAGCTGTCCGCCGACCCGGCGCTGCTGGCCCGCGTCCGCGCGGAGACGATGCAGACCCTGGAGCTCACCGGCTGACCGTCCGCGTGCACGTCCGCGGAAGTGCCCGGCGTCCCTCAGTCGGCCTCCGTGGCCCCGCCCTGCTCGCCGCGCCAGGACGCCAGCCGGCCCGCCCGGCTCACCGCCCGCAGCCGGCGCTCGGCCTCCGGCCGGGAGCGGCGGGCCGAGACCAGCAGCGCCTGGTCGCCGCGCATGAGCCGGGTGTGGCCGTCGGGGACGAACGAGCGGCCGTCGCGGACGATGAGCA
The DNA here is from genome assembly GCF_054050255.1 of Geodermatophilus sp. SYSU D00700. NCBI lineage: Bacteria > Bacillati > Actinomycetota > Actinomycetes > Geodermatophilales > Geodermatophilaceae > Geodermatophilus > Geodermatophilus sp. SYSU D00700. Next base: position 5,506 of record NZ_JBJGZA010000007.1, on the reverse strand, counting down.
CCACCGCGGCGTCGTCGGGGAGCCGCAGCTCGGGCAGGTAGACGCCGTGCAGCCGGGACCCCTCGGGCACCCGCAGCTGCATGAGCTCGGCGTCGAGCTCCTCCAGCGGGGCCGACTCCACCTCGACGTCGCGGGGGGCGATCGGCGCGGCGATGCCCAGCCGGCGGGCCACCCACGGCAGCGACCAGCCCTGGACGAGGGTGAAGACGACGACGAGCACGAACACGGTGTCGAAGACCAGCGGCGCCCCGGGTGCCCCCACGGTGAGCGGGATGGTGGCCACGACGATCGGCACGGCGCCGCGCAGCCCCGCCCACGAGATGAACGCCTGCTGGGCCCACGGGAAGCGGAACCAGACCAGGCTGGCCAGCACCGAGACCGGTCGGCCGACCAGCAGCAGCGCGGACCCTGCCACGAGGGCGGGCACCAGTGCCTCGGGCAGCCGGGACGGCGAGACCAGCAGGCCGAGCATCACGAACAGGCCGATCTGCGCCAGCGAGGCCATGCCCTCGGCGAACCCCACGCTGGCCGTCCGGTGCGGCAGCGCGGCGTTCCCGAGCACGACGCCGCACAGGTACACCGCGACGAACCCGGACGTGTGCAGCAGCACGCCCGAGGCGTAGGCCAGCACGCACAGCGCGAGCGTCGCCAGCGGGTAGAACCCGGCCACCGGCAGCGCCACGCGGCGCAGCAGGGCCGCCCCGCCGAAGCCGACGCCGACGCCGACGACCGCACCGCCGGCGAGCTCCCCCGCCACGATCAGCGTCGCCACCCACCAGGCCTCGCTGACCTCCCCGGCGAGGTACTCGGCGAGGATGGTCACGAGGAGGATGACGGGCGCGTCGTTCAGGCCGCTCTCCGCCTCGAGCGACGCCGCCAGCCGGCGCGGCAGCGGCAGCCGGCGGAGCGTGGCGAAGACCGCGGCCGCGTCCGTCGAGCTGATCACCGCGGCGAGCAGCAGCGCGAAGGGCCAGTCGAACCCCAGCAACCAGACGACGATCCCGGCCGTCGCACCGACGCTGACCACGACCCCGACGGTCGCCAGCGTGACGCCGGGCCCGATGGCCCGGCGCACGTCGGACCACCGCGTCGTCAGCCCGCCCTCGGCGAGGATGACGACCAGGGCGGCGAAACCGAGGGTGAGGGTCAGCTCGGCGTCCTCGAACTCGATGCCCAGGCCGCTCTCCCCGAGCGCCACGCCCAGCGCCAGGTAGAGCAGCAGGCTGGGCAGGCCGAGCCGGTCGGCGAGGCGCAGCGCCACCGCGGCCACGAGCACGACGACCGCCCCGATGGCGAGGGCGGCGGTGACCGCCTCGTTCACCGCCCGCACCCCATGGGCGCAGTCTCCCGTACGCGCGTGCCGCGCCCGCCGCCCCGGCACCGGGACGCGCTCGACGGCTCGGGGACAATGGCGCGCGTGAGCTCTCCCTTCCGCGCGCTGCCACCCCAGGTCGACCTGCCCGCGCTCGAGCGGGACGTGCTGCGCCGCTGGGAGGACGCCGACGTCTTCGCCCGGTCGCTGGAGGCCACGGCGGGCCGGCCGCAGTGGGTCTTCTACGAGGGCCCGCCGACGGCGAACGGCCGTCCCGGCACCCACCACATCGAGGCGCGGGCGTTCAAGGACGTCTTCCCCCGGTTCAAGACGATGCAGGGCTGGCACGTGCCCCGCCGGGCCGGCTGGGACTGCCACGGCCTGCCGGTCGAGATCGCCGTCGAGCAGGAGCTCGGCTTCGCCGGCAAGCCCGACATCGAGCGCTACGGCGTCGCGGAGTTCAACGCCCGCTGCCGCGAGTCGGTCGAGCGCCACGTCGCCGACTTCACCGAGCTCACCCGCCGGATGGGCTACTGGGTGGACATGTCCACGGCCTACTGGACGATGGACCCCGCCTACGTCGAGAGCGTCTGGTGGTCGCTCAAGCAGGTGTTCGAGAAGGGCCTGCTCGTCGAGGACCACCGGGTGTCGCCCTACTGCCCGCGGTGCGGCACGGGGCTCTCCGACCACGAGGTCGCCCAGGGCTACGAGTCGATCACCGACCCGTCGGTGTACGTCCGGCTGCCGGTCACCGACGGCGAGTGGGCCGGGAAGGCCGACCTACTGGTCTGGACGACGACGCCGTGGACGCTGCCGAGCAACACCGCCGTCGCCGTCCACCCCGACGTCACGTACGTGGTGGCCCGCAAGGACGACGCCGTCCTCGTCGTCGCCGAGCCGCTGGTGACCGCGGCGCTGGGCGAGGACGTCGAGGTGCTGGCCCGCACGACCGGCCGCGACTGGGAGCGGGTGCACTACCGGCGCCCGTTCGAGCTGGTCGACTTCCCCGAGGGCGAGGACACCCACTTCGTCGTCCTCGCCGACTACGTCACCACCGACGACGGCACCGGGCTGGTGCACCAGTCCCCCGCGTTCGGCGCTGACGACCTCGCCGTCTCCCGGGTCTACGGCCTGCCGGTGGTCAGCCCGATCGACGCCTCGGGGCACTTCCTGCCCGAGGTCCCGCTGGTGGGCGGCCGGTTCTTCAAGGCCGCCGACGACGCCCTCGTCGTCGACCTGCAGCGGCGCGGCCTGCTCTGGCGCGAGCAGAGCTACGAGCACAGCTACCCGCACTGCTGGCGCTGCCACACGCCGCTCATGTACTACGCGCAGCCGTCCTGGTACATCCGCACCAGCGCGATCAAGGACCAGCTGCTCGCCGAGAACGAGAAGACCCACTGGCACCCCGAGACCATCCAGTGGGGCCGCTACGGCGACTGGCTGAACAACAACGTCGACTGGGCGCTGTCCCGGGACCGGTACTGGGGCACCCCGCTGCCGATCTGGCGGAACGACGCCGACCCGAGCCGGATGGTCGCCGTCGGCTCGCTGGCCGAGCTCTCGGAGCTCACCGGCCGGGACCTCTCCGACCTCGACCCGCACCGGCCCTTCATCGACGAGGTGACCTTCACCCGCCCCGGCGAGGAGGGCACCTACCGGCGGGTCCGGCAGGTCATCGACGCCTGGTACGACTCGGGGTCGATGCCCTTCGCCCAGTGGGGGGCGCCGCACCGCAACCGGGCCGAGTTCGAGGCCGCCTACCCGGCGCAGTTCATCGCCGAGGCCATCGACCAGACCCGCGGCTGGTTCTACACGCTCATGGCCGTGGGCACGCTGGTGTTCGGGCGGAGCTCGTACGAGAACGTGCTGTGCCTGGGCCACATCCTCGCCGAGGACGGCCGCAAGATGAGCAAGCACCTGGGCAACATCCTCGAGCCGATCCCGCTGATGGACCGGCACGGCGCCGACGCCGTCCGCTGGTTCATGCTGGCCGGCGGCTCGCCGTGGGCGGCCCGCCGGGTCGGTCACGAGACGCTGTCCGAGGTGGTCCGCAAGGTCCTGCTGACCTACTGGAACACCGCCAGCTTCCTCACCCTCTACGCCGAGACCAACGGGTGGGCCGGGCCGGGCGCGGACGGGGCCGCCGCCCCGCCGCGCGAGCAGCGGCCGCTGCTCGACCGCTGGGCGCTGGCCCAGCTGGCCGCGGTCACCGAGGGGGTCACCGACGCGCTGGAGTCCTTCGACACCCAGGGCGCGGGCCGGCTGATCGGGCAGTTCGTCGACGACCTGTCCAACTGGTACGTGCGCCGCTCGCGCCGCCGGTTCTGGGACGGCGACCCCGCGGCGCTGTGCACGCTGCACGAGGTCGTGGACGGGCTGACCCGGCTCATGGCGCCGTTCACCCCGTTCGTCACCGAGGAGGTGTGGGCGCGGGTCGTCCGCCCGGGGCTGGGCGACGGCGCTCCCGACTCGGTGCACCTGGCCTCCTGGCCGGCCGTCGACGAGGACGCCCGCGACCCGCAGCTGGTCGCGCAGGTCGACCTGGTCCGCCGGCTGGTGGAGCTCGGCCGCGCGGCGCGCACCTCGGCGAAGGTGCGCACCCGCCAGCCGCTGGCCCGCGCGCTGGTCGCCGCCCCCGGCTGGGGGTCGCTGGCCCGCGACCTGGTGGCCGAGGTGGCCGACGAGCTCAACGTGGCCGAGCTCGCCGAGCTGTCGGCGGTGGGCGGCGACCTGGTCGACGTCCGCGTCAAGGTCGACTTCCGCGCCGTCGGCCGGCGGCTGGGCGGGCAGGTGCAGGCGGTGGCGAAGGCCGTCGCCGCCGCCGACCCCGCGGCACTGGTGGCCGCCTACCGGGCCGGGACCGCGACGGTGGACGTCGACGGGCAGGCCGTGCCGCTCGAGGACGGCGACCTCGTGGTCACCGAGACCCCGCGCGAGGGCTGGACGGTGGCCAGCGCAGGCGGGCTCACGGTGGCGCTGGACCTGACGATGACGCCGGAGCTGGAGCGGGCCGGCATGGTCCGCGAGGCGGTGCGGCTGGTGCAGGAGGCGCGCAAGAACGCGGGCCTGTCGGTCAGCGACCGCATCGAGCTGTGGTGGACCGCGGAGGGCCCGATGGCCGAGGCGCTGACCGAGCACGGCGCGCAGGTGGCCGGCGAGGTCCTCGCGACGGGGGTGCACGCCGGGGCGGCCGGCGAGGGGCCCGGGGTCGAGGGGCCGTCGGGCTCGCGGTTCTGGCTGGCGCGGGCGGAGTAGCGGGCCGCCCGCGCGGGGTCAGTCGCGGCGCGCGGCGCGGCGGCCGCGCTCGCGGTGCGCCAGGTGCGCGTCCGGACCGCACCGGGCGCACGGGGTGAACCCCTCGGCGCGCGCCTCGCGCACCGGCAGCCGGACGGTCTGCCCGCCGGCCAGCGAGGAGCAGTCGGCGAGGTGGTAGCGGGGGTGCTCGTCGACGACGAGCACCTCGTCGTCGAGGTCGACGACCAGCAGCAGGTCGGTGACCTCCTCGTCCTCCTCCGGCGGTTCGGCCGGCCCCGCCCCGGCGGCCCTCCCCCGGAACCGGCCGTGCGCCCTCGCCGGGGCCTCCGGCGCGGCGGGGTCCCCGGCCGGCCGGGGCCGCGGGCGGGCCCCCGGCCCGGCGGGGTCCCCCGCGCGGTCCGCCGCCGCCTCGTCGGCGTCCTCCGCAGAGGTCGACCCGCCGGCGGCGGGCCGGGCCGGCTCGGGCGCGGCGGGCCGGGCCGATCCGCGGCCGGACCGCGTCGGCTCCTGCTCCGGGGCCGGCGGGGCGGGGACGGCGTCGTCGGCCGGGGTGCGGAGCCGGGCGACGACGAGCAGCGCCGCGGCCAGGCCGCAGGCGGCCACGCAGGTCCAGTACCAGGCGTTCTCGGCGGTCGTCACGCCGAGGACGAACAGCCCCAGGCCCGCGAGCACGAGCAGGGCGGCGGCGAGGACCACGGCGCGGACTGTAGCGGCGGTCACGTCCCGGCGGGACCTGCTCGGGCGGACCGACGCGACAGGGCCCCCGGACCGGTGGTCCGGGGGCCCTGTCGGGATCTCAGTGCCGGGAGGTCAGCGCTCGTCCTGGGAGACGCGCTTGCCCGACTCCGGGGAGAACACGTGCGCCTCGCCGGGGCGGATGGCCACGTGCACCACCTCGCCCTTGGCCGGCGGCTTGCGCGCGTCCACCCGCAGGGTCAG
>NZ_JBJGZA010000006.1:0-195928 GCF_054050255.1 Geodermatophilus sp. SYSU D00700 | reverse complement strand
CCCCCCCCCCCACCCCCCCCGCCCCCCCCCCCCCCCCCCCCCCCCCCCCCCCCCCCCCCCCCCCCCCCCCCCCGCCCCGCCCCCCCCCCCCCCCCCCCCCCCCCCCGCCGGAGTCCGTCTCAGGCGGTGGGGGTGGTCCCGCCGCCGGTGCCGGTGCCGCGCCCGCCGGAGAACCGGCGGCGGGCGTCGTCGATCCGGGCCTTGGTCTTGGGGTCCTTGGCCATCTGCTGGGCCTTCTCCGACACCTGCCGCAGGGCCTGCTGGCCCTTCGGGCTGCGGGCGAACTGGGCCACCTTGTCGAACACCGACGCCATGTCGTGCGTCTCCTCTCGCCGGGCCCCGTGGCGGGCCCCTCGTCCCGGTCAACGGCCGGCGCCGGGGCACCGTTCCGCGGCGCCGGGCCGGTCAGGTGCGCGGGAGGACCGGCGGCGACGGCGACCGCTCGGGTTCCACCGGCCGGCCCACCCCGCGCCCGGCCAGCACGGCCGCGCCGACCGCCGACGCGCTGCGCAGCGACAGGTACGTCACCGGCCGCTCCAGCAGGTCGGCCAACACCTGCCGGACCAGCGGGGAACGCCCCCCGCCGCCGGTGAGGACGGCCGGGTCGTCCGGCGCTCCGCCGAGCAGCGCGGCGGCGGCCGCCACGGCCGACAGCACCCCCTCGACCGCGGCCCGGGCCAGGTCGGCGCGGGTGGTCCCGGCCGACAGCCCGGTCCAGGCGGCGCGGTCGTCGGGCCCGGCGACGCCGCCGCGCTCACCGGTGAGGAACGGCCGGAACACCGCTCCCCCGGCACCGGGCCGCGCCGTCCCCGCCAGGTCGAACAGCTCCGCGGGCGGGACGCCGAGCACGCCGGCCGCCCACGCCCAGGCCGAGGCGCCGTTCTGCAGCGCGGCCATGGCGTACCAGCCCTCTCCGGTGTCGGCGTAGCCGTGCACGGGCGGGTCGTCGGCCGGGACGGGCGTCCAGCCCGGGCGCAGCACCTGCGCGCCGGTGCCGAGGTTGACCTGCAGCGCCGCACCGGCACCGGCGGCCAGCATCGCCAGCGGGGTGTCCGCACCGCCGACGACGACCGGCACCTGCACACCGCCGAGCACGGCGCCGCCCGCCACCTCCGCCGAGGGCCGCACCGCGGGCAGCAGGCCCGCGGGCACCCCCGCCGCGGCCCGGGCGGCGTCGGACCAGCCGTCGGCGACGACGTCCCACAGCAGCGTCGCCGAGGCGTCGCTGCGGTCGGTGACCCGCGGGTCGGAGCCGGGCAGCAGGGCCGCCCGCAGCGCGTCCTTGGGCAGCAGGACGGCGGCCGCGCGGGCGACCCGGTCCGGCCGGTGCGCGGCCAGCCAGGCGAGCACCGGACCGGTCATCCCGGGGACCAGCGGGTTGGCCAGCGCCGCGCGGTCGGCGGCCGGCAGCGCGCGCCAGCGGGCGACCTCGGCGGCGGCTCGCCGGTCGGGCCACAGCACCGCCGGGCCGAGCGCGGCGCCGGCGTCGTCGACCAGGACCGTGCCGTGCATCTGACCGGACAGGCCGAGCCCGGCCACCGGCCGCCCGTCGAGCTCCGGCAGCAGCCGGGTCAGCGCGTCGTCCAGCGCCGCCCGCCAGGTGCCGACGGCGCACTCGGCCCACCCCTCGTGCGGGCTCTCGACCGGGTAGCCGGCCTCCGTCTCGGCGACGAGCCGGCCGTCCTCGCCCAGCGCCACCAGCTTCAGACCGCTGGTGCCCAGGTCGGCGCCGAGCAGGACGGCGCTCACCGCGGGCGGTGGGCGGACCCGCCGGAGCGGCCGTTGCGGTCGGCGAGCAGCCCCGCCAGCGTGCTCAGCGCGATCTCCGCCGGCGTGCGCGAGCCGATGTCCAGGCCGATCGGCCGGTGCACGCGGGCCACCTCCTCCGGCGGGACACCGAGCGCAGCCAGCGCCGCGACGTGCGGTCCCTCGTGGCGGGGGTTGCCCATGACGCCGACCCAGCGCACCCGCCGGGCCAGTGCGTCGCGCAGCACCTCACCGAGCTCGGGCCGGTGGTGGTCGGTGACCACGACGTCGGCGGAGGACAGGTCGCCCGGGACGTCGTCGAGGGACACGACGCCGGCGCCGCGGCCGGGGTCCGGGTCGAGCAGCACGGTGCGGAAGCCCAGCTCCGGCGCCCACCGCAGCAGCACCGCGGCCACCGGCGAGTCGAACACCGCCACGAGCACCCGCCCGGTCGCCTCCGGGGCCGGAGCGCCGTGGGCGACGCCGCAGGTCGGATCGGTCACGGCTCCCCCAGGAACCCGGCGATCGCCGCCGCGAAGGCCGGCGTCCGGAGCACGGTCGTGTGGTCGCCCGGGACGATCCGCAGCCGGGCGCCGGGGATGGCCGCGGCGAGCGTCTCCGGGCGGGCCGCCAGCGGATCGGCGTCGCCGGCGAGGACGAGCGTGGCCGCGGTGATGGCGGCCAGGTCGGCACCGGTGGCGTGCACCGCGCGGGCGTGCGCGGCCAGCGCGCGCCGGTCGGCGTCCATGGCGTCGGCCATCCGGCGGAACAGGACGGTCCGGGGATCGCGGACGTCGGCGACGTCGGCCGCCTCGAGCGCGGCGGCCAGCGCGGCCATCAGCCCGGCGCGGCGCTCGGCACCGCCGCGCTCGACGAACGCCGCACCGGCGCCGCCGACCACCAGCCGGCGCACCCGCCGGTCGGCGACGGCGACCAGCATCGCCACCGTCGCCCCCATCGAGTAGCCGACCAGGTCGAACGCGTCGTGGCCGAGCGCGTCGGCCACCCGCCGCAGGTCGTCGGCCATCCGGGGCTCGCCGTAGGCGGTGGGGTCGTGCGGCTTGTCCGACCGCCCGTGCCCGCGGGCGTCGACCCCCACGACCTCCCGCCCGGCCGCCAGCAGGACCGCGACCGTCCCCGTGCCCACCCAGTTGAGCCGGGTGTCGGCGACGAAGCCGTGCTGCAGGTAGACCGGCGGGAGCCCGCCCGGCTCCCCCCACCGGTGCACCGCGACCGCGACGCCGTCGGCGCCGGGCACCCGCAGCGGGACCCTCGTCGCGGTCACGCGGCGCCCCGCTCCGGGCTGTCGCCGTAGGCGTAGGAGGCGTCGGCGTACCGGCCGCCCTGCGCGACCCCGGGCGGTGCGATCTCGCCGAGCCGCCGCAGGTCGTCCTCCGACAGCGACACCGCGAGCGCCCCGGCGTTCTCCTCCAGGTACGGGCGCCGCTTGGTGCCGGGGATCGGCACGACGTCCCCGCCCTGCGCCAGCACCCAGGCCAGCGCGAGCTGCCCGGGCGTGCACCCCTTCTCCTCCGCCAGCGCCCGGACGGCGTCGACCAGCCGCAGGTTGGCCGCGAACGCCTCCCCGGTGAAGCGCGGGTGGCCGCGCCGCCAGTCGTCGTCGGCGAAGTCCGCGGGGCTGCGGATCGCCCCGGTGAGGAAGCCGCGGCCCAGCGGGCTGAACGGGACGACGCCGATGCCGTGCTCGCGGGCGACGCCGAGGACCTCGGCCTCCACGTCCCGGGTCCACAGCGACCACTCGCTCTGCAGCGCCGCGATCGGGGCGACCGCGGCCGCCCGGCGGACCGACGCCGCGGAGGCCTCCGACAGCCCGAGGAACCGCACCGTGCCCTGCACCACCAGCCCGGCCATCGCCCCGACGGTGTCCTCGATCGGCACCCGCGGGTCGACCCGGTGCTGGTAGTAGAGGTCGATCACGTCGACGCCCAACCGGCGCAGGCTCGCCTCGGCGCAGGCGCGCACGTTCTCCGGCCGGCCGTCGATGTCCATGCCCCCGCGGTCGTTCCGCCGCAGCGAGAACTTGGTCGCCAGCTGCACCTCGTCGCGGCGGCCGCGGATCGCCTCGCCGACCAGCTCCTCGTTGTGCCCGTCGCCGTAGACGTCGGCGGTGTCGAGGAACGTCACCCCCAGGTCGAGGGCCCGGTGGATCGTCGCGAGCGACTCGGCGCGGTCGGCCGCGCCGTACATCTGGCTCATGCCCATGCAGCCCAGCCCCAGCGCGGAGACGGTCAGGCCGTCGCGGCCGAGCGTGCGCGGACCGGCGGGAGAGGTCATGCCCGCATCCTCGTCCCGGCCGGCGACCGCACGCCACCGGCCGTTTCCCCGCCCGGCACCCGGGTAGCCGCCCGGGACAGCGACCCCCGGGAGGACCGATGAGCGCGCGTTCCGGCCGACGCACGGCCCGGTTGCTCGGCCTGGCCAGCCTGGGCCTGGGCACCTCCATGCTCGTCTCGCCGCAGGGCGTCGCCCGCCTCGCCGGGGTCGACGACTCCCCCGTCGCGCTGCCCGTCATCACCGCCGTCGGCGCCCGGGAGCTCGCCCACGCCGCCGGGCTGCTCGCCGGCCGTCCCGGCTGGGCGTGGACCCGCGTCCTGGGCGACGCCGTCGACCTGGCCGCCATGGGCGTCGCGCTGGCCAACCGCAGCGGCGAGCGCGAGCGTCGGCTCGGCAACGTGGTCGTCGGGGCATCGGCCCTGACCCTGCTGGACCTGCTCACCGCGCTGCGATCGCGACGCCGGCGCCGCACCGCCAGGCCCAGCCCCGCTCCGGTCCGGCGGCCGACCACGGGACTGGTCGCGCCGATGGTCGACGTCCGGCCCGCCCTGGCCGGCCGGCCCCGGCCGCCGGTGACCGGGCGCGCCTGACGCGCTCAGCGCCGCGCCAGGCCGTCGACGCGGGCCACCTCCTCCCTCGTCAGGGAGAAGCCCCCGATCGCGAGGTTGGCCCGGATCCGCCCCGGGGTGGCCGACTTGGGGATGACGACGACCCCGTGCTCGACGTGCCAGCGCAGCACCACCTGCGCCGGGGTGACGCCGTGCGCGTCGGCGACCTCGCGCAGCACCGGGTCGCGCAGGTCGGTGTTCTTGAACGGGCTGTAGCCCTCGAGGACGACGCCGCGCTCCCGGTGCCCGGCCTCGACGGCGGCGTCGTAGAGCGCCGGCGCCCAGCTGACCTGGTTGACCTGCGGCGTCACCCCGGTGGCCTGCGTCAGCCGGTCGAGCTGCTGCAGCGAGTAGTTGCTGACGCCGACGGCGCGGGCGCGGCCGGCCTCCCGGGCGGCGACGAACCGCTCCCACAGCTGTTCCCCCGCGCCGCCGGGCGGCCAGTGCACCAGCCACAGGTCGACCGCGTCCAGGCCGAGCGCGGCCAGCGACGCGGTCAGGGTCTGCTCGGCCCGGTCGGCCTCCCGGGGCGGCAGCTTGGTGGTCACGAACACCTCGTCGCGGTCGACGCCGGAGTCGCGAAGCGCCCGCCCGACCTCGGTCTCGTTGCGGTACATCGTCGCGGTGTCCAGGTGCCGGTACCCGGCGTCCAGGGCGGTCCGGACGGCGTCGTAGCAGGCCGCACCGGTCAGCTGCCAGGTGCCGAACCCGAGCAGCGGCATCGCGCCGCCGCCGTCGAGCGGGACGGCGGGGACGGCGTCAGGGGCGGCGTCGGTCATGCCGCTGCCCTGCCCGCGCCGGCCGCCGCCGACACCCGCGGGCCCGCCGTCGCACCGCCCGGGACCGGCCCGCGCGCCCCGGCCCGTCCCGGGTGGTGGGATGGAGCGGCGAGCACCCGCCCGGGGCGCCGCCGAGGAGGTCCGAGTGCAGTACGCCGAGTCCGTCGTCGACCTGATCGGCGGCACGCCGCTGGTCCGGCTGTCGCGGGTCACCCGCGACCTCGGGCCGGACGCCCCCCTGGTGCTGGCCAAGGTCGAGTACCTCAACCCCGGCGGCTCGGTGAAGGACCGGATCGCCGTGCGCATGGTCGACGACGCCGAGGCCAGCGGGGAGCTCAAGCCCGGCGGGACGATCGTCGAGCCCACGAGCGGCAACACCGGCATCGGGCTGGCGCTGGTCGCCCAGCAGCGCGGCTACCGGTGCGTGTTCGTCTGCCCCGACAAGGTCAGCCAGGACAAGATCAACGTGCTGCGGGCCTACGGCGCCGAGGTGCACGTCTGCCCGACCGCCGTCGACCCGGCCGACCCGCGCTCCTACTACTCGGTCTCCGACCGGCTGGCCCGCGAGACCCCCGGCGGGTGGAAGCCCGACCAGTACGCCAACCCGGCCAACCCGCGCTCGCACTACGAGACCACCGGCCCGGAGATCTGGGAGCAGACCGAGGGGAAGGTGACCTGCTTCGTCACCGGCGTGGGCACCGGCGGCACGATCAGCGGCATCGGCCGCTACCTCAAGGAGGCCTCCGACGGCCACGTCCGCGTGGTCGGCGTCGACCCGGAGGGGTCGGTGTACTCCGGCGGCACCGGCCGGCCCTACCTGGTCGAGGGCGTCGGTGAGGACTTCTGGCCCGACGCCTACGACCGCGGCATCGCCGACGAGATCGTCCCGGTGTCCGACGCCGACTCGTTCCACATGACCCGCCGGCTGGCGCGCGAGGAGGGCCTGCTCGTGGGCGGCTCCTGCGGGATGGCCGTCGCCGGCGCGCTGCGCGCGGCGGAGGAGCTGACCAAGGACGACGTCGTCGTCGTGCTGCTGCCCGACGGCGGCCGCGGCTACCTGAACAAGATCTTCAACGACCAGTGGATGGCCGACTACGGCTTCCTCGACGTGACCACCGGCGGGGAGACCGTCGGCGAGCTGCTCGAGGCCAAGTCACGCAACGGGGCCGGCGCCACCCCCGTGCTCGTGCACACCCACCCCAACGAGACGGTGCGCGACGCGATCGACATCCTGCGCGAGTACGGCGTCAGCCAGATGCCCGTGGTCAAGGCGGAGCCGCCGGTGACCGCCGGCGAGGTGGTCGGCTCGGTCGACGAGAAGGTGCTGCTCGACGCGCTGTTCGCCGGGCGGGCGTCGCTGTCGGACCGGGTGGAGAAGCACATGTCCGCGCCGCTGCCGATCATCGGGTCCGGCGAGCCGGTCAGCGCCGCGGTGGCCGAGTTCGGCGAGGCCGACGCGCTCATCGTGCACGTCGACGGCAAGCCCGCCGGCGTCGTCACCCGGCAGGACGTGCTCGGCCACCTCGCCGGGGTGACCCGGTGACCGAGTTCTCCGGCTTCGACACCCGCGCCATCCACGCCGGGCAGGACCCCGACCCCGCCACCGGCGCGGTCGTCGTCCCGCTGCACCTGGCCACCACCTTCAAGCAGGACGGCGTCGGCGGGCTGCGCAACGGCTACGAGTACGCCCGCAGCGCCAACCCCACCCGCGACGCCCTGCAGGAGCTGCTGGCCTCGCTCGAGGAGGGCACCGCGGGCCTGGCGTTCGCCTCCGGCCTGGCCGCCGAGGACACCCTGCTGCGCACCGTGTGCGAGCCGGGCAGCCACGTCGTCCTCGGCGGCGACGCCTACGGCGGCACGTTCCGGCTCATCTCGAAGGTGGTCTCGCGCTGGGGTGTCGAGCACACCCCGGCCGACCTCAACGACCCCGACGCCCTGCGCGCCGCGATCCGGCCGGGCAGCACCCGGGTGGTCTGGTGCGAGACGCCGACCAACCCGCTGCTCAACGTCGCCGACATCGCCCTGACCGCCGAGATCGCGCACGAGGCCGGCGCGATCCTGGTCGTGGACAACACCTTCGCCTCGCCCTACCTGCAGCGGCCGCTGACCCTGGGCGCCGACGTCGTCGTGCACTCGACCACCAAGTACCTCGGCGGGCACTCCGACGTCGTCGGCGGGGCGCTGGTCGTCCGCGACGACGACCTCGCCGGGCAGCTGGTCTTCAACCAGAACGCGATGGGCGCGGTGTCCGGGCCGCTGTCGGACTGGCTGGTGGTGCGCGGCATCAAGACCCTCGGCGTCCGCATGGACCGGCACCAGGCCAACGCCGGCCGCATCGCCGAGTTCCTGCTCGGGCACGACGCGGTGTCGGCCGTCCTCTACCCCGGCCTGCCCGACCACCCCGGCCACGACATCGCCGCGAAGCAGATGTCGGGCTTCGGCGGGATGCTGTCGTTCCGGCTGGCCGCCGGCGAGGAGGCCGCACTGCGGGTGTGCGAGCGGGCGCGGCTGTTCACGCTGGCCGAGTCCCTCGGCGGCGTCGAGTCGCTCATCGAGCACCCGCACCGCATGACCCACGCCAGCGCCGCCGGCTCCCCGCTGGAGGTGCCGGCCGACCTGGTGCGGCTGTCGGTGGGCATCGAGGACGCCGACGACCTGCTCGCCGACCTGGAGCAGGCGCTGGCCTGACCCGCCGGTCAGTCAGCGAGCGCGAGCGCCCCGGTCGGGCACTGGGACACCGCGTCCCGCGCGGCGTCGACGTCGTCCGGGTGCTCCTGCAGCACCCGGACGGCGCCGTCGTCGTCGACCTCGAAGACGTCGGGGGCGAGCAGCTCGCACTGGCCCGAGCCCACGCACACCTCCCGGTCGGCGGAGACGCGCATCAGCGCTCGCCGCCCAGCCGTGCCGGGAGCCGCTTGAGGCCGTTGACGAACGAGGACGCCAGCCGGTGCGGCGGGCCGGTGACCTCGAGGTCGGGCAGCTGCTCGAAGACGGCGCGGAAGGTCACCTGCAGCTCGCGGCGGGCCAGGTGCGCGCCCAGGCAGAAGTGCGGGCCCTTGGAGCCGAAGCCGACGTGCGGGTTGGGGTCGCGCCCGACGTCGAAGCGCTGGGGATCGGCGAACACCTCGGGGTCGCGGTTGGCCGCGGCGTAGAACAGCAGGAACTTCTCGCCGGCGGTGAAGCGGTGGCCGCCGATCTCGCCGTCCTGCGTGGCGGTGCGCCGCATCCAGGTCACCGGGCTGACCCAGCGGACCACCTCCTCGACGCCGGTGCGGTCCAGCCCGGGGTCGGCGGCCCACCGCGCCCACTGGTCGGGGTGCTCCGACAGCGCCAGCAGGCCCTGCGAGATGGCGTTGCGGGTGGTCTCGTTGCCGGCGACCAGCAGCAGGATGAAGAACGACGCGATCTCCTGGTGCGAGAGCTGCTCCCCGTCGACCTCGGTGGTGACCAGCGCGGTGGTGAGGTCGTCCCGCGGCTCGGCCAGCCGCTCGGCCGCCAGCCGCTCCATCAGCGCGGCCATCTCCATGCCGGCGGTGAGGAACGCGGTCAGCGGGTCGTCGTTCTCGATGAGCTCGGGATCGCCGCCGGACAGGATGACGTTGGAGTTGGCCAGCACGGCCGGCCGGTCGTCCTCGGGGACGCCCATCATGTCGCAGATGACCCGCAGCGGGATCGGCGCGGCGATGTCGGCGACGACGTCGATGACGCCGTCGTTCGCCTCGGCCGTCGCCCGGGCGCGGGCCAGCACGTCGTCGACGACGGCGCGCACGGAGTCCAGGGTCCGCTCGAGCATCCGCGGCGTGAACGTCTTCGAGACGATCCGGCGGATCTTGGCGTGCCGCGGGTCGTCCATGCTGATCAGCGAGCCGTAGAACTCGTGCAGCTCGGCCGGGACGTCCTGCATCGACACCGCGCCGCGGCCCGAGCAGAAGACCGCCGGCTGGGAGCTGATCGCCTCCAGGTCGGCGTAGCGGGTGACCGCGTGGTAGCCGGGCCCGGCCGGGATCCCGGGGAGGTCGGGCTCGGCGAAGAAGGCGAACGGACGCTCGCGCCGCAGCCGGTCGAAGGCGGCGTGCCGGTACGCCGGCGGCGTCGTCCACCAGTCCCGGTCGGACAGGTCGACGGTCGCCAGGTCGACGTCGGCCGGGTCGATCCCGCCGGCGTCGGCCGGGGGGACGGCAGCGATGGTCACGGACGACTCCCTCGTCGGAACGGTCACCGTTGACCGCACGCTAGAGAGCCGATCGCGTGAGGGGCAACACACTCCCGGCGCGTCGTACGGATCAGGACCGGCCGTATCGCCGCGGCTCCCGTGCCTCAGGAGTCGTGGGCGACCAGGTCCTGGTACTCGGGGTGACGCTCGATCCAGCCGCGCACGAACGAGCAGTGCGGCACCGCGCGCAGGCCCCGCGTCCGGACGTCGTCCAGGGCGCCGCGGACCAGCGTGCCGCCCAGGCCGGAGCCCTCGGCCTGCGGGTCGACCTCGGTGTGGGTGAACACCACCTCGTCGCCGCGGCGCCGGTAGGCGGCCAGACCGAGCAGGCGGTCGCCGTCGCGGATCTCGTAGCGCTCGGCGTCGGGGGCGTCGTGCACGGTGGGCTCCATGTGCGGGGCCAACCGCTCCGGGCAGCGCACTGTTCCGGCCCCGGACACGACGAGGGCCCCGGAGCGGCTGCTTCGGGGCCCTCGTGCGGTGGTAGCGGGGACAGGATTCGAACCTGTGACCTCTGGGTTATGAGCCCAGCGAGCTACCGAGCTGCTCCACCCCGCGTCGGCAGCACCCACTGTACACGCGCCCGCGCCGGGTGCCGGCGGGGCCCCGCCGGCCGGGGTCCGCCTCCCCGGGAGGCACTGCGGGCAGGAGCCGCTGCCGGCGGTGACGACGCGCTCGTCGAGGCGCGGGGGTGCGCGACGACTGCTGGTCGCCGGACGGCGGGCGGCGCGACCCTGCCCGGGTGACAGCGCGAGGACGCCCGGCGGCGGGACCTCCGCTGACCTGACCGGGGGTACCGCCATGAGCACCTCGACCGGCAGCACCTACGACTCCAGCGTCTGGTCACGGGCCGGCGCCGCGGCCCCGATGGGCACCGTCCTCGGGACCGGCGTCCCGCCGCAGACCGGTCCTCCGCCACCGACCGGGCAACCGGGATCGGGCTCGTGGCGGCACCTGGCGCGGACCGGCCTCCCGGTCGCGCTGGGCGGCCTCACCGGCGTCCTCGTCGCGCTGGGCCTCTCCGGGGACGCCCTGTCCCGGCTCGTCCGCAACTCGCCCCGGGCCACCGCGACCGCCGTCGTCCTGGCCGTCCTCGGGGTCACGATCCCGGTCCTCGCGGCCGTCGGCCAGCAGTTCCAGCGCACCGCCGTCCTGCTGGGCGGGGTCGTCCTGGTCACCGGCGCCGTGGTGGCCGTCATGGGCGGGGCATCGGCGATCGCGGAGCGGGAGGAGCCCGGCCTCACGCTCACCTCCCGGGCGGTCGATCCCACCGGCGCCACCGTGCGGATCGAGGTCGCCGCCCGGGGCTCGTCGCTGGCGATCGAGGAGCACGTGCTCGTGCGCGTGGTCGCCTTCCGCGCCGGGACCGCCATGGACGACGCGCGGGCGGCCTGCGCCGACACCAAGGACCTGACCGTCCAGACCACCGACGACGCCGGGAGGCCGGTGGCACAGCCGGTCCTCTACTCGGGGGAGAGCGGCCCCACGACCACCGGCGCCACCTCCCACAGGATCACCCTGGCCGTGCCCACCACGTACGAGTACGTCTGCGCGCACGCGGCGCTGACCGACCGCTCCGCAGGGTCCGACCCGCGCACGGCCACGGTGATCGCCGCCGTCGCCGGACTGGTCTGATCCCCGTCCCACCGGGCCCGCACCACCAGGTACGGCGCCCCTGCCGCGCACCGTCCACCGTCGTGCAGCGCGGGCCGGGCCGATCCCCGATCGGACCGCTGAGGACCCGGCAGGTGACGTCAGTCGTCGACGAGCACGACCTTGCCGGGCCGGGGCAACCGGCGGGCGACCCGGGACAGGGCCGCGTGCCGGACGACGAACGCGCAGGTCACCTCCGGAGCCCGGTCGAGGACCCGGTCGCCGATCCGCAACCGCCCCTCAGCCCGACACCTCGAGGAACGGCAGCAGCACCTCCAGCAGCCCGGACGGGTTCTCCTCCGGCACCCAGTGCCCGGCACGCGGCACGGTGACCGCGCGGACGTCGTCGGCCACCTCCCGGGCCATCGCCTCGTCGACCTCCGCGAACAGGTTGGCCTCACCGGCCACGGCGAGCACCGGAACCGTGAGCCTCCCCGCGGCGGCCAGCGCGGCCCGGTTGTCCCGGTCGTCCTGCACGAACGCCCGGTACAGCTCGAAGCCGGCACGCATCGCACCGGGCTGCCGGAAGTCCGCCGCGTAGCGGTCCAGGTCGTCCGCGGTGATCGCGCACGGGTCGTGGGCCGCGCCGTCGAAGAAGAACCGCAGGTACTCCCGCTCCCGCCCCGCCGTGAGGAACTCCGGCAGGTCGGGGGTGGCGTGGAAGGCGTAGTGCCAGTGCCGGGGATCGCTCGCCAGCTGCTCGTGCACCTGCGTGCCGGGCAGCGTGGCCTCCATCAGCACCAGCCGGTCGGCGTCCCCGCGGAACCGCAGTCCGTGCGCCAGCGCCACCATCGACCCGATGTCGTGGCCGACCACCGCCACCCGGCCGTCGACGGCCAGGTGGTCGCGCACGACCGTGTGCACGTCACCGGCCAGCGTCCAGGTGTCGTAGCCCATCGCAGGACGGGACGACCCCCCGGCACCGCGGAGGTCCACGGCCACCACCCGGTGCCCGGCCTCGGCGAGCGGCCCGATGACGTGCCGCCAGGACCACCACGACTGCGGATAGCCGTGCACCAGCACCACGGTCCGCCCGCCCGCCGCAGCCGCCCCGGCCACCACGTGGTGGATCCGCACACCCGGTGCGACCACGGCGGTGCCGTGCTCGACCCCTGGCGTGCCGGCGCCGCTCACGACCCCACGCCGCTCTCTGCCCACCGCGCCGGACCGACCGGGCGGGGCAGCCACGGCTCGAACTCCCGCGGGAGGACCGCGGGCTCGACGGGGTCGGCCATGCCGTCATCCTGGCGCGTGGGTGGCGACGGCTCCAGCGTGGCGGTGCCCGTGGGGGTCTCCGAGCCCCGTCCCGGGTGTGGACGCCTCAGCCCCGGCCGAGGTGGTCGTGGACCATGCGGATGACCACCGCGCCCTCACCGACCGCGGAGGCCACCCGCTTCACCGCCCCGTGCCGGACGTCGCCGACGGCGAACACGCCGGGCAGGCTGGTCTGGAACTCGTGGGTCCCGCCACCGGCGGACGCCCCGCGCCGGTCCGGGCCGGTCAGGACGTAGCCGGCGTCGTCCCGGTCGACGGCATCGGGCAGCCACCCGGTGTGGGGCTCGGCGCCGATCATCACGAACAGACCCGCAGCCGGCACCGTCCCGGTGTCCCCGCCGCCGCGGTGGCGGAGCACGAGGTGGGTCAACCGCCCCTCGCCGCCGCCGCCCACCACCTCGGTGCCGTACCGGACGGCGACGTTGGACGTGGCGTCGATCTCGCGGACCAGGTAGTCGGACATCGTCGCGGCCAGTGAGGACCCGCGGACGAGGAGCGTCACCTGCCGTGCGTAACGAGCCAGGTGCAGCGCCGCCTGACCCGCCGAGTTGGCCCCACCGACGACGTACACCTCCTCTCCCGCCATCGCCTGCGCCTCCGGAGCCGCCGCCCCGTAGAACACCCCGGCGCCGATCAGAGCGTCCAGCGACGGGACACCGAGGCGGCGGTAGGTCACCCCGGTGGCCAGGACGACGGCACGGCTGACGAAGGCGGACCCGTCGGCGAGGGAGACGACCCGCATCGCACCGTCCGCCCGCAGACCGACCGCCCGCGGCCCGTAGACGAACTCCGCGCCGAGCAACCAGGCCTGCTCGTACGCCCGTTGCGCCAGATCGGCGCCGGTGATGCCACGGGGGAACCCCGGGTAGTTGCGGATCATCGAGCTGGTGCCGGCCTGCCCGCCGATCGCCTCCGCCTCGAGCACCGCCGTGCGCAGCCCCTCCGAGGCGCCGTAGACCGCCGCGGCCAGACCGGCGGGACCGGCACCCACGATCGTCACGTCGTACGGCCGCGGGTCCGGCTGCGTCCGCATCCCGAGCGCACCGGCGATCTCCACACCGGACGGGCTCTCCAGGACCCGGCCGTCGAAGAGCACCACCACCGGCAGCGCCGCCGCCACCGCGCCGACCTCACCGAGCAGGGCCCGGCCCTCCTCCGAGCCCACGTCGAGGAAGTCGAAGGGGACGCTGTTGCGGCTGAGCAGGTCCCGCAGCTCGTGGGAGCGGGCCGACCACCGCTCCCCCACGATCCGCGCGGTGACGAAGTGCGGGCGGTGCGGCAGCGCCCACTCGTACAGCCACTGACCGATGGCCTGGTGGAAGTGCTCGTCACCGGGTCGCCACGGCTTGGGGATCCAGTCGACCTGCCGCAGCACCGACGCCGACAGCACCGGCGCCGTGGACCGGTCGCCCCAGGTGATCAGCACCGCCCGCTTCGCCTCCGGGTGCAGGGTGCGCACCCGGTCGAGGAACTCGATGCCGGTCATGCCGGGCATCCACTGGTCGGCGAGGACCAGCGCCACCTGCCCGCCCGCGGCCCGCACCCGCGCCAGGTCGCCGAGTGCCTCCTCCGCCGAGGTGAGACAGCGGACGTCGTAGTCGGCGGCGTAGCGCTTGCCCAACTCCTCCCGCACGACAGCGAGCGCGGCCGGTTCGTCGTCCACCGCCATCAGCACGGGCCTGTCCATCGCTCCACCTCCGCCGGTGACCGCGCAGTGTGCCGCAGCCGGTCACCGTCCGGAGAGCCGTGGAGGTCGGAGGCCGCGAGAGCAACCGGGGGCCCGCACGGCCTACGACGCACCGGACCCCGGCCTCCACCTGGAGGACCGGGGTCCGGTCGTGAGTGGCGGGAGGCCCGGCCGAACCACCGCTCCCGCTGTTGGCCTTCGCTCATCGCGCAGGTCACGAGCCGCTGCACGGGCACCTGCGCACCCCGTCGTGGTCCGTTTCCGGGTCGGCTGGCCGCGAACCCGGGGGAGACGGAGGTGATCATGCCGGCGACCGGACAGCGATCGCGGCACCGCAACCCGCGGCCGACCGGCCCCGGCGCGAGGGGCCGGCGGAGCGGGGCGGACCGGAGAACCACTCTCCGCTCGTGCGACGCGGGCCCGGCCACGACACCCGTCCTTGCGGGTGCAGCCGACCCTCGGTCAGCGCTGAGGGGACCCGCCACTGCGCTGCCCACGGCCGGTCCGGGTCACTGCCGGGATGACCGGCGTGCGACGAAGCCGGCGATGGCGTCGTTCACGAACGCAGGGTTGTCCTCGTGCATCAGGTGCGACGCCCTCGGTACCACCAGCTGCTCGGCCTCGGGCATGAGCTCGGCGAGCCACTCGCTGAGCGCGCCCTCGATCGTCGGGCTGTCCTCGCCGGTCAGCAGCAGAGCCGGTACCCGCACGGCGGAGAGGTCCGGCTCGGCCAGCGGTGGGAACCCGGCACGGAACTCGGCCTGCAGCTCGGTCACGCTCTCCCGCATCTGCTGCCGGCGCTGCGGGGTCAGCCGGGCCAGCGCCTGCCGGCCCAGCACCCCGCGGGCGAACAGCTGCAGCGCCCGATCGGCATCACCGCGCCGGTAGGCCCAGGCCATCGGGGCGGACGTGCGCAGCCCGAATGCCAGCACCGCCAGCGTCGCGCGGGGCCGGCGACGCAGGCTGCGCGCCAGGACAGCCGGCTGCGGGCGGGGCCCGGAGCCGAGCACCAGTGGCAACAGCGGCGGCTCCTCGAGCACCAGGCTGCGGACGACCTCGGGGTGCTCGATCGCGGTGAGCAGACAGATGAACGCACCCCACGAGTTGCCGACCAGGTGCGCCGGAGCCGCTTCCAGGGTGTGCAGCAGCGCGACGAGGTCCTCGACGTGCACCGGCATCGGGTCTGTTGCGCCAGGGACGATGGCCTCGTTCGGCCGGGCGTAGCGGCGGCTGTAGGAGATCACCCGGCACCGCGCACCGAGGGGATCGAGCTGGGCGGCCCAGGTGCGCAGGTCACCGAGGCCGCCGTGCACGAGGACCACCGGCTCCCCGGTACCCACCTGCCGGTAGGCCAGCGACACCCCGTTGACCATCACCTGCTGCAGCGCGCCGAACCCACCGCCGCCCGCCGCCTCGACAAGCGCCATGCCACGCTCCTCGGTCCCCTGTGCAGCACGACCCTCCTCGCCGGTCGACCTCCTGTGCAACGGCCACGGCCGAGAGGTGACGTCGCACACCGGACACACCGCAGGGAGCGGGACCGCCCCCGCCCGCGCGGCACGGACCGAGCCGGTCGGGTCGTGCCACATCATCCGCACCGGGCTCGTCCGGGTCCGGGGCGTCCCTGCCCCGGTGTCGGCGGCTCGGCGGTGGCCGTCGCCGAGACGCTGAAGCAGGTGACCGTGGTCGGCATCGACGCCTCGCCTCGCGTGCTCGCCCTGGCCGACCAGGTCCGCCCGGCCGGCCCCGCGGCCGCCCGGATGGTGCTCCACCGGCAGGACGTCGCCGACGCTCGACGAGCAGGACACGTACGACCTGGGCTGGGTGCCGGCGCCGTTCGTCCCCGGACCTGCGCTGCGACTGGGCCTCAGCCGGTCACCCGAGCTCTCCGGCCGGGCAGCCGGCAGGTGCTCGGCCACGGCGAGTACGTCGGTGACGCGGTCGACGACGCGCCGAACCGGTTCACGACCGTTGCCCACGGATCACGCTCCTCGGCGACGCTCAGGCGCAGCAGCCGCTGGTCGACGCGGGACCCGACCCGATCACCACCGCGCCCACCCCCTCGGCAGCCCGGCCATCCCCGTCGGTCGCAAGCGAGCCTGACCGCATCACCGGCTGGGACGCGCAGACGCGACAGCCGACACATCCCACGACCTCACCTCCCGCGAGGACCGGGACGGTCGTCTCCAACGCCGAAGACCCGGCCCCCTGCGGGTGGGCCGGGTCTTCGGACCGTGGTAGCGGGGGGGACCGGCCGAACCACCGCTCCGGCTGTTGGTGGTCGCGCGTCCATGCAGGTCAGAGCCCCGTGCATAGGCATCTGCACCCCCCCATCCGGTTCGCTTCCCGACCGGTCGCCCTGACGGATCGGGATTCGTGTCGACCTTGACAGGTGTCCCGGACAGGCCGTCCTCGGAACGATCTGGAGGTTCCTGTGGCCTCGGTTCCCCGCCGCAGGGGGATGCAGGAGAAGAAGTTCGCCGAGCTGGTGGCCCGCCCGGCGCGGCGCAGGTTCCTGGCCTCTGGCACTCCGCGTCAGGGTCATACGGTGACGACGACCTTGCCGGTCGCCTTGCCGTCGATCACGCGTCTGATCGCGGCCGCCGTCTCGGCGAGCGGGAAGACGCGGTCGACCAGCGGCGTCACCGAGCCGACCTCGATCAGACCGGTGAGCGCCCGCAGGTCCGCGCCGCTCTCCTTGTTCACGAAGAAGCCCAGAGTCTGGCCGACGAACGGCGAGAGCAGCACGGCCCGCAACTGCCGGCCGAGCCCGTCGAAGAGCCGGCCGCCGGTCTCGCCTCCCACGATGACCAGTCGCCCGTGCGGGGTCAGCGCCCGCCGGAGCTGCGCGAGTGGGCGGCGCCCGGCGATGTCGATGATCGCGTCAAAGCAGCCCTGCGGGATCTCGTCCCGGCGGTAGTCGAGGACGGCGTCGGCGCCCAGCCGGCGGACGGCGTCGAGCTTGGCGCCGCCCGCCAGGCCGGTCACCTCCGCCCCCAGGGCCTTGGCGATCTGGACGGCGAAGGTGCCCACGCCACCCGAGGCCCCGACGACCAGCACCCTGTCCCCCGGCTGCACCTTGGCGTGGTCGCGAACTGCCTCCAGCGCGGTGCCGGCTGACACGGGCACGGCCGCCGCCTGCTCGAAGGAGAGGTTCACCGGCTTCCGGTCGAGCTTGTCCTGCTTCGCCACCGCGTACTCGGCGAAGGTGCCGTTGGCCGACGCGATGCCGTACACCTCGTCGCCCGGCCGGAACTCGGTCACTCCCGCACCGACGGCCTCGACCACTCCCGCGAGGTTGCGGCCGGGGTTGCGGAAGCTCGGCCGGCGCAGGCCGAAGACCAGCCGCGCGGGATAGGGGCGGCCGGCCATCAGGTGCCAGGTGCCGCGGTCCACGCTCGCCGCCCGGACGCGGACGAGAACCTCGCCGTCCCGTGGGGCCGGCCGGTCGGTCCGGCCCACCTCGAGGAGGTGCTCCGGAGCTGTGCCGTACCGCTTCTGGTGCACCGCTTTCATCGTGTCGGGGCCGCTGCTCTGCCCGGCTCGGGTCCCTCGTGTGGTCTCCATCGTCGACCTCATCTCTCCCGACTCACGGCTCGAGGTTGGTGCAGCTGGTCAGTGCTCCTGGTCGGTTCGGCGGAAGCGGCGAACCGGTACGCGTGGCCTGGACGACGTCGGCGATGGCGCGCACGGAGAGGGCGGCTCCGCTTTCCTCCTCCATCAGGCCGGCGTGCGTGGCGCCCGCGAAACGGTGGCTGCTGTTCGTCGACAGCCCGGCCATCCGGTCGTGAGCGGCCGCCCAGGCCGGATCCCCATCGTGTCCGGCCGCAGTGAGCACCACCAGGGGCGTGCTGCCCAGGGTCGTCAGCGCGCGGGCCTGGGTGAGCAGCGCGGGCAGGGTCGCGACCTCGTTGACCATGTTGCGCCCGCCGCGGGGGCTGGCGGCGAACGCCTGCGCCTGGGCGGCGGCCGGGTCGGGCAGGGCGGACCAGAAGGACGTCGGCAGCAGCCGCCCGATGCCGAGGCGAGCCAGGCTGGGCAGCAGCGCGACCGCGCTGGGCGGGCCGGCGTGGGCTGCGTCGTCGCCGACCGTGTACGGGCTGGTGGCGTCGAGCAGTACCATCCCGGCGACCTGCTCGGGGTAGCGGGCGGCGTGGGTCATCGCGTAGTCGCCGCCGATCGAGTGACCGACGAGCACGTACGGGCCGTGTTCGCCGGCGCGGCCGAGCAGGGTGTGCAGGTCGGCGGCGGCCGAGCAGGGTGTGCAGGTCGGTGGCGGCCTGCAGGCCGTCCTGCCATCGACGGGTGCGTCGTCGCTCCAGCCCTGCCCGGCACGGTCGTAGGCGCAGACCCGGGTGGCGCTGCCGGCGGGTGGGCGATGCGGGTCCAGTGCGCCGACGTCTCGCCGAGGCCGCTGTGCAGCACGACGGTGGGTCCGCCGGAGCCGGTGCAGTTCAGGTGCAGCCGATGGCCGCCGACGTCGTAGGACTGCCCGGGCATGGGGTAGGTCCCCACATCGGCCAGACCCACGGTCTCCACCGCACCGCCGACGGCCGCGGCAGCCATGACGACCACGACCGGGTAGAGCAGCCAGCGGCCGGAGCCGGCGGCCGGGGAGCGGCGGATGCGGATGCCGATCCAGAGGGCCAGCGCGAACAGTCCCGGAGGCGCGGGCGGTGGACCGGCCCGCGGCGGTGGTCGGAGCGGTGGTGGTCATCGTGCGCCCCCCTGTTCGGACGGGATCAGCGGCTGGGGCCGAGGGTTGGTCGGGGCCGCGGCGGCTCACCGGTGCGGCGTGCTCACCCTGCGATGAGCAGGCCGGCCGTGATCGCGGCGGCGACCAGCGCGGCGGCGACGAAGTCGACGGTGGCGCAGAACGGTGGCCACCAGCGGGTGTTGGCCACGAACCGGGTGCGGTGCTGCCACAGGTCCTTGAGGCCGTGGCCGGCCAGGCCGGCCACGATCAGCCAGGCCGATCCGGGCACCGCGGCGGCGGCGACGACCACGAACACCGACGCGACGGCCGTCTCGACGACGAGCACGTGTCGGCGCCCGTCGGCGACGGCGAAGCCGACGTACACCGCGGCGATCACGGCGAGCCCGAGGGCATAGACGGTGGCGGCGCTCAGCCAGGAGAAGGCCAGCGGCGTGGCGGCCTGGATCCCGCCGACCGTGACGCCCCAGACCACCGGCGTACGCAGGCCCTGGGCGCGCCCGGCGGGCGTGGGCTCGGCCGAGGTGCTGGTCGTCATGGCTGCTCCCGGGGGGTGGCGCCGGCCAGCGGGGTGGAAGCCGGTCGAGGAACAGCCTCGCCGCATCGGATCGGGCTTCGGGACGGCGTTTTCACCGGGTTCCCAGCCGGGAACGTCGAGGGCAGCCGGCAGCCGGCAGCCGGTACGGTCGGCTCCGTGCTGGCCGGTCGCGAGGCCGAACGCGCGTCGATCACGGCCCTGCTCGACGCCGCCGGCTCCTCGCGAGGCGGGGCGCTGGTGATCCGCGGCGTGGCCGGATCCGGCAAGTCGACGCTGCTGGCCGGCGCCGTGAGCTCGGCGGCGCACATGACCGTGTTGCGCACGCAGGGCGTGGAGTCGGAGTCCCCCCTGGCGTTCGCCGCCCTCCAGCGGTTGCTCTGGCCGCTGCACGCCCGCCTGCCGGCACTGCCGGCGCCGCAGCGGACCGCCTTGCGGGCCGCGCTGGGCGAGGCCGAGGGGGAAGGCGACCGGTTCCGGGCCTACCTCGGCACGCTGAGCCTGCTCGCCGACGCCGCCGAGGAGTCACCGGTGCTCGCGGTCGTCGACGACGCGCACTGGCTGGACGACGCATCAGCCGCGGCGCTGCTGTTCGCCGCCCGCCGGCTGCAGGCCGAACGCGTGGCCCTGCTGTTCGCCGCCCGCGACGGCGATGTCCACGACTTCGACGCCGGGGACCTGCCCACCATCGTCCTCGGCGGCGTCACCGGCGAGACCGCGGACGTGCTGCTGGCCGCCCGCGCCGGGAGGGGGATCGACCCGGCGGTGCGCGACCAGCTGGTCACCGGTACCGGCGGCAACCCGCTGGCGCTGGTGGAGTTGGCCGCCGTCCTGACCGACGACGAGCTGGCCGGGCAGGCGCCGCTGCCGGCGCAGCTACCGCTGACCGGCGGTGTCGAGCGGGCGTTCCTGGACCGCTACCGCCGGCTCACCGACGCGGCTCAGCGGTTTCTGCTGGTGGCCGCGGCCGACGACACCGCCCGGTTGCCCGTCGTCGGCGAGGCCGCGAACCGTCTCGATGCCGGCGATGCCCTCGACGAGGTCGAGCGGGCCGGGCTGCTCCGCGTCGAGGGGACCACGCTCTCGCTCCACCACCCGCTGGTGCGCTCCGCGGTCTACCGCGCGGCGACCAGCGCGCAGCGACGCGCGGCGCACCGCGCGCTGGCCGACGTCCTCGCCGCCGACCAGGACCGGCGCGCGTGGCACCTGGCGGCCGCCGCCGACCGCCCCGACGAGGCGGTCGTCACGGCGCTCGACGCCGTCGCCGAGCGCGCCGCCGGCCGCGGCGGACACGAGGCGGCCTCCGCGGCGTGGGCCCGCGCCGCTGAACTCACGACCGGCGCCGAAGACCGGGGACGACGGCTGTACCGGGCCGCCTCCGCGGCGTGGGCTGGTGCGCACCCCTCCCGGGCGGCGGCACTGGCGACATCCGCGGCGGCCGAGGTGACCGATCCGCTGCTACGGGCGCAGCTGCTGGCCCTGCAGGGCCAGATCGAGTGGAACTCCGGATCACTCGACGACGGCTTCGACCTCGCCCTGCAGGCCGCGCAGGTCGCCGCCGACGTCGATCCCGCGCTGGCGGGACAGCTGGCCGTGGTCGCCGCGGCGCTGGCCGTGTTCGGCGCCCGCTCGCCGCGCGGGGTCGACCCGGGGGCACTGGTGCCCGCACCGGCGCCGGACGCCCCGCCCCGAACGCGAGCCGCCGAGGCCCTGCTCCGCGGATTCCTCGCCGCGGCACGCCGGGACTGGAGCACAGCCGCCGGCGCGATCCACGAGGCGTTCGCGCTGACCGAGGCCGAGTTCGTCCGCGATCACGTGCAGCGCAACCTGGGCATCGCAGCGCTGGTCATCGGCGACGACGAGCACGGGCTGCTGTTGCACGAGCATCTGCTGACAGCCGCCCGCCGCGCCGGAGCGCTGGACGAGGTCGAGCACGCGCTGACCCGCGGTGTTCAGTTCCAGATCGCCGTGGGCGCCTGGGCACCTGCGCTCAGTGCCGCGGCCGAGGCGAGGTCGCTCGCGGCCAGCACCGGACGTCCAGGAATGACGGCGCTGCCGACCGCGCAACTCGCCCTGCTGGCGGTGCAGCGTGGCGACCAGCAGGCGGCCGAGCGTCACCTCGCCGACGCGGCGAGCATCCGGCTGGCGCGTCCGAGCGGGGTCACCGACATCGTCGTCGTCGACCTGCTGCACTGGGCGCGAGGCGTCCAGGCCGTCCGACAGCCGGCGGCCGCCCTGCACCACCTGGAGCAGATCAGCGAGCCCGGAGTGCGTCGGCTCGCGGCGATCGACCGGCTGGAGATCGCCGTCCGGGCCGGTCGGGACGACCTCGCCCACGCGTGGCTGGAGGAGCTGGCGACCTTCGCCGCCGGCACCGGCGCGCCGGCCGCGGTCGCCGTCGTCGAGCACGGTCGTGCGCTGCTTGCCGAGGGTCCCGCCGCCGAGGAGCACTTCCGGCGCGCCCTGGCCGCGCACGCCGACTCTCTGCGATTGCCCGATCAGGCCCGCACGGAACTGGCCCTCGGCGAGCACCTGCGCCGCGTGCGGCGTCGGATCGACGCCCGCGAGCACCTGCGCGCCGCCCTGGCACTCTTCGACGAGTTGGGTGCTGCGCCCCACGCCGACCGCGCCGCGGCCGAACTGCGCGCGTCCGGCGAGACCGCCCGCCGCCGCGACGTGTCCACCGCCACAGATCTGAGCCCGCAGGAACGCGCGGTCACCGCCCTCGTCCGGCAGGGGCTGACGACCCGGGACGTCGCCGCGCAGATGTTCCTCAGCCCCCGCACGGTCGAGTTCCACCTGCGCAACATCTTCGCCAAGCTCGGTGTCGCCTCCCGCGCCGAGCTCACCGCCCTGCCGCTCGAGGTCTAGCCGGGCCACCGGCGGTTTGCGCATGCGGGCTACGGCGGACTCGTTTCCCGTCCCCGAAGCTGCTCCGCTACTCCGGCGCACGCACCTGGCCGGCGGCACCATCGACGGCGCGACGTTCGACCCGGGCGTGAGCCGGCTCCCACCGTCCTCCGGCGGCAGGCCGCTCCATGAGCCACACGTGCGGTGCACCACCGGGTGGGTCGAGCTCGGCCCGGACGGCGAAGCCGAGGCGCTCGTAGAGGCGGGCGTTGGCCTCGGAGGAGGTCTCCAGGACGGCGATGGCGCCCTGGGCGTCCACCTCGGCCAGCCCGGCCGCGACCAACGAGGTGGCGAGGCCGCGTCCCCGCCACCGGGGCCGGGTACCCACGCACCCGAGGAACCAGTGCCGCTCGGCCGGCAGCAGTCGCGCGACGCAGTCGTCGACCTCCGCCAGGCGCTCGGCCCGGTCACCGATCCACCGGGGGATCTCCGTGGACAGGAGTTCCTCGGTCGCGGCCGACAGCTCGGGAGCGTCCGGCCGGGTCCAGCAGGCCGCGGCGACCACGGCACCGTCCTGCTCCGCGACCCAGGTGGCCCCTCGCTCCGCACCGGCGACTCCCGCATTCAGCCGGTAGAGAGCGGCCAGCCGGTCTCGGCTCGGGCGCTTCCCGAAGGCCCAGCGGATCCACGGGTAGTTCTCGAAGGCCTCGGCGAGCACCTCCCCCACCTCCGCGGCGTCGGCGCGTGTCGCCGGCCGGACGCGGGTCGCCATCGTGGTCACTGCGCCTCCACGGTGAAGGGAACGGTGAGCACCCGTCCGTCGGCGAGCCGGAACTGACCCCACAGCTGGTAGGTGCCGGCCGTGGCGAACTCGGCGTGCACGTCGAGCTCCGGGCCGAAGGTCTGGCCCGGCAGGGCAAAGACCGGGCGACCGGACGCGTCCGCGACCTCGGCGTGCTCGTGGGCGAAGGTCTGCCCGTCGGCCCGCATGACCACGACGTGGCCGGCGGCGGCCAGATAGGGCTGCAGGTCGTCGATCGGCCGGCCGGTGGCGTCGTCGGTGAAGGTGAAGTGCAGGTCGCTGCGTCCGCCGGCCGTCGCGTCGCCCTCGAGCTCGACGCGGATCCCGTCGACCACCGCCCTGCGCGGCCCGGCCGCCCGGACCACCGGTTCCGGCGCGGCGCCGGCCACCGTGATCATCTGCCGCTGGTGGACGTCGCCCATCTCGCCTTGCCGGCGGAACTCGGTGTTGACGATGTAGCGGCCGGCAGTGGGGAAGGTGACCTCCACGGCCAGCTGCCCGGGTGCGCCGGTCGGCTGGGGGTGGATGTGCGCGAACGTACCGAGATCCTCCCGCGTGGCGATCAGGTGCATCCACGCCTCGTGGCTGCGGGTGAGGTCCTCGACCGGCTCCCCGGTCTCGCTGTCCATGACGGTGGCGACCAACCGGGTCGGCTGCCCGGGTCGCGGGTCGGCGGGCAGGTCGAGGCGGACGACGACGCCGGCGTCGGTGGCGTCGGTGGCCGGTACCTCGGCCATCATCATCTCGCTCATCGCCGGCCGCATCGGCATGCCCGTGCCCTGCACCCAGGCCAGTTGGCCGTTCATCCCGCGCTCGGCGAACTCCATCCGGCTGACCGCGGTCAGGCCGGCCCCGAGGCTCAGCGCGACCACCGCCACCCCGGTGAGGTAGGCGTACTGGCCGATCCGTGCGCGCAGCGGCGGGTGCAGGATCTCGGCGGCCGTGGCGGGGCGGCGGAAGCGGCGCAGCCGCAGCGCGTTGGTGACGACGCTGACCGAGCTCATCGCCATCGCCGCCGACGCCAGCACCGGGTCCAGCAGCAGCCCGTCCCACCAGTACAGGGCGCCGGCGGCGACCGGGATGAGCAGCACATTGTAGCCGAACGCCCAGCCCAGGCCCTGCTTCATGGTGGTCACGGTGCGCCGGGACAGCGCGATCGCGGCGACGATGCCGCGCAGGTCGCCGCCGACCAGGGTGATGTCGGAGGCGGCGATGGCGACGTCGGCGCCGGTGCCGATGGCGATGCCCACATCGGCCGCGCTGAGGGCGGCGGCGTCGTTGATGCCGTCCCCGGCCATCGCGACGACGTGTCCCTGTTCCTGCAGGCGGCGGACCTGCGCCGCCTTGTCGGCGGGCAGAACCTCGGCGAGCACGTGCTCGATGCCGACCTGCTCGGCGATCGCGGTGGCGGTGGCGGCGTTGTCGCCGGTGAGCATCCACACCTGCAGCCCGAGCGCCCGCAGCTGGGCGACGGCCTCGGCGGACTCGGGCTTGACCGTGTCGGCGACGGACAGCACCGCGGCCGCGTTCCCGTCGATGGCGACGAACATCGGGGTACGGCCGGCCGCGGCGTCGGTGGCGACGGTGGCCTCCAGCGCAGTGATCTCGATGCCGTGGGCGGTCATCAGGGCGGCGTTGCCGACCAGCAGGTGCCGCTGGTCGACGACGGCGTCGATGCCGTGGCCGGGCACGGCGTCGAAGGAGCGCAGCGGCGGCAGGTCGAGGAAGCGGGCGGTGGCGGCGGCGACGAGCGCCTCGGCGACGGGGTGCTCGCTGCCGGTCTCCGCGGCCGCCACCAGCGCGAGGACGTCGTCCTCGGCCCAGCCGCCGGTGGTGGTGACGCCCGTGAGGGCGGGCTTGCCGCGGGTGAGGGTGCCGGTCTTGTCCAGGACGACGGCGGTGACCCGGCGGGCGGTCTCCAGCGCGTCGCCGTTGCCGATGAGGATGCCGAGCTCGGCGGCGCGGCCGGTGCCGACCATGACCGCCGTCGGGGTGGCCAGTCCGAGGGCGCACGGGCAGGCGATGATCAGCACGGCGATGGTGGTGGTGATCGCCATCGTGAGCCGGCCGGTGTCCGGGCCGAGCAGCGCCCACGCGAGGAAGGTGGCCGCGGCCAGACCGAGGACGAGCGGCACGAACCAGGCCGAGACCCGGTCGGCGAGGCGCTGCAGCGGCACCTTGGCGCCCTGCGCGTCCTCGACCAGGCGCACGATCTGCGCGAGTGCGGTGTCCGCACCGACCGCGGTGGCCCGCAGCACGACGGTGCCGGTGCGGTTGATCGTGGCGCCGATGACGGTGTCCCCGACGGTCTTGTCCACCGGCAGGCTCTCCCCGGTGAGCATGCTCTCGTCGACCGCGGTGGCGCCGTCGGTGACGACACCGTCGACCGGCAGCTTCTCCCCGGGCCGTACCCGGACCAGGTCGCCGACGACGACCCGATCGACCGGCACGTCGATCTCGGCGCCGTCGCGCAGCACCCGGGCGGTCTTCGGGGCGAGCCCGACCAAGGCGGTGATCGCCGCAGCGGTCTGCTTCTTCGCCTTGGCCTCCATCCACCGCCCGGCGAGGACGAGGGCGAGGATGACCAGGGAGGTCTCGAAGTAGACGTGCAGCGGCAGCCCCCAGCGCTCGGCGGCCGCCGGCCACAGGGTGACGAACGCGCTGTACGCATAGGCGACGCCGGTGCCCAGCGCCACCAGGGTGTTCATGTTCGTCGAACGGTGCCTCGCGGCGGCCCAGGCGGCGCGGTAGACGTCGCGCCCGGCCCAGAACTGCACCACGGTGGCGACCACCAGGATCGCCGGCATCAGCCAGTCCATCGCGTCCAGGTACAGCGGCACGTACATCAGGCCCATCAGCCCGAGGCCGGTGGCCAGGGTGATCTGCCACTTCAGCTTGAGTGCGGTCAGGTGCGCCTCGCCGTCCCGGTCCGTGCCGGGCGCGTCGGCGCCGCTGCCGGGGGGCTCGCCGGTGGGCTGG
This sequence comes from Geodermatophilus sp. SYSU D00700, assembly GCF_054050255.1. Lineage (NCBI taxonomy): Bacteria > Bacillati > Actinomycetota > Actinomycetes > Geodermatophilales > Geodermatophilaceae > Geodermatophilus > Geodermatophilus sp. SYSU D00700. Next base: position 169,792 of record NZ_JBJGZA010000006.1, on the reverse strand, counting down.
GCCTCGCGGCGCGGGGTCGCGGTGTAGCCGGCCCGGGCCACCGCGGAGGTCAGCTCCTCCAGGCTCACCTGGGCTGCGTCGAAGCGGACGGTGGCGACCTCGGTGGCCAGGTTGACCTCGGCGCCAGTCACACCGTCGAGCCGGTTGAGGGCCTTCTCCACCCGGCCCACGCAGGAGGCGCAGGTCATGCCACCGATGTCGAGGGTGCAGCAGTACGGCTCGATTGCCGCGGCGGCGGGGGCGCTGGCCTGTGCGGTGGTCGTCATCGCGGTCTCCTGGTGGACGGGCGGTTCGGTCTACGGCTGGATCGTTCGCGGTGGGAGGCGCGGTCGGACCGGGGAGATCGCCAGGTTCACCGGCTGGCGCATGCCCGGTCTCCGGTCAGCCGTCGGCGGCCAGGTCGGCGTAGGCGGCGGGCGGCCAAGCGGCGAGGATCTTGGGCCGCAGGGTGGCGCCGAGGCGGCGGTAGAAGCGCTGAGCGTCGACGTTGTCGACCTCCATGCCCCAGCGGATGAGCAGCTGCTCGGGTGCGGCGAGGCGAGCGAGAGCGGTCATCAGCCGCCGGCCGACGCCGGCGTCGCGGTGCCCGGGGCGGACGTAGAGGTCGTCGAGGGCGAGCAGGTCGCCGCCGGTCCACAGGTGCAGCTGGCGGACGGCGGAGACGTAGCCGACCGCGGCGCCGTCGCGCTCGGCCAGCAGGACGGTCACCTCGGGCCGGGCCAGCAGGATGCGCCACTGCTCGAGGTCGACGTGCACGTGCGCGGTCTGGTCCTCGTGAGCGGCGATCTCGCCGACCATCGCGGCGACGTCAGCGGCGTCGGCCGGGGTGGCCCGGCGGATCCGGACGCCGGCGTCAGTGAGGTGCGTGGTGACGGCGCTCATGGCGGGCAGTCCTCTCGGACAGGAGTGGCCGAAGGCGGTGGCGCGGCGGGAGCCGGCGGGCTGCTCCCGCCGCGCCGGCGGGGACGGGGCGGTGTGCCGGCCGTCCGGGTGTCAGCAGTGCGCGTACTCGTGCGGGCGCAGCAGCATCGCCGCGGCCATCGCCGGGAGCATGAGCACGTGGCCCCAGATCATCAGGGCGCCGGTGCCGATGAGCCCGAGGGCGAGCGGGACGAACAGCACCAGGAAGGGCAGGTACATGGCCGTGCCCATCTCGGCGATGGGCCGCCAGCGGTGGCCGCGGACCTTCATCCACGCGGACATGGCGGCGGTCATGTTCGTCGCCATGATGAGCGCTCCCGTGTAGGGGTTGGACATCAGGCCGGGGGCGCCGACGGCGTCGAGGACGAGGTTCCACACCGGGTGCAGGGCCACCATGCCCACGGCCATAGCGACGACCATCTCGAGGAAGTGGAGGGTGAACTTCCTGGCGCTCAGGTGGTGCGTGGCGTGCGCCGTCTCAGCGTGTGCGGTGGCGACGCTGGGTGTGCGGGTCGGGGTGGGCACTGTGGGTCTCCGGTGAGGGTCGGGGTGGGCGGGGGTCACGGGACGAGGGCGTAGCCGGCCTCGTCGACGGCGGCGGCGATGTCGGCGCGGTCCACCGGGCGCTCGGCGGTGACGGTGACGGTGCCGCTGGCCAGGTCGACGGTGACCGACTCGACGCCGTCGACGGCGGCGATCTCCTCGGTGACGGCGCGCTGGCAGTGCCCGCAGGTCATGCCGGTGACGGTGAAGGTGGTCGAGCCGATGAAGGTGCGCGGCGTGCTGGACAGCATGGGAACTCCTCGGGGTGCGGGTGGTGGTGCGGTCGGGAGGAAGCGTCGGCGCGGGGGTGAGGGCGTCTCACCGGGGAAATCGCCGGGATCCGAGCCGGGAGGGTCGGGCAGCGACCGGGGCCTGCGGTGTGGCTGCCGGTGGCGTCGGGGGCGTGCGGTCAGCTGCCGCAGCAGCGGGGACGTCGCCGCCAGGGCCGGGAGGGCTGCAGGCACCGGACCAGCCGGGCCCGTTGCGCGTCGCGGATGAGCTCCTGCGCTCGGGATCGGGCCAGGTACTCGTGGGTGAAGGTCATGGGTTCTCCTGGATGGGGACGGGGCAGGCGGTGGGTCGCCGGGCGGGCGCGGAGCCGCCGCCGGTGCTGCGGTGGTCGGCGGGCCAGACGCCGGTGCTGACCCTGTGCGTGGGTGAGGGCGCCGGCACCGGGAAGATCGCCGGGATTGCCGGACGTGCCGTCAGCGACGTTGCGGCGGGCCATCCGCCCGGTGGTCGATCAGCCGGCGGCGGGCAGGCGGGTCCGGGTGATGGCCGCGGCCAGTTCCCGGGGTCGCTCGGCGGCGCCGAGGCGCTGGTCGCCGAGCTGCGCGCCGCCGGGGGCCGGGCGCACCACGTCGCCGCCGACCTGGCCGACCCCCAGGCGCCCGCGCAGCTCATCCAGGCGGCCCGGTCAGCGTTCGGGCACGTCGACGCCCTCGTCGCCGACCACGCCCGCAGCAGCGCGCAGGATCTGGACCAGCTGACCGCCGCCGAGCTCGACCGCAGCTCTGCGGTCAACACCCGCGCCACTCTGCTGCCGGCCCGGCATCTCGCGGCGCAGCACCACGGCCGCTCCGGCGGGCGGCTGCTGACGTTCACCTCGGGGCAGTACCACTCCGCGATGCCCGAGCAGCCGTGGCCGCGGCCAACCCCGGCCGGCGGTGGAGCACCCCCACCGACACCGCCCGCCTGGTCGCCTGGCTGGTCAGCGACGAGGCCGAGTGGATCACCGGACAGGTGATCGCCTCCGACGGCGGCTGGTCGGCGCGCTGATCCGCGGCGAGGCGGCAGTTTGCTACGGGACGTGCGCCCGCCTGGCCTCGATGGACGTCGCGGCAGACGCTTGCTGCCCACGTGACGCCGCTCCCCCCGCCCTGGCTCTCACGCGGGGCTCCGTCCGGTCGCAGCGGCAACCCATCGTGCGGTCACCGGCATGGGGTTGCCTGCTGCGGCGGGCCGCCGGCGCGTGGTCGACCTACGGGTCACCGCCCGACGGCGGGCAGGGCTTGCACGTGCGGGGCCGAGACGTGCAGGACCTGGTACCGCTGCCCCCAACCCTCCGCTGGCTGCTCGGCCCAGAGGCGGAAGCGCACCATCTCCCAGGTGGCCGGGTCCACCACCAGCGCGCAGCTGTGCAATCCGCTGGTGGCCTGCTCCGCGGCCAGGTCGGCGAGGGCCGCATCGACGGCGTCGGCCACCGGCACGTCCGCCGGCAGACTGCTGGTGGTGCGCGTCGCCGCCGTCGGGGTGGCCGCCCGGGCCGGGCCCGGCTGGAAGGCCACGCCGGTCCAGTGCCGCACGACCGGCCGGCCGAAGTCGGCGCTGAGCCCGGCGAATGGCGGGCCGAAGAGGAACTGGTTCATGCCGGCCGCATCAGCCCACAGGTAGAACGGCGCGTACTGGTTCACCGGGGAGCCGAGCACACCCCGCTCCCGGACGGCGTATGCCTTCACGCCCAGGCCGGGGAAGGCATCGGTGCCCGAGGCGCGCGTCGCGACGCGGCGGCGAATGATCGTCATGTCGTAGTCGGCGGGCAGGGTGATCTCGTACTGCATCGCGTGCATCGGGCTCCTCGGGTCCCTGGTGGACGCGGGTCATCGTCGCGCGTCCGGAGCGGATCGTCGGTGGCTCGGCTGAACTGGTGCGCCGGCCCGGTGAGCGCGGGCCGGGCGGCGGCGATGCCGGCACGGTGCCCCGGCCGGTCCACGGTGGCAGTGGCGGGGCGGCCGCCGTTGTGGCCGACGCTGCGCCGGGCGGTGCGGCGGAAACCCCCGCACCGCCCGGCTGCCCGGAGCTCAGTGGCCGTGCATCCCGTGGCCGTGGCCGTGCGCATCGGCTGCGGGCTTGCCGACGGGCACGGCCAGGGCGGTGAGGACGAACAGGGCGGCCAGGACGACGGCGGTGGCGGTGAAGGCTCGGCCGTAGCCGTCGATCAAGCCGGCGGAGGTGGCCAGGTTCCCGGCGATCGCGGTGAGCGCGGCGACGCCGAGGGCAGCGCCGATCTCGTGACCGGTCATCATCAGCCCCGAGGCCAGCCCGGAGCGCTCAGCGGACACGTCGCTCATGGCGGCGACGGCGATGGCCACGAACATCGGGCCGACGCCGGCACCGACGAGCAGGAACCCGGGCAGCACGTCGGCGGCGTAGGAGGTGCCCCCGGCGCCGGTGGCCAGCAGCAGCACGCCGGCGGCCATGACCACCAGCCCACCCAGGATCAGGGTGCGGGCCCCGAGGTGGCCGATGACCTTCGACGCGACCGCGGCCCCGGCGGTGATGGCGCCGGCCAGCGGCAGGAACTGCAGCCCGGTGACGACCGGCGAGGAACCCACGATGGCCTGTAGGTACAGCGACGTCAGGAAGATCGCGCCGACCACCACGCCGGTCACGCCGGCCATCACCGCCGAGGCCGAGACCAGCGACCGGATCCGCCAGGTGGACGGCGGCACCAGCGGGTCGGCGGCGCGGCGCTCCAGGCGGGCGAAGGCGGAGAGCAGCACCGCCGCGGCGGCCAGCGCGATCCACGTGCGCGGCGCGGTCGGTCCGGCCGAGCGGATGGCCTCGATGCCGAACACCAGGGCCAGCAGGCCCGTCACCAGCGTCAGCGCGCCGGGCATGTCCAGCCGGCGCAGCGCGGCGGGCTGCGTGGTGCCGCGGGCCACCGCGCGCAGGGTGCCGGCGACGACGGCGACGCCGATCGGCACGTTGATGAAGAACACCGCCCGCCAGCCGAGCGCGCTGGTCAGCGCCCCGCCGAAGAGCACGCCGGCGGCGATGCCGAGGCTGCCGACGGTGCCCCAGACGGCGAGTGCGGTCTGCCGCTGCCGGCCGGCGTAGGCGGTCATGATGATCGACAGCGCGGCCGGGGTCAGCAGCGCAGCGCCGGCGCCCTGCGCCGCCCGGGCCAGGATGAGCGTCAGCGGGGTCTGCGCCAGGCCGCTGACCAACGAGGCGGCGGTGAACAGGCCGATCCCCGCGAGGAACGCGCCGCGGCGGTTGAGCAGGTCGGCGATCCGGCCGCCGAGCAGCAGCAGCCCGCCGGACAGCAGCACGTAGGCGCTGATCGCCCACTGGTAGTCGGCGGCGGACAGGTGCAGCGCGTCGCTGATCGACGGCAGGGCGACGTTCACCACCGACACGTCCAGGATGACCATGAACTGGGCGGCGATCATCAGCGCGAACACCGTCCACGGCCGGCGTGGCTCGTCCGCGGCCGGCACCGGGTGGCCGAAGGCGTGGCTGCCCGGGGCGTGACCGCCCGGCGTGTGGGGGTGCTCGCGGGCGGGGACCGCCGGTTCGGCGGCGGGGTGGGCCGACATGGCTCCTCCTCGAGGTGGGACTGCGGTACTGGCTGCCACGCTCTCCGCCGCCGGGATCGCTCACGCCGGGAAAACCACCAGGTTCACGATCACCGGCGCTGTCCGCTGCGGTCGGTACGGTTCCGCTCGTGCTGGCCGGACGGGATGCCGAACGCGCGGCGATCACCGCCCTGCTCGACGCTGCGCGGACCGGGACCGGCGGCGCGCTGGTCGTCCGCGGTGTGGCCGGCTCGGGGAAGTCGACGCTGCTGACCGACGCCCTGGCCGCCGCCGCGGACATGCGGGTGCTGCGCACGTCGGGGGTGGAGTCGGAGTCCCCGCTCGCGTTCGCCGCGCTGCAGCGGCTGCTGTGGCCGCTGCGCGGCCGGATCGAGACCCTGCCCGCGCCGCAGCGGATCGCGTTGGGAGCCGCGCTGGGCGAGGCCGAGGGTGAGGGCGACCGGTTCCTCGCGTTCCTCGGCACGCTGAGCCTGCTCGCCGACGCCGCCGAGCAGGCCCCGGTGCTCGCCGTCGTCGACGACGCGCACTGGCTGGACGAGGCCTCGGCGGCGGCGCTGCTGTTCGCCGCCCGCCGGCTGCAGGCCGAGCGGGTGGCGCTGCTGTTCGCCGCCCGCGACGGCGGCGCCTACGGGTTCGACGTCCCCGACCTGCCCACCGTGGTCCTCGGCGGCGTCACCGGAGCCGCCGCCGACACGCTGCTGGCCGCCCGGGCCGGCGGCCCGCTGGACCCGGGCGTGCGCGACCGACTGGTGGCCGCCACCGGCGGCAACCCGCTCGCGCTGGGCGAGCTCGCCGGCGCCCTCTCCCCTGAGCAGCTGGCCGGCCGGGCGCCGCTGCCCGCAGCGCTGCCGCTGACCGGCGGCGTAGAACGCGGATTCCTCGACCGGTACCGGCGCCTCCCGGACGCCGCGCAGCGGTTCCTACTCGTCGCCACGGCCGACGACACCGGCCGCCTCACCGTCGTCCGCGGCGCCGCCGAGAGGCTCGACGCCGGCGACGACGCCCTGGACGCGGCCGAACGGTCCGGACTGCTGAGCGTCGACGGCGACACGATCTCCCTCTACCACCCCCTGGTCCGCTCCGCGGTGTACCGGGCGGCGACCAGCGCCCAGCGCCGCACCGCGCACCGGGCGCTGGCCGACGCGCTCGCCGCCGACCCCGACCGCCGCGCCTGGCACCTCGCAGCCGCCGCCGACCGTCCCGACGGGTTGGTGGTCGCAGCGCTGGACGGCGTGGCCGAGCGGGCGTCGGCGCGGGGCGGGCACGAGGCTGCGGCCGCGGCGTGGGCGCGCGCCGCGGAGCTCACCGCGGACCCGGCCGCCCGGTCCCGCCGGCTGGCCGCCGCCGCGCACGCAGCGTGGTTCGCGGCCCGGCCGCAGCGTGCCTCCTCGCTGGCCGAGGCGGCCCGACCACTTGCCACCGATCCCCTGCTGCGCGCCGACCTGGACCGGCTGCGCGCCCGGGTGGAGTGGAACGTCGGATCGCCGCTCTTCGGGCACCGGATCCTGCTGCACGCCGCCGCCGAGGTCGCCGACGCCGACCTCGACCGCGCCCGGGCGATGACCATGCTCGCCGCCGCGGTCGGCACGCACGCCGGCGACGGCACCGAGGACATGACCGCCTCAGCCGCGGCCTTCGGCGACCCGGCCACCGCCGACGACGCCCGGAGCCGCTGCTACGCCCGGCTGCTCTCGGGGTTCGTGCACGCCCGCGCCGGCCGGTGGGCGCAGGCCGCCGCGCAGTTCCACCCGGCGTTCACCGAGTGCGACCCCGGTGAGGACATCGACCTGCGGGCCAACCTCGGGGTGGCCGCGTTCCTGCTCGGCGACGCCGACGTGATCCTCACCCACCACACCCGGCTGCTGGCCTCCGCCCGCGAGGCCGGCGCGCTGACCACCATCGTCTACGCGCTGACCCGGCGGGCGTTCGGGGAGGTGGCCACCGGCGACTGGCGGGCGGCCGCCGCCGGCGCCGCCGAGGCCCTCGACCTGGCCACCGGCAGCGGCCAGCCAACGCTGACCCGCTTCCCGCACGCCTGGCTCGCGTTGCTGGCCGCCCTGCGCGACGAGCCGGGCCAGCTCGTCGAGCACCTCGCCGCCGTCGACGCCGCACCGGGAGCCGGGGTGACCGCGCCGATCGTCGACGACCTGGCCCGCTGGGCGCGCGGCGTGACCGCCGACACTCCCGCCGCGGCGGTGCACCACCTCCAGCAGCTGGGCAACGGCCCCGGCACCGTCGCCCGGCTGGCCGCCCTCGACCGCCTCGAGGCCGCCGTCCGCGCCGACCGCCCGGAGCTGGCCAGCGGCTGGGCCGCGGAGCTCGAGGCCTTCGGCACCGCCGTCGACGCCGCGTGGGCGCTCGCCGCCGCCGCCTACGGCCGGGCGCTGCTGGCCGAGGGCGCCGAGGCCGAGGCGGAGTTCGAACAGGCCATCAAGCACGCCGCGGCCGGCGGGCACCGATTCGACCAGGCCCGCATCCACCTCGGCTTCGGCGAGCACCTGCGTCGCGCCCGCCGTCGGGTCGACGCCCGCACCCACCTGCGCGACGCCCTGGAGGTGTTCGAGGACCTCGGCGCCGCCCGCTGGGCCACGCGCGCCGCCGCCGAGCTGCGGGCCTCCGGCGAGACCGCACGCCGCCGCGACGTCACCACCGCCACCGACCTGACCGCGCAGGAACGGCAGGTCGCCGGGCTGGTGCGGCAGGGGCTGTCCAACCGGGACGTCGCCGCGCGGCTGTTCGTGTCCCCCCGCACCGTCGACTTCCACCTGCGCAACGTGTTCAGCAAGCTGGGGGTGGCCTCCCGCGCCGAGCTCACCGCCCTTCCGCTGGACTAGGCGCCCCTCGCCGGGCCGCGCCGGGGGTGGGGTGCCCGGCGGTGAACCTGGTGGTTTTCCCGGCGTGAGGCCATCCGGCCCGCTCCTAGCGTCCGAGGCAGACCCAGCCCGGACGAAGGAGCCCGCCCGTGACCAGCGCCACTGCGGCGACCACGGAGTCCCCGACCCGGCGCGCCGGCGGCCTGCGCGGCGCGCTGGCGCGACGCTGGCCGACCGCGCTCGGCGCCGTCGCCGCCGTCAACAGCCTCGTGCTCGTCGCACGGCTGCCCGAGTCCGCACAGGCCTGGATCAGCGCCTGGTGCGTGCTGCTCGCCGCGGTCATCTACCTCACCTGGGGCACTGCCCGCGGCGACCTGGCGAACCGGCGGCTGCTGACCGCGCAGACCACCGCGGTGCTGGCCTTCGGTGCGGTGGCCATCGCCGCGGTCACGGTTCACCCGGCCGCCGGCCGGTACGTGCTGGCCGCCGGGTGGCTCGCCCATGCGGCCTGGGACGTCGTCCACCACCGCCTCGGCCGGGTCGTGCCCCGCTGGTACGCCGAAACCTGTCTGGTCGCCGATCTAGTCCTCGCCGCCGCGCTTCTCACCGTCGGCCTCGGCTAGCGCACGGCGCCGCCTTCCTGCTCCGCCGCTCCCTCTCGCCCCGTCAGGAGACGTCATGCCCATCCCCGCACGCACCGCCGACCCGACCCTCGACGTGCTCGTCATCGGTGCCGGCCAGGCCGGCCTCGCCCTCGGCCACCGCCTCGCCACTCGCGGCGCGGACTTCCTGCTGCTCGACGCCGGTCCGGAGATCGGCTCCTCCTGGCGCAACCGCTGGGACTCGCTCCGGCTGTTCAGCCCGGCCCAGTACGACTCGCTGCCCGGCCTGCCGTTCCCCGCCCCAGCCGACACCCACCCCAGCAAGGACGAGGTCGCCGACTACCTCGCCGCCTACGCCACCCACTTCGCCCTGCCGGTCCGGCTGAACACCCCGGTCGTCCGGATGCACCGCGACCCGGACGGGCTCTTCGCGGCCACCACCCCGACCGGCACGGTCCGCGCCCGGCAGGTCGTCGTCGCCACCGGCCCCTTCCAGAGCCCGCACACCCCCGCCCTGTCCGGCCAGCTGGATCCGGGTGTCCCGCAGTTGCACAGCGCCGAGTACCGCAACCCGACCCAGCTGCCCGGCACCGGCCGGGTGCTGGTGGTCGGTGCGGCCAACTCAGGACTGCAGATCGCCGCCGAGTTGGGCACCACCCAGCCGGTCACCGTGGCGGTCGGCACCCGCCCGACCGAGCTGCCGCAGCGCATCGCCGGCCGCGACCTGTTCTCCTGGCTCACCAGGTCCGGGTTCTTCACCGTGCCTGCACACACCCGCATCGCCCGCCGGCTGCGCGCCCGCGGCGACCTGGTCATCGGCACCCGCAGCCGCCAGTTGCGGCGCCGCGGGATCGACTTCCGGCCGCGGCTGACCGACCTCGCCGGTCGCACCGCGACCTTCGCCGACGGCGGCACCGTCGACGTTGACGCGGTCGTGTGGGCCACCGGCTACCGCCCCGACTACTCCTGGCTGCACGTGCCCGGCGTCATCGTCGACGGGCAGGTCCGCCATACCGCCGGAGCCACCGACGTCCCCGGGCTGTACTTCCTCGGCCTGCCCTGGCAGACCTGCCGCGGCTCGGCGCTGCTCGGCTTCGTCGGCGCCGACGCCGAGGCGCTCGCCGCCCGGATGGCCCGCGACACGCTCCAAGGCTTGGAACCGGACGATGCGGGCATCCACCAGTGGGCAACTCCGGCGATTTCACCTTTCACCAGGGTGACCAGCACCGTCACGGTCCTGGAGCCAGCCGCAGCCGGCCGAGCTCCGGAGACCGGAAGCGCTCTGTGACCGGGATCTCTGGCACAACCGCCCGAGATGCATGCACACATGACGAGGGCCCTCACAGTGACTGTGAGGGCCCTCGTGCCTTGTAGCGGGGGCAGGATTCGAACCTGCGACCTCTGGGTTATGAGCCCAGCGAGCTACCGAGCTGCTCCACCCCGCGTCGGTGACACCACTGTACACGTCCCCGCGACGGTGCCGGTGGGACCCCGGCCGGACCACCGCTCGGGGGCCGTCGGACCACGTGTCTCCGCGGGGCACCGCCGGAGCCCGGGTCGCACGACGCCCGGGCGGATCCGGCGACGCTCCCCCGACGGCTACGCCTCCGGTGTCCCTCTCGCGCCGATCGCGGTGCCGGAGTCCTGGGTGTCGCCGGGCTGGCGCGGCACGGGCAGCGCCGGGGCGGCTCCCCCGGGAGCAGCGGGACCGCCGACGGCACGACGGCGCCGCGCGTCCACACTCCGGGTCCACGTGAGCCGACCGTCGGACCGCCCGCCGCGCCCCATCGGGACAGCGGTCCGCAGGCGGAGGCGCGCCGGGCCCGGTGCGCCCCCGCCGTGCGGGCTCAGCCCGTCGGTTCCGCCGGTGCCCCCGCGGCGGCCCGGGCCGCCTCGTAGGCCTCGACCGCCCGCTGCAGGTCGGCCAGCGCCTGACCCTGCGCCGCGAAGTCGCCGTTGCGCTGGGCGTCCTCGAGCCGCTGCAGCGCCGCGTCGACGTCCCGGACCGCCTGGTCGAGCTCCGGCGTCGTCGTCCCGCCGTCGGTCGGCGGGGTCGTCGGGTCCGCCGGTGCCGAGGGGTCGGCGGGCTCCGTCGGGGTCGCCGGCTCCTGCTCGTCGGGGGTGGCCCCCGCGTCGTCGGAGTCGGTGGCGGTGTCGCCGGCCCCGGCGCCGAAGACCTGGTCGAGGGCGTCGGAGAGGGTGTCGGCGTACCCGACCCGCCCGCCGTAGTTGACCAGCACCTTGCGCAGCAGCGGGAAGGAGTTCTCCCCGGTCCCCTCCACGTAGAGCGGCTGCACGTAGAGCAGGCCGTTGGCGCCGATCGGCAGGGTGAGCAGGTTGCCGAACACCGCCTGCGAGTCCTCGCTGTTGAACAGCGTCAGGTCACGCGCGACCTCGTCGTTGGTGTTGAACGACTGCTGCACCTGCTGGGGCCCGCGGAACGGGGTGTTGCCCGGCAGCCGGAGCACCTGGATCTCGCCGTAGGTGTCCGGGTCGCTCGACGCGGAGACGAACGCCGAGAGGTTCTGCCGGCGGAACGCGTTGAGCGCGCTGGTCAGCTGGAACGTCGGGTCCGGCTCGCCGGGCCGTGCGGCCAGGATGTAGTAGGGCGGCTGGGCCTCGTCGGCCGCCGTCGCCTCCTGCGACTGGGTGGGGTCGGCCGGCACCGCCCACCGGTCGTTCTGGCTGTAGAAGTCGCTCGGGTTGCTCACGTGGTACCGGGTGAGGATGTCGCGCTGCAGCTTGAACAGGTCCTCCGGGTACCGGACGTGGCTGACGAGCTCCTCGCTCATCGACTCCCGCGGCTCGACGACGCCCGGGAAGGCGGCCGTGTAGGCCTTGAGGACGGGGTCCTGCTCGTCCCACTCGTAGAGCGTCACAGTGCCGTCGTAGGCGTCGACGGTGGCCTTGACCGAGTTGCGGATGTAGTTGAACTGCTCGTTGGGCAGCGCGGCCGTCCCGGTGCCGGTGAGCGCGTCCGTCGCGGCCTCCCCCAGCTCCATCCGCTCGGAGTAGGGGTAGGCGTCCGAGGTCGTGTAGCCGTCGAGGATCCACACCACCCGCCCGTCGATCACCGCCGGGTACGGGTCGCCGTCGACCTCGAGGAACGGCGCGGCCTTCTCCACCCGCTGCCGCGGGTCGCGGACGTAGAGCACCTTGGAGGCGTCGTTGACCGCGCCCGAGAGCAGGAAGTTGCGCTCCCGGTAGTAGATGGCGAAGGTCAGCTGCCGGAAGAAGCTGCCGATCGCGACGCCGCCCTCGCCGCTGTAGGTGTTGTTGACCTCGCCCTCGGAGCCGTCCTCGGGCCGGTCGAACTCCCGGGGGGTCGCGCCCTCCGGTGCGCCGACCACCGAGTAGTCCTCGATGAGCTCGCCGTAGTAGATGCGCGCCTGCTCGACGTCGATGTCGCCGACGGTGGGCAGGTCGCGGCTGGTGAAGTTCGGCTCGCCACCCTCCTGGCCGGTGACCACCTGGTTGGCGGGCGCCGCCACGAAGCCGTTGCCGTGCGTGTAGACGGTGTGCCGGTTGATCCAGGTGTCCTGGTTCTCCGAGAGGCTGTTGCTGTCGAGCTCGCGGACGGCGACGACGTAGTCGCGGGTCTCCCCGTCGACCGTGTACCGGTCGATGTCGAGCTTCTCGGGGAAGCCGTAGACGTTGCGGATCTGCTGGCGCGCGGTGAACGTGCCGGCCAGCACGTTCGGGTCGAGCAGCCGGGCGTTGGGGATGGTCGCGTCGTCGGCGCGCAGCTCGGCCAGCGCCGCGTCGGTGTCGACCTCGTCACCGGTGTTCTGCTGCGCGAAGTCGACGTAGTCGACGTCCTCGTCGGTGAGCCCGTAGGCGTCCCGGGTCGAGGCGATGGCCCGCTCGATGTAGTCCGCCTCGCGCTCGTTGGCGCTGGGGCGGACGACGAACTGCTGCACGATCGCCGGGTAGGCCACGCCGATGACCAGGCTCGACAGCAGCAGCAGCACCAGGGCGGCGGCCGGCAGCCGGAAGTTGCGGACGACGACGTTGGCGAAGAACGCGATCGCGCAGAACGCCGCGGCGAAGACCAGGATCGTCTTGGCCGGCAGCAGCGCGTTGACGTCGGTGTAGCTCGCCCCGCTGAACAACTCGCCCCGGTCGGAGTAGACGAGGTCGTACCGGTCGAACCAGTAGGCGACCGCCTTCAGCGCCACGAACAGGCCCAGCAGCACCGACAGCTGCACCATCGCCGCGCCGGTGAGCTTCTGCCCCGGCGTCTGCAGCCGGAGGCCCCCGAACACGTAGTGGGTGAGCACCGAGCCGATCAGCGCCAGGATCACGATGGCGAAGCCGAAGCCCAGCAGCAGCCGGTAGAAGGGGTACTCGAAGACGAAGAACGACAGGTCCAGCCCGAACTGGGGGTCGGTCCGGCCGAAGGGCACCGCGTTGCGGAAGGTCAGCCAGGTCTCCCAGCTGCCCTGCGCGGTGAAGCCGGCGAACAGGCCCACGACGACGGCGACGGCGGTGAGCACCAGGGTGCGGCGCGGCTCCAGCGACTGCCGGTAGCGCTCCAGGTTCTGCTGCTCCAGCGACATCGGCCGGAACGCCGGGCGGAACCGGTAGGCCAGGTACACCGCCAGCGCGGTCAGCCCGCCGGTGGCCACGCCGGCCACGGCGAACAGCAGCGCGCGGGTCTGGAGCTCGGTCCAGAACACCTCGGTGAACCCGGTCTCGTCGAACCACAGGTAGTCGACGTAGACGTTGGTCAGGGTGCCGATGGCCGTGAACAGCACCAGCAGCACGGCGACGGACCCGATGACGACCTTCGCCCGCCGCGACAACGTCGGCACGGACACGGGGGGCCGCATGGCCACGAGCGGTCTCCTTCAGTTGCGGTGCGACGCCACACCCGGAGGGGTGCCACGCCGCGGTGGGGCGACCGCGTGCGGTCGGACGGACGTCGTCACCGACGCCGGCACCGGCCCGTGCGTCGGCCGGTGTCGCCCCGACCAACGACCGGCGCGGCACCGGGTTCCCGCGGGCCTCCGTGCTGCCCGACAGCTTCCCCCACTCCGGGGGGTCCGTGACGGGCGGTCGGCACGAGCGGGGTCAGCAGCCCTGGGGCGTGCGGCCCTCGCGGAGGTCCTCGAGGGCGGTCAGGGCGTCGTCGAGGTCGGCCACCCGGGCCAGGGTCAGCCCGGTGGCCGGTGAGCCGAGCGCGTCGGCGCAGTTGTCGGCCGGCACGAGGAACAGCTCGGCACCGATGTCCTCGGCGGCGACCATCTTCAGCTGGATGCCCCCGATGGGACCCACGGTGCCGTCGGCCGCGATCGTGCCGCTGCCGGCGATCACCGCGCCCTCGGTGAGGTCGGTGTCGCCCACCAGGTCGAGGATCCCGAGGGTGAGCATGAGGCCGGCGGAGGGGCCGCCGACGTCGGCGACGTCGATGTCGACGTCGAAGGGGGCCCAGGGCTGCTCGCGCACCAGGACGCCGAGCACCGACCCCTCGCGCTCGGGCGAGCTCGTCGTCGTCACGGTCGCGGTGCCCGGTTCCCCGAGGCGGGTGTAGGCCACCTCCACGTCGGCGCCGACCGGGATCGCGGCGAGGACGTCGGCCAGCGTCGCGGAGTCCGGCGTGGGCCGCCCGTCGACCGACTCGATGGCGTCGCCCTCCTCGAGCAGGCCCTCGGAGGGCGAGTCGTCGCCGGACACCCCGCGGACGACGACCTTCACCGGGTAGCCGAGCTCGCCCAGCGCCGCGGCCTCGGCGGACTCCTCGGAGGTGAGGAAGGCCTGCCGGTTGGCCTGCTCGATCTCCTCCTCGGTGCGGTCGGGCGGGTAGACCGACTCCTCCGGGACGACGCTGATCTCGTCGTCGAACCAGCCGCGGACGGCCTCGACCAGGCTCAGGCCGGCCCGGCCGACGCCGACGGTGGTCAGCTCCAGGCTGCCGCTGACGTCGTTGCGCTCGCGCCCGCGCACGCCGATGACCGGGTCGCCGTCGATCTCGCCGAGGGTGTTGAACGTGGGGCCGGGCACCTGGGCCACGTAGGGCACCGGGAGGGCGGCGCCCAGGACGCCGGCGACGAGCAGCAGCACCACACCGACGGCGAGGACGGCGATCCGACGGGTCACGACCGGCCAGCCTATGTGCTCGGACCGCGAGCGTCCGCCGAGAGCGGACAGCCGGGGCGCCGATCCGACCGCGACCGGGTGATCACGCGTCTACCGTGGGGTGCATGAGCGACCTGCCGTTCGGCTTCGGGCTGCCCGACCGCGACCCCGAGCGCCGCGACCAGCCCGGCTCGAACGACCCGTTCGGCCTCGGTGCGCTGTTCGGCGCCGGCGGCGCGGGTGCCGGCACGCCCGAGGAGCTGCTGGGCAAGATGCCGCTGTTCGCCGAGCTGCAGAAGCTGATGACCTGGTCGGGCGGCCCGGTGAACTGGGACCTCGCCCGGCAGGGCGCGATCAGCACGCTGGCCACCGGTACCCAGCCGACGTCGGAGGCCGAGCGCGCCGCCGTCACCGAGGCGCTGCGGCTGGCCGACCTGTGGCTGGACCAGGCGACCGACCTGCCCTCGGGCGTCGACCGCGCCCTTGCCTGGTCCCGGGTGGAGTGGGTCGAGCAGACGCTGCCCGCCTGGTCGGCGCTGATCGACCCGCTGGCCGAGAAGGTCGTCGCCGCGATGACCAGCGCGCTGCCGCAGGAGGCCATGGCGATGGCCGGCCCGCTGGCCGGGATCATGGGCCGGATGGGCGGGCTGATGTTCGGCGCCCAGGTCGGCCAGGCGATGGGCCGGCTGGCCGGGGAGGTCCTCACCGGCACCGAGGTGGGCCTGCCGCTCGCCCCCGCGGGCTCCGGCGTGCTCGTGCCGCAGAACGTCGCCGCCTTCGCCGAGGGCCTCGACCGCCCCGCCGACGAGGTGCGGCTGTTCCTGGCGCTGCGCGAGGCGGCGTCGCTGCGGCTGTTCGCCCACGTCCCGTGGCTGCGCCAGCAGCTGCACGACGCCGTCCACGCCTACGCCCGCGGCATCACCATCGACCGCGAGGCCATCGAGCGCGGGCTCAACGACGCCATGGGCTCGATGGGCGGCGGCTTCGACCCGTCGAACCCCGAGGCCATCCAGGAGCTCCTCGGCAGCGGGCTGCTCGAGCCGGAGGAGACCCCGGAGCAGCAGATGGCGCTGCGCCGGCTGGAGACGCTGCTGGCCCTGGTCGAGGGGTGGGTCGACGCCGTCGTCGCGGCCGCCGCCGGTGAGCGGCTGCCCGGCCACGGGGCGCTGGCCGAGACGATGCGCCGCCGGCGCGCCTCCGGGGGGCCGGCCGAGCAGACCTTCGCCACGCTGGTCGGCCTGCAGCTGCGGCCGCGCCGGCTGCGCGACGCAGCGACCGTGTGGGGCGCGATGGCCCAGCAGCACGGCACCGCGGCCCGCGACCGCCTGTGGTCACACCCCGACCTGCTGCCCACCTCCGACGACCTCGACGAGCCGCTGGACTTCGTCGCCCGTCAGGGGGTCGACGACGAGCTGCGGCGGCTCACGGCCGAGGCCGGGGAGCCGGACGCCCCGTCCGACGAGGACCGGCCCGGCGACGCGGAGGGCAGCGGCCGCTAGGACGGCCCCCTGCAGGGTCCCGCCGCGAGCCTGCGAGTGGCGGGGGGCAGGGGGTCCTTCGTCAGTCGACCAGGTCGCCCTCGTCGGCGTCCGCGGGCTCCGCGCCGTCGGCGCGGGCGGTCTCGACGCCCTCCAGGAAGCCGCGGGCGCGCTCGGCCCGCGGATAGCGGGCCACCAGCGCCCAGAAGCGGGCGTCGTGGCTGGCCTCGAGCAGGTGGGCCAGCTCGTGGACCAGCACGTAGTCGACGACGTAGGCGGGCATCGTCCGGAGCCGGCTCGACAGCCGGATGCTGCCGTCGGCCGGGGTGCACGAGCCCCAGCGGCGCTGCTGGTTGTCCACCCAGCGGACGCTGGCCGGCCGCGCGGCGCCGTCGAGGTGCGCCTGCGACAGCGCCAGGGCGCGGGACATGAGCTCCTCGTCGCCGCCCATCGACCGGCGGCGGCGTTCCTCGCGGGTCTGCAGCTTGGCCACCATCTGCGCCACCCAGCGCCGCTCCTCGGCGGGGGTGAAGGCCGCGGGGATGAGCACGATCGTGCGCCCGGACTCGCGGTAGGCGGTCACCGTCCGGCGGCGGCGGGCGCTGCGGCGGACCTCGACCGGCCCGGCTGCGGTCAGGGGGCCGTGCGAGGGGTCGGGGGTCGATCCGGGCACGGGAGGACCGTAGCCAGCGGGCGGGGCCGATGCGCCCGGGGGCGCCACCCGCTCGGGTACGAGTCGCACGGACGGTGGACAGCCCCGCCGTGAGGACGGGTCCACAGCCGCCACCGGGTATCACCGCAGGTGGCGGCTCCGTCGGGGAGGCGACACGCCGACCGGCCCCGGGCGCCGTCCCCCGCCTGCGCACAGGGACACGCCGCCGGGTCCCCACACCGCCCACAGGTCTGTCCACAGGCTGTGGGCGGACCCGTCCGGCGGGTCGGGCCGACGCGCGAGGCGGACCGGCCGGTCCGGGTAGCGTTCCCCGGGACGGCGCCCGGAGCGGGGGCCGAGCAGCCGGAGGGAGAGACACCGTGGCGGACAGCTACAACGGCTACTGCGTGAAGTGCAAGGAGAAGCGGGACTTCGACGGCGAGGTCAAGGTCAGCGAGTCCGGTCGCCGCATGGCCCAGGGCACCTGCCCGGTCTGCGGCACCAAGATGAACCGGATCCTCGGCAAGGCGTAGGGCGCTCCCACCTCCTCGACGGCGGCGTCCGCACGGCGGGCGCCGCCGTCGCCGTCCCCGGCTGTGGACAGCGGCAGCGCACCGGCGCCCTCCGCTGGCACCCTGCGCCGGTGCCCGACACCGCCCACCCACTCCTGCCGCCCGGCACGCCGCTGCTGCGCCGCGGCCCCGACACGCTCCAGGTCGGCGGGGTCGACGGCGCCGGCGCGGTGCTCACGGGGGCCGACCCGGCCGCCGTCGCCGCGGTGCTGCGCGGTCTCGACGGCCGCCGCACCCAGCGGGCCGTCCTGGCCGACGCCGCCGCGGCGGGCCTGGACCCCGGCCCGGTCGGCGCCCTCCTCGACGGGCTGCGCGGCACCGGCGCGCTGCTCGACCTCGACGCCGCCGACCTGCTCGCCTCCGACGCCGGCCCGGCCGCCGCGGCCCGCACCGCTGCCGAGCTGCCGGCCGCACGCGACGGCACCGGGGCCGCGCGCTGGCGGGCCCGGCGGGCGGCGGCGGTCGTGGTGCAGGGCGCGACGCGGGTGGGCGTGCCCCTGGCGGCGCTGCTCGGGGCCAGCGGCGTCGGCCGGGTCGCCGTCGGCGACGACGGCGTGGTCACCGCGGGCGACGCCGTCGTGGGCGGGCTGACCGCCGACGACGAGGGACGCCCGTGCGGACCGGCCGCCGCCGACGCCGTCCGCCGCGCCAGCCCGCTGACCGACCTGCGCCCCCTGCCGCCGGGCGCCTGGCCCGACCTGGTGGTGCTGTCCCGCCCGTGGTCGGCGTCCGACCCGCTCGTCGCCGGCCTGCGAGACGCCGGGGTGGCTCACCTGGTGGCGACGGTGCGCGGGGAGACCGGAGTGGTGGGCCCGCTGGTCGTCCCCGGGGTCACCAGCTGCCTGCGCTGCGCCGACCTGCACCGCCGCGACGCCGACCCGCGGTGGCCGGTCCTGGCCGCCCAGCTCACCGGCGGTGCGCAGGTCCCGAGCGGGTCCACGCTCACCTGCTGGGCCACCGCCCTGGCGGCCGCGCAGCAGGTCCTGGCCTACCTCGACGGCAGCGGCAGCCCGGCCACGCTGTCGGCGGTCGTGGAGCTGCGCCCGCCGGACCTGACGCCGCGGCTGCGCCGCTGGCCGCCGCACCCGGCCTGCGGCTGCGCCGGCACGGGCGGCGCACCCGCCTCTCCCGGGTGACCGGGACCACCGTCCCGTCAGCGGTCCGTGGGTCCCCCGGAGACAATGGGGAGGTGAGCGACGACGCACCGGGGATCCCGAGGGGCTCGATCTCGCGCACCGCGCGGTTGGCCTCGCTCCCCCTGGGGGCGGCCGGTCGCGCCACGCTCGGGATCGGCAAGCGGCTGTCGGGGCAGTCGGCCGACGCCGTGAACGCCGAGCTGCAGCAGCGCACCGCCGAGCAGCTGTTCGCCGTCCTCGGCCAGCTCAAGGGCGGCGCGATGAAGCTCGGCCAGACGCTGTCGGTGTTCGAGGCCGCCGTTCCGGAGGAGGTGGCCGCGCCCTACCGCGAGGCGCTGGTCAAGCTCCAGGAGGAGGCTCCGCCGATGCCGGTGCGGACCGTGCACGCGGTGCTGTCCCAGCAGCTCGGCGGCACCTGGCGCACCCGGTTCCGCGAGTTCGACGACCAGCCGGCCGCCGCCGCGAGCATCGGCCAGGTGCACCGTGCGACCTGGCGCGACGGGCGCGACGTCGCCGTCAAGATCCAGTACCCGGGCGCGGCGACCGCCCTGATGGCCGACCTCAACCAGCTGGCCCGCTTCGCCCGGCTGTTCGCCGCGATCTTCCCGGGCCTGGACGTCAAGCCGCTGATCGCCGAGCTGCGGGCGCGGGTCATCGAGGAGCTCGACTACGGCCTGGAGGCCGACGCGCAGCGGCAGTTCGCCGCGGCGTACGCGGACGACGCGGAGATCGTGGTGCCGCGGGTGGTGGCCAGCGCGCCGAAGGTGATCGTGTCCGAGTGGCTCGAGGGCCTGCCGCTGTCGCGGGTGATCACCGACGGCACGCCGCAGCAGCGGGACCGGGCCGGTCACCTGATGGCGCAGCTGCACTTCTCGGCCCCCTCGCGGGCCCGCCTGCTGCACGCCGACCCGCACCCGGGCAACTTCCGGCTCGTCGAGGGCGACCGGCTCGGCGTCATCGACTTCGGCGCGACCGCCCGGCTGCCCGACGGGCTGCCCGAGCCGATCGGCCGGCTGGTCCGCTGGGCGCTGGAGGGCCGGGCCGAGGACGTGCTGGCCGACCTGCGGGCCGAGGGGTTCGTCCGGCCGGGCGTGGAGGTCGACGCCGCCGGGGTCCTCGACTACCTGCGGCCGATGCTCGAGCCGATCGTCAGCCACAACTTCCGGTTCACCCGCCGGTGGATGCAGGAGCAGGCCGCCCGCCTGGCCGATCCGCGCAGCGATGCCAGCCGGCTGGGCCGCCAGCTCAACCTCCCACCGGCCTACCTGCTCATCCACCGGGTGACGATCGGGTCGATCGGTGTCCTGTGCCAGCTGGACGCGGCCGCCGACTACCGCAGCGTGCTCGAGGAGTGGCTGCCCGGCTTCACCGTCTGAGCCCGGGGACCGCCCGCCCCCGGACGGACAGGAGGCCGGGTCCCCTCCACACCGGGAGCGGAGGGGACCCGGCCTCGACCGGGGAGGGCACGTGGAGGTGCCCCGGGGTGCGCCGCGTCAGCGGACGGCGGCGCTGGCCCGCGCGGCACGCCGGCTGGCGTACTCCGCGCGGCGGGCCCACCGGCGGGCGGCCCGCAGCCGGCGCATGCGGCCGGCGGTATCGGCCTCGGCACGCAGCTCGGACAGCCGCGTGACGGCGAGGTCGTACTCGTAGCTGGTCATCTCGGTTCCTCACGGTCTCTGGTGGAACTTCTTCCGGTTTCTCGTCGGCCCCGTCCCGAGGCTCACCCCGAGCCTGCGAGGGGTGAGGAGGACGGGGTCCTTCATCAGGCCGCGACGACCTTGCGGGGACGACCCCGCGGGCGCTTGCGCGGGATGACCACACCCCGCTCGAAGATCTCGCCGCCCCAGACGCCCCAGGGCTCGCCGCGGTCGAGCGCACCGGCCAGGCAGGCGTCGCGGACCGGGCAGTCGCCGCACAGGACCTTGGCCTGCTCGAGCGCCGCGGGGCTCTCGGCGAACCAGAGGTCCGGGTCGTCGGACCCACGGCACGGCAGGGGTCGCCGCACGGGGGCCGGGGCCAGGGGCGGGTGCGGCGTCCTCGGCGGGATGCCACCGGTCCGGGGGAGCCCGGGTCGGCGGTGGGACGTCGGGCGGTCGATCGTCTGCTGCACTGCCGCTCCTCCTCGTACTCGTCGTCTGCGCGGCCGGCGGGGCCCGCCGACCGGGTGGTCGGGGCCGGGTGCCGCGGAGAAAGACGGAGGCCGCGGATCCCGGGTTCGGGTTCCGCGGCCTCGAGGAGGACCGGTCGAGCGGCTAGCTCTGCGGTCTCCCCGGGGAGTGGATCCCGAGGGTGGTGCGCTGCTGCTTGGTGGTGCTGCGGTGGGCATCGGTGCCGAGGACGCCGGTGCTGGGGACGGAGGTGCCGAACGGCGCGATGACGCCACCGGCGGTGGGCACACCGGTCCCCTGGACCGGAGCGGTGGCCGCCGCGCAGCCGGTGCCGGTCAGCTCGAGCGGCGTCGCGGTGCGGGTGACGGCGTACCGGGGACGGGCGGTGGGCACCATGCCGGTGCCGGCCGGACGCACGTCGAGGGCGCCCCAGGCGGAGACCCCGGCGGGGGCGAGAGCGAATCGCGTGTCGGTCATCGGAACCCCTCCTCCCGGGGTCGGAGCCCGGCTGTCGCACCGGGCTCGGTCTGGCGCGCCCGCGGCTGTCCGTCGGGCGCAGACAGGACAGTAGGGAAGGTCACGCGAGCGGCGCAACGCAATTAACGAGCGTGTCCCCGGGCAGGGGGACCCGGCGGTCACCGACCGTGCCGTCGGCACCGCCCGTGACCGGTCAGCCGCTGACGGTGGCCAGCACGTCCTCGCCGTAGAGGTCGAGCTTGCGGGCGCCGATACCGGGCAGCCCGGACAACTCGCGCAAGGACGAGGGGCGGGCCTCGGCGATCGCCTGCAGCGTCGCGTCGGTGAAGACGACGTAGGCCGGCACGGAGGCGGCCTGGGCGGTGCTGCTGCGCCAGGCCCGCAGCCGCTCGAACACCTCGCCGGCCTCGCCCTCGAGGACGACCTTCGCCTTCTTGGCCTTCCGCGACGGCGGCGGGGCCGTGGGCGTGGAGCCCGGGACCAGCCCGTCGAGGAAGCGGCTGCGCGGGCGGGCCCGCTTGGCGCCCGGGTTGCGGGCCAGCGACCACGACAGCGTCAGCTGCTCGCGGGCGCGCGTGACGGCGACGTAGAGCAGCCGCCGCTCCTCCTCGACCGCGTCGGGCCGCGACAGGGACTGCGCGATCGGCAGCACGCCGTCGACCAGCCCGACGACGAAGACCGCGTCCCACTCCAGGCCCTTGGCCGCGTGCATCGAGGCCAGCGTGACGCCCTGGACGGTGGGCGCGTGCTGCGCGTCGGCCCGCTCGGCCAGGTGGGTGACGAAGCGCGGCAGGTCGGTGGTCGGGTCCTCGGCGACGAGGTCGACGGCGAGGTCGACGAGGGCGGCCAGCGACTGCCACCGGTCGCGGGCCGCTCCCCCGGCCGGCGGGCGGTGCTCGACCCAGCCGGTGGAGGCGAGCACGTCGCGCACGGTCGGCACCAGGGCGCCCGGCTCGCTCCCGCCGGCGGCGGCGCCGCGCAGCAGGACGACCGCCTCGCGCACCTCGGGCCGCTCGAAGAACCGCTCCCCGCCCTTGAGCACGTAGGGCACCCCGGCGTCGGCCAGGGCCGACTCGTACACCTGCGACTGCGCGTTGATGCGGAACAGCACGGCGATCTCCGACGCGGGCGTCCCGGCCTCGACGAGCGCCCGGCAGGCCTGGGCGACGGCGGCGGCCTCGGTGGGCTCGTCGGGGTGCTCGAAGAACCGCGGGGCCGGGCCCTCGGCGCGCTGGCCGAGCAGCCGGAGCCCGGGCAGGCCCTTGCGCGGCGGCGCCTGGCCGATGAGCTTGTTCGCCAGCGCCACCACCTGCGGCGTCGAGCGGTAGTCGCGCTCGAGCTTGACCACCGCGGCGTCGGGATAGCGGTCGGCGAAGCCGAGCAGGTGGTCGGGGTCGGCGCCGGTGAACGAGTAGATGGTCTGGTTCGGGTCGCCGACGACGCACACGTCGGCCCGCCCGCCCAGCCACGCGTCGAGCAGCCGCTGCTGGAGCGGGTTGACGTCCTGGTACTCGTCGACGACGAAGTGCCGGTACTGCCCGCGCACCTGCCGGGCGACGTCGGGGTGCTCCTCGAGGGCGTAGGCGGTGACCAGCAGCAGGTCCTCGAAGTCGAGCACGCCGTCGCGCTGCTTGGCCGACTCGTAGGAGGCGTAGACCCGGGCGACGGTCGCGGCGTCGAAGGGCGGCTCGCGGCCGGCGGCCTGGGCCCGCTTCGGGTAGTCCTCGGGCGTGGCCAGGGTGGTCTTGGCCCACTCGATCTCGCTGGCGAGGTCGCGCAGGCTGGTCTTGTCGGTGCTCAGCCGCGCCCGGGAGGCGGCCGAGGCGACCAGGCGCAGCTTGTTCTCCACCAGCGGCGGCATCGGCCCGCCCAGCACGCGGGGGGCGAAGTAGCGCAGCTGCCGCATCGCGGCGGCGTGGAAGGTGCGGGCCTGCACACCGCCCACGCCCAGGCCGGCCAGCCGGGTCCGCAGCTCCCCCGCCGCCCGGGCGGTGAAGGTCACGGCGAGCACCTGCTCGGGCACGAACGCGCCGGCGTGCACGCCGTAGGCGATGCGGTGGGTGATCGTGCGGGTCTTGCCCGTGCCGGCGCCGGCGAGGATGCAGACCGGGCCGTCGACGGCCGAGGCCGCCTCGCGCTGCTCGTCGTCGAGGCCGGCCAGCACCGCCTCGGCGCCGGCGGACGGAGCTCCGGACCCGGGCGTGCGTCCGGGCAGGTCGGCGGTCCGCGGCATGCGGGCGTGCTCCTCGGGGACTGGGCGGGGCGGGCGGACGGCACCGAGTCTCCCAGCCGGTACCGACATCCCGCCGGGACACCCCGGCGAAGCCGGGAAGGTCCGCCCGCCGGTGTGCGTTCTGCCCCTCAGGAGTTCCGCTCCGTCCCCGACGACCCCTGGGAGGTCCCCGAGTGACTGCCGCACCCGCCGCCGTGACGATGTACACCACCACCTGGTGCGGGTACTGCGTGCGGCTCAAGAAGCTGATGCAGCGCGAGGGCATCCCGTTCGCCGAGGTCGACATCGAGCGCGACGCCGCCGCGGCCGACGTCGTCATGCAGGCCAACGGCGGCAACCGGACCGTGCCCACGCTCGTCTTCGCCGACGGCACCGCACTGACCAACCCCAGCATCGACCAGGTCCGGTCCCAGGTCGCGCAGCTGCCGGGAGCCTGACCGGCGGGTGCTGCGTGGGATGCGGGAGACGGCGGTGCATCATCGTCCCCCGGCGGATCACGACCGTGACCGCCGCCCGACCCTCGGCCACCGGGCCGCCCACCTCGCGGGAGCTGCCGTCGTGACCTCGGACTCCGTGCCCTCCCCCGTACCCGGACGGGCCGGGGAGCGCCCGTCGGCCGACGCGCCGTCGGTCGTCGTCGCCCGCACCGGGCGGGGCTGGCGGGTGTTCGCGCCCGGGTGCGCCCACGACGTCGACGACCTGCTCGAGGGCCTGTCCCTGGCCGACCTCCTTGCCGAGGAGCTCGACTGCCTCGCCGAGCCCGACCGCGCCGCCCGCCGGGCCGCCCGGGGGGCTCCGGGGGGTGCCGGTCCGGCCGAGGACCCGCGCGACGCCCGCATCGCCGCGCTGGAGCGCACCGTCAGCCAGCTCGAGCACGCCCTGGCCGCGCGGGTGGCCACCGAGCGCGCCATCGGCGTGCTCGCCGAGCGGCACGCCACCGCCCCCCGGTCGGCCTTCGAGGTGCTGCGCGGCCAGGCTCGGTCGCTCGGCCGGCCGGTGCACGAGCTGGCCCGCGAGGTGATGGCCACCCTCGACCGGCTGGCCGACCCCGACCCGGCCGACGCCGGCCCGGTGCTGACGCCGGTCCCCCGCCGCACCCCGGGGGGCCGCCGGGTCGAGCGCGGCTCCGTGCGGCCCGGCGGCTCGGTCCCGGCGGACGGCCGTCCCTGAGGAGCCCGGAGCCGCTCACCCCGGACGCGCTGGCCGACCGGCTGGCCGCGCTCCTCGCCGACGTCGAGCCCCTGCCCGGGGCGGCCGCGCTGCGGGTCGGCGTCGACGGTCCCGACGTCGCCGGACCGGAGGCCCTGGCCCGCGCCGTCGCCGACCGGCTGCCGGCCCTCGGCCGCCCGGCGGTCGTGGTCCCCGCCGCCGGGTTCCTCCGGCCGGCGTCGCTGCGCTTCGAGCACGGCCGCACCGACCCCGACGCGCGCTACACCGACTGGCTGGACACCGGCGCGCTCGCCCGGGAGGTCCTCGACCGGGTCGGCCCCGGCGGTCCCGGCGAGTACCTGCCGGTGCTGTGGGACGTCGACCGCGACCGCGCCGCCCGCGCCGGCTACGAGCCGATGCCGCCGCGCGGGGTGCTCCTGGTGCCCGGCGCGCTGCTGCAGGGAGCGGGGCTGGCCCTCGACGTCGTCGTCCACCTGCGGGTGGCCCCGGCCGCCCGGCGCCGGCGCTGGCCGGAGGAGCAGGCCTGGGAGCTGCCGGCCTTCGACCGCTACGACGACGAGGTCGACCCTGCCGGGCTGGCCGACGCCGTGGTGCTGGCCGACCGGCCCGGGCACCCCGCGCTGGTCCTGCAGGGGCGGTTCGGCGGCGCGCGGTGATGATCAGGTGACCTGATCCCCGGGCGTCCTCCCTCACCGTGCACCGTGAGGGAGGACGCTCCACGATCAGGGACCCTGATCGTCGGTCACCCGAGCTCGCCGTCGACCCAGCGGTCGATGAGGTGCCGGGCGATCGACACCGGCGGGGGCAGCGCCTCGGGACCGCGGCCCGAGCGCAGCTCCTCGCGGGTGAACCAGCGGGCCTCCTCGATCTCGGAGGGGTCCAGCCGCAGCGTGTCGCCGTCGACGGCGCGGGCCACGAAGCCGAGCATCAGCGACTGCGGGAACGGCCACGGCTGGCTGCTCACGTAGCGGACGTCGGTGACGGTGAGGCCGACCTCCTCGGCCACCTCGCGGGCCACCGCGCCCTCGGCGGACTCCCCCGGCTCGACGAACCCGGCGAGCACCGAGTACCGCCCGGGCGGCCAGACCGCCTGCCGGCCGAGCACGCAGCGGTCCCCGCCGTCGTGAACGAGCATGATCACCGCCGGGTCGGTACGCGGGAACAGCTCCGTCCCGGTGACGGGGTCGCGCTGCACCCAGCCGGCCCGCTCGATGGTCGTCGCCGCGCCCGACAGCGGGCTGAACCGGGCCCGCTCGTGCCACTCCAGGATGCCGATGGCCTCGGCGAGCAGCCCGGCGTCGAGGTCACCGAGGTCGGCGCCGAGCTCCCGCAGCCCGGTCCACAGGTCGACGTGCCGGCCGTTGACCGTCAGCGCGCGCTCGCCGCGCACCGCCGCGTAGGGCACGCCGTCGGCCTCGCCGAGGTAGACCGCGCCCAGCGGCAGCTCCGGCTGCTCGTCCCACACCAGCGCCGGGCCGCCGTCACCCTCGACGACCGGCACCGTGCGCCGCTCGTCGACGGTGAGCACCCGGACCGGCCGGCCCCGGGTGGGGTCGGGCAGCGCGCGGCCCAGGTGGTCGCGGTCGTGCGCCGAGCGGGACAGCACCGGGACGGTGCCCGTCGTCCGCGGCGTGCCGGCGGGCCACACCTGCCGGCCCCGCTCGACGTCGGCCGCCGTGCTCCCGCCCGGCGGGACGCTCACGCCGGGTCCACGGCGGCGGCGCTCGCGGTGACGTCGACCGGACCGAGGGCGCGCAGCGCGTCGGTGACCCGCTCGGCGTCGCCGACGACGACGCCGGTGAGCGCGGCGGGCGCCAGGTGCCGGCGGGCCGCCTCCTGCACCTGCTCGACGGTGACCTCCGACAGCGCGCGCTGGTGCTCGGCCAGCCACTCCACCGACAGCCCCGACCCGGCCAGCGCCGAGAGCGTGCTGGCCAGCCCGGCGTGCGTGGCGGTCGAGAGCGCCATGGAGCCCAGGACGTAGCGGCGGGCGGCGTCGAGCTCGGCCTCGGTGACCGGTGCCAGGGCCATCCGGCCCAGCTCGGCCCAGGTCTCGAGGAACGCCGGGGCGGTGACCTCGGTGGCGACGTCGGCCTCGACGAGGAACGACGACGCCGCGGCCAGGTGGTCGACGGCGCTGCGCGGGCTGTAGGAGTAGCCGCGCCGCTCGCGGATGTTCTCCACCAGCCGGGAGGAGAAGTAGCCGCCGAAGACCATGCTGGCCAGCCGGACCGCGGGCAGCTCGGGGTCGGTGCGCCCGGGCGCGGGCCCGCCGAGGCGGATGTTGGACTGCACCGCGCCGGGCCGGTCGACCACCTCCAGGTGCCCGGGGGCCAGCGCCGGCGCCGGCGGTGCGCCGACCGCGGCGCCCTCACCGGTCCACTCGCCCAGGGCCGCGGCGACGGCGTCGGTGGCCGCGGCGGCGTCGAGGTCGCCGACGAGCACCAGCGTGCTGCCGGTGGGCAGCACCCGCTCGCGGTGCAGCTTCCGCAGCGCGGCGGCGCCGACCCGGCCGACCAGCTCCGGCGCCGGCAGCTGGGCGGCGTACGGGTGGGTGCCGTAGCGCCGGGCGGCCAGCGCGGAGCGGGCGATGACCCCGGGTTGCGAGCGGGCGATGGCGATCCGCTCCGCCACCCGCTCGCGCTCGGCCTCGACCCGGTCGGTCGGGTAGGCGGCCTCGGTGAGCACCTCGGCCAGGACCCCTAGCACCGGGGCGAGGCCCTCGGCCAGCAGCGTGGTGGAGAACAGCAGGCGGTCGGGGTCGGCGGCGACGGTCAGCTCGGCGCCGTGGCCCTGCAGCGCCTCGGCGATGCCGGCGGCGTCGTGCCGGGCCGTGCCGAGCAGGACCGCGCCGGAGAGCACCGACGCGCGGGCGGTGTGCTGTGCCGCGCCCCGCGGCGAGGCCGCCGCGAAGGGCACCCGCAGCCGCAGCTCGACCAGCGGGACGCCGGGCCGCGGCACGACGACGACGGTGAGCCCGCTGGGCAGCGTCGTCGTCGCCACCTCGGGGACCGGCTGCGGCCGCGGCTCGCCCAGCGGCGGGACCAGCGTGAGGTCGAGCACCGGCGCGCTCACCGGGCACCCCCGGTGGCGCGGAGCTCGAGCACGGCGGCGGTGCCGGGGTCGAGGCCCTTGGCGGCGGCCTGCACGGCGTCGGGGGTGACGGCGGCCAGCCGGGCGGGGAGCTCGCCGGCCAGCTCGGCCCGGCCGTGCACGAGCTCGGCGGCGGCGAAGGCGAGCGTGCGGCCCAGCACCGAGTCGGCCTGGCGCAGCAACTGGGCGCTGGTGCGGGCCTGCACCCGGGCCAGCTCCTCGGGCGTCACGCCCTCGCCGGCGATCCGGCCGACCTCGTCGTGGACGGCGGCCAGGACGTCGTCGACCGGGACCTGCGCGGGGTGGTGCACCTGGGTGGTGAGCAGCGTGGCGTCGCGGACGTCGAACGGGTCCCCGAACAGGCCCACGTAGCTGCTCTGCGCCACCGCCAGCCGGTCGTCGTGCACCAGCCGGCGCTCCAGGCGGGAGGCGTCGCCCTCGCTGAGCAGCTCGGCGAGCAGCACGGTGCCGAGGTAGGTGTCGAGGTCGCCGACCGGGTCGGGGACCCGCCAGCCCAGCGCCACGGCCGGTGCGGGCGCGAGCCGGTCCTCGACGACGTCGCGCCGCACCGCCGTCGGGGACGGCTCGCCGGTGTGCGGCGTCGGCGGCACCTCGCGGGCCTCGACCGGGCCGAACCAGCGGCGCACCAGCCGCTCGGTCTCACCGACGTCGAGGTCGCCGCCGACGCACACCACCGCGTTGCCCGGGGCGTAGTAGCGGGAGAAGAAGTCGGTGGCGTCCTCGACCGTCGAGCTCTCCAGGTCGACGAAGGAGCCGTAGCCGTCGTGGGTGTTGGCGAAGCTCTCGAACGCCACCTGCGGCAGCTGCAGCCAGGGGAAGGCGCCGTAGGGGCGGTTGAGCACGTTGACCCGGATCTCCTCCTTCACCACGTCGATCTGGTTGCGGAGGTTCTCCTCGGTGATGGCCGGTGCGGCCATCCGGTCGGCCTCGAGGAACAGGGCGCGCTCGAGCGCCTCGGCGGGCAGCGCCTCGAAGTAGTTGGTGTAGTCCTGGTGGGTCGACCCGTTGAAGGTGCCGCCGGCGGCCTGCACGAGGCGGGCGTGCTCCATCTTCGGGACGTTGCGCGACCCCTGGAACATCACGTGCTCGAAGAGGTGGGCGAACCCGGTGCGGCCCTCCGGCTCGTTGCGCATGCCCACGTCGTAGAAGACGGACACGGCGACGACCGGCACGCTGCGGTCGGGCGCGAGGACGACCCGCAGCCCGTTGTCCAGCGTGAAGCGCTCCACCGGGTGCCGCAGGACGAGATCGGCCCCAGCTGCTGTCACGGACCGACCCTAACCACGCCGGACCACGCCGTGCCGGGCGGCTGTCAGAGCACGTCGATGTCGTCGACGACGCGGTCGATGACGCCGTAGAGCTCGGCGTGGGTGTTCGGGATGGACACGTAGAGCAGCGCGGGGTCGGGCCGGCCGACGTCGACGACCAACACCGCCGCGCGCTCGCCGGTCGAGTCGTAGCCCTCGACGTCCCAGGTGAGCTGGAACTCGACCAGGTGGGCGTTGCGGCCGTCGACGGTGAGCGCCTCGTCGCGCAGCACCTCGCGCTCGTTGGGGAACGGGTAGTAGGCGGCGCGGACGCTGTCGGCCAGCGCGGTCACCGTCGCCTGCTCGCTGCCCGGCCCGGTCCAGCCGTACCCGTCGGCGACCGGTCCCGACG
This sequence comes from Geodermatophilus sp. SYSU D00700, assembly GCF_054050255.1. Classification (NCBI taxonomy): domain Bacteria; kingdom Bacillati; phylum Actinomycetota; class Actinomycetes; order Geodermatophilales; family Geodermatophilaceae; genus Geodermatophilus; species Geodermatophilus sp. SYSU D00700. The sequence goes on along the minus strand of NZ_JBJGZA010000006.1, from coordinate 140,415 downwards.
TGCACTGGGCGATGAAGTCCCCGCCGCCGGGCACCGCCTCCTGGGTGGTGAAGTACTGCCCGGCGATGGTCCGGGTCTCGGGCATGATCCCGAGGTCGTACTCGAACCAGCCGTTGCCGAGGAACGGGTAGGAGATGCCCGCCTCCTCGTCGATGATCCGGACGGTGCCGGGCGGGAACGTGGTCCCGGCCGGCGGGTCGACCGGCGGCGGGTCGGCGACGGGGGTGCGGCTGCCCGACAGGCCGACGACCAGCGCGACCACCACGACGGCGACCACGGCGAGCACCCCGCCCGCGACCCACCAGGCGGCCCGCGCCCGCGTGCGCGGCGACGACTCCGGGCCGGGCTCCCAGCCGGACCCCTGCCCCGCGTCCCAGCCCGCGGGCGGGACCGGCGGACGCGGCGGGGCGGCCACGGGCGGGGCCTGGACGGCGACGCCCGGGCCGGCCGGGGTGGTGACGTCGGACCAGGTCGCCCCGTTCCACCAGCGCACCATGCCCGCGGCGCCGTCGGGGTCGGGGTACCACCCCGCCGGTGCGGTCGGCTGGCCGGGTGCGCTCACGCGGGTGAGCGTAGGACGGCGACGCCGCCGGTCAGGGCTGCCGCGGCGCGACGTGACCCAGCTGTGGCCGCGGTCGGCGCGCCGGGAGGGTCACCGCGCCGCGAGTTCCCGCCACAGGTGGGCGGCGGCCTCGGCGCCGCGGTACAGCATCGGCAGCAGCACCCGCTCGTTCGGCGAGTGGATGCGGTCGGTGGGCAGTCCGGCGCCGAGGAACACCAGCGGCGCCCCGAGCACCTCCACCAGGTCGGCCTCGGGGCCGGAGCCGCCCTCGCGGGTGAACAGCACGTCGGCGGGGTCGGTGTCGAAGGCCTGCCCGATCGCGCGCAGCAGGGCGCCCGTGTGCGGGGAATCGAGGTCGCTGGCGCACGGGGCGACGCCGCCCGGCGGGGTGTGCACCTCGGCGGTGATGCCCTCGGGCATGGTGGCCTCGACCCAGGCGCGCACCATCGGGCCGACGTCCGCGGGCCGCTGGTCGGCGACCAGCCGGAAGGTGAGCTTGGCGTGCGCCTCGGCGGGGACGATCGTCTTGTGCCCGGGGCCGGTGTAGCCGCCCCACATGCCGTTGACCTCGGCGGTCGGGCGGGCACCGACCCGCTCCAGGGTGCTGAACCCCTCCTCCCCCGCCGTCGCACGCGACGCCGCCGGGCCGGCGAGCCAGGCGGCCTCGTCGAACGGCACGCGGGCCATGAGCTCCCGCTCGCGGTCGGTCAACGGCCGCACCCGGTCGTAGAAGCCGGGCAGGGTGACCCGCCCCCGGTCGTCGTGCAGCGCGGCGAGCAGCTCGGCCATCGCGTGCAGCGGGTTGGGCACCGCACCGCCGAAGGAGCCCGAGTGCAGGTCGACGGCGGGGCCGCGCAGGGTGATCTCGACGTCGGCCAGCCCCCGCATGGCGACGACGGCGCTGGGCACGTCGGGCGCGGCCATGCCGGTGTCGCTGACGACGACGACGTCGCAGGCCAGCCGGTCGGCGCGCTCGCGCAGCAGGTCGGCGAAGTACGGCGAGCCGGACTCCTCCTCGCCCTCGACCAGCAGCTTGACCGTGACCGCGGGGGTGTCGCGGCCCGTGGCGGCCAGGTGCGCGCGGATGCCGAGCAGGTGGAAGGCGACGTTGCCCTTGTCGTCGATGGCGCCGCGGGCGTGCAGCTCGGGACCGTCGGGGGTCTCGACGCGGGTCGGCTCGAACGGCGGGTGCACCCACAGCTCGAGCGGGTCGACCGGCTGCACGTCGTGGTGGCCGTACACCAGCGCGACGGGGGCGCCGGGGTCGGCCGACGGCCACTCGGCGTAGACCGCGGGCGCGCCGGGTGTCTCCCACACCTCGACGGTCGGGAAGCCGGTGCGGCACAGCGCGTCGGCCAGCCACTGCGCGCTCGCCGCGACGTCGCCGGCGTGCGCCGGGTCGGCCGAGATCGACGGGATGCGCAGCCAGGCGTCGAGGTCGGCGTGCAGGTCGTCGAGGTGGGCCAGCACGAAGTCGCGTTCCGGGCTCGTCACGGTCGCCGACGGTAGCGGCGGACCGGCACCGGCTACCTTGCGGCCCATGGCCGGAGAGCTGCTGCGGGTGGACGTCGGTGACCTGACCTTCGACGTGCGGGCCGACGGCCCCGAGGACGGACGGCCGGTGCTGCTGCTGCACGGCTTCCCCGAGACGTCGCTGTCGTGGGCGGCGGTGCAGCCGCGGTTGGCGGAGGCGGGGCTGCGGACCTACGCCGTCGACCAGCTCGGCTACTCCCCCGGCGCCCGGCCGCAGGAGGTCGACGCCTACGCGATGACCAACCTCGCGCAGGTCACCGCCGACCTGATGACCGCGATGGACGTGCCGGTGGCCGACGTGGTCGGGCACGACTGGGGCGCCAACGTGGCGTGGTCGCTGGCGGCGTGGCACAGCGACCGGGTGCGGTCGCTGACCGCCGTGTCGGTCCCGCACCCGACGGCGTTCACGATGGCCTGGCGCAGCGACCCCGAGCAGAAGGAGCGCTCCTCCTACATCCGGCTGTTCTGGCAGGAGGGCAAGGCCGAGGAGGTCCTGCTCGCCGACGGCGCCCGGCGACTGCGCCGGATGTACGGCGACGCCGTCGACCCGGAGGCCGTCGAGGAGTACGTGTCGGTGCTCTCGGCGCCGGGTGCGCTGACCGCGGCGCTCAACTGGTACCGGGCGATGAGCTCGGCGACGCCGGTCGCCGAGGTCCCGGTGCCGACCACCTTCGTGTGGAGCGACGCCGACATCGCGATCGGCCGGATCGCCGCCGAGGGCTGCGGGGAGCACGTGACCGGCGACTACCGGTTCGTCGAGCTGTCCGGGGTGAGCCACTGGATCCCCGAGGAGGCGCCCGACGCCCTCGCCGCCGCGATCCTGGACCGCATCGCGTCCTCGTGACCGTCCGCCTCTGCGTCCCCACCGCGGAGGAGGTCGGATCGCTACTCGGCCGCCGGTTTGAGGCCGTGGGACCGCGACGGCGGCGGGGCGGCTCGCGCTGGAACGGGCGCGGGCTCTGGGGGTACCGCGGGTCGTGGCGATGGTGCACGCGGACAACGCGGCCTCGCTGTCGGTCGCGCGGAAGCTGGGCTTCGCCGAGGAGGCCCGGCTCCGCTCACCGTCCGGGGCTCCGGTCCTCCAGTTCGGCGTCGCGTTGGCTCGCTCCCGACCGATGACGTCGCTCTGAGCTGGGCCTTTCTCGCCTACAGGACTTGATCGACACGGTGCTCGAACGTATGATCGAATGCATGGCGGGAGTCCGGGCGGTCGACGAGCCCCTGGTGGGGTGGGCGTCGGGGCCGTTGGGGGTGGTGCAGGCCGCCGACCGGGAGATCGCCCGGCAGACCGCGCTGCGGGCCCGGGCGGTGGCCGCGTTCGCCGCATCCCGGCCGTCGTCGGCCGACCGGCCGCCGGGCTCGCCGGGGGCGATGTCGGCCGAGCGGTGGGCGGCCCGGGCCGAGGTGCTGCGGCCGGTGAGTGAGTGGGCCACCGACGAGCTGGCGGTCGCGCTGGCGCTGTCCACCCAGGCCGCGCAGGCGCTGCTGGAGCGGTCGCTGACCCTGGTGCACCGGCTGCCGGGCACGCTGGCCGCCCTGGAGTCCGGGGCGCTGCACATCGGGCACCTGGGCCCGCTGCTGGACAAGGTCGCCCCGATCACCGACGCCGCGTTGCGCGCGGCCATCGAGGCCGATCTGCTCGCGTGGGCCGCCGGGCGGCACACCACGCCGGCGCAGCTGGGCGACAAGGCCCGCCGGGAGCTGCTCACGCGCACCGCCCGCACCGCCGCCGATGACCTGCTGCGCGCGGTGCGCCGGCGCGGCGTGGATGCCCGCCCGGCCCGGGTCGACGGGATGAGCGTGGTCTCGGCGCTGCTGACCACCCCGGAGGCCGCCGCCCTGCTCGCCGCGCTGGGTGCCTGTGCCGACGCGCTGCCCGCCGACGGCCGCAGCCGGGGGCAGAAGATGGCCGACTGCCTGCTGGACCTGGTGCTCCGCCCGGGCGAGTCCGGGCTGCCGCCGGTGCAGGTGACGCTGACCGTGGTCGCTCCGGTCGGGGCACTGCGGGGCGGGGACCAGCCGTGCGAGGTCGACGGGCAGGTGGTGCCCGCCGAGCTGGTCCGGGCGCTGCTGGCCGCCCTCACCGGCCAGCGGGCCGACACCGCCGCGACCGACACCGCCGCGGCCGACACCACCGCGGCCGATGGCGAGGCGACCGACACCGAGCCCGCCGGCACCGACGCGGCCCTGGGGGTCGATGCGGTCGGAGCCGGGGCGTTCCTCACCGAGGACGAGCACTTCGCCCGGTGGGCCGAGGAGCTCGAAGCGCGGATCCTGGCCGGGGAGTTCGATGCCCGCCCCGGGCCCTGCTACCTCGACGAGGACCTGCCACCGGACGATCCGCCCGACGCGGAGGACACGGCCGATGCGGATGACACGGCCGACGCCGACGCCGACGCCGATGAGGTGGCCGCACCGGACGCCGATGGCTGGTGGGCGCGCGCCGACCGCGCCGTCGACCAGGCGAGCACCGCCCTGCTCGGGCTCGAGCGCGCCCTCGGCCACGCCCGCCGCATGGTGGCCACCGCGCGGCGCGCCGACGCCGCGGACGAGGCCACCTGGGCACGCAGCGCGGCCGGCCGGGTGAGCGCCGCCCCCGACGCGCTGACCGCGCTCACCGCGGCCACCGACACCGCCCGCGCCGACCTCGCCGCGCTGCTCGCCGCCACCGCCGGGGGCGGGCTGGCCGACCGGCCCCGGATCGCACTCACCCATGCTCTGACCGGTGCGCTGCTGGCCCTCACCGACCTGCCCGCCCTGCACCGCGCCGCCCGCACCGGCACCGGGCTCGGCGCCCCTGCCGCCACCGCCGGCTACCGGCCGAGCGCCGCGCTGAACCGGCACGTCCGCGCCCGCGACCGCCGCTGCCGCTTCCCCGGCTGCCGCCGCCCCGTGCCCCGCGCCGGCGAACTCGACCACGCCACCCCCTGGCCGGCCGGACCCACCACCGCGGCCAACCTCACCGGCTACTGCACCGGCCACCACCGCGGCAAACACCAGGCCCCCGGCTGGCGCCACGTTCTCGCCCCCGACGGCACCCTCACCGTCACCACACCCACCGGCCTCACCGCCGCCACCACCCCACCGCCCTACTGACGGGTGACCAGAGCGGCGGGCGGACCGGCCGGCCGCACAGTCAGAGCAGCCGGTAGTAGCGCACCAGCGGCAGGGCGGTGAAGCCGGCCGCCTCGTAGGTCCGCCGGGCGGGGGCGTGCCCGGGGTCGCCGCCGGTGCCGATGGCCACGAGGCGGACCCCGGCCCGCCGCAACTGCTCCACCCCGTCGTCGAGCAGCGCGCGGCCGATGCCGCGCCGCTGGGCCGCGGGGTCGACGGCCAGCATCTCGACCTCCCCGCTGTCGGGCTCGTCGAACGACTCGTCGTGCACCAGGACTGCGACGAACCCGACCGGACGGCCGTCCTCGTCGGCCACCCGGACGCGCACCCCCGGGTCGCGGCAGACCCGCTCGACGGCCGCCGCCTGCGATCGCGACCAGTCGGGGTACAGGTGCCGGTACACGCGAGCCCCGAGGACGGTCTCGAACGAGGCGAACACCGGCGCCCACGCGCGCAGCGACAGCGCGACGACGGCGTCCACGTCGGCGTCCCGCAGGTCGCGGATCTCGACGGTCACGCGGTCAGGCTGGCGGTGCCGTCAACCGAGTTCGGGGTCCTCCGGCGGCGGGGGCAGCTCGTCGTCGTCCGGCTCGGGCGGCAGGTCGTCGGGGAGCGGGGCGTGGACCGCGCGGCCGGTCACCAGCGCGAGCAGGCCGGCCTCGTCGAGCAGGTCGACCGGGCGCACGGTGACCCCGGCGGCGACGTGGTGGAACCCGGCACTCACCCGCTCGACGGGGACCCCGGTCAGCCGCGACCAGCCCAACCGGTAGGCGGCGAGCTGCACCGCCGCGGCCGACAGCTCCGCGCCCGACGGCGGCGGACCGGTCTTCCAGTCGACCACCTCGAAACCGCCGGCACCGTCGGTGAACACCGCGTCGATCCGCCCGCGCAGGGTGAGCGGGCCCAACGGCGTCTCGAAGGGCACCTCGACCTCCACCGGCTGCCGGTCGGCCCACGGACTGGCCAGGAACGCCGCCTGCAGCGCGCCGAGGGCGCCGTCCGGCGTGGCGGACTCGTCGCCGGAGCCGGGCAGCTCGTCGAGGTCGAGCAGCCGCGCGACCCCGAACCGCTCCTCCAGCCAGGCGTGGAAGGCGGTGCCGCGGCGGGCCAGCGGCGCGGGCGCGGCGGGCATCGGCCGGCGCAGCCGCCGGGCGAGCTCGGCCGGGTCGCGCCGCAGGGTGACCAGCTCGGAGACCGACAGGTGGCTCGGCAGCGGTACCTCGACGCTCGGCCGGGCGGTGCGGCGCCGCTCGCGCAGCAGCAGGTCGGCGTCACGCACCCACTGCTCCACCACCGGGTCACCGGCGCCGAGGGCGGCCGCGGCGTCGAGCGGGTGCGGCGCGGCACCGGCCACCAGCTCGGCGGCGGCGGTGAGCGCGCGCCGGCGCGGCTGGGACAGCGGGTCGGCCGGCCAGACGCCGACCGGCCACTCCTCCAGCGCCGGGTTGGTGGCGCCCTCCTCCGGCCGCTCGGCCCAGGCGACGACGACGCCGGCGCCGGCGGTGCACGCGCGGCGCACGGTGTCCAGCAGCACCGACGGGCCGTTGGGCTTGACGCCCTCGCGCCACCAGCTGCCCGAGCACACCAGCAGGTGCTTGGCACGGGTCACCGCGACGTAGCCCAGCCGGATCTCCTCGGCGGTGCCGAAGTCCTTCCACTCCTCGACGTAGTCCTCGAGGGCGGCGCGCACCGCGGCCTGGTCGCCGGACCCGGGCACCGGCAGGCGCAGCTGCGGCAGCTCCGCACGGTCGGTGGTGCGCAGGTCGACCGGCACCGCGCCGGGGTCCTTGACCCAGGAGTCGGCGGTGTCGGTGCGGGCCGGGAACTGGTCGGCCGTCATGCCCGGCACCGCGACGACGTCCCACTCCAGGCCCTTGGCCGAGTGCCCGGTGAGCAGCTGGATCGACTCGGGGTCGACCGCGACCTCGCCGGGCTCGAGCCCCCGCTCGCGCTCCTCGGCGTCCTTCAGGTAGCCGAGGAAGGCCGGCAGTGACGGCAGCTCGGCCAGCTCGGTGAACTCCGCGGCGACGGCGTGCAGCGCGTCCAGGTGCGCCCGCGCGGACCCGGGACTGGCGCCGGGCGCGCTCGCCAGCTCGGTCTCCAGGCCCAGCACCCGGACGACGTCGTCGACCATGTCCGGCAGCGACTCGCCCAGCCGACCGCGCAGGTGCGCGAGCTCGGCGCCGAGCCGGCGCAGCCGCCGGTGCGCGGCGGCCGAGTAGGCCGACGGGTCGCCGAGGTCGTCGAGCGCCTCGACGATGCTGCCCCGCTCGGACGGCCGCGGGTCGTCGTCCTCGGGGTCCGGCTTCCGGGAGTGCACCAGCGCGCGGGCGCGGGCCTCGAGGGCGGCGAGGTCGCGGGGGCCGATCCGCCAGCGGGCGCCGGTGAGCAGCCGGCCCAGCGCGTCGCCCGCGGTGGGGTCGACGAGCACGGTGAGCGTGGCGACGACGTCGGCCACCTCGGGCACCTCCAGCAGCCCGCCCAGGCCCACCACGGTGACCGGCAGGCCGCGGGCGCGCAGGGCGGCGGCGATGCCGGGCAGCTGCTTGCGGGTGCGCACCAGCACCGCCGTCGTCGGCGGGCGGCCGTCGGCGCGGGGCGGCAGGTCCGGGTCCTCCCCGCGCCAGCAGGCGGCCAGCCGGTCGGCCAGCGCCTCGGTCTCCTCGGCGACCGTCGTGTACAGGCCGGCGGTGACCAGCCCCTGCCCGGCGCCGGGCGCCGGGGTGAGGTCGGGCAGCGGCACGTCCGGCGCCGGCAACAGCCCGGCGACGTCGTTGGCGACGGCGAGCACCGCGCCGTCGTTGCGCCAGCTGGTGGCCAGGGTCAGCCGCTGCGCCTCCTTCCCGCGGGCGCCGGGGAAGGTGCGGGCGAACCGCTCGATCGTCCCGGCCGACGCGCCGCGCCAGCCGTAGATCGACTGCCGGGGATCGCCGACGGCGAGCACCGGGTGCCCGCTGCTGCGGCCGAACAGCGCCTCGAGCATGCGCAGCTGGCCGACGCTGGTGTCCTGGTACTCGTCGAGCAGCACGATCCGCCAGCGGGCGCGCTCCCGGCGGCCGACCTCGGGTGCGCTGACCGCGACCCGCGCGGCCAGCGCCACCTGGTCGGAGTGGTCGATCGCGCCGGCGGCCCGCTTGCGCCCCTCGAAGGCCTCGACCAGCGGCAGCAGCGCCACGCGGGCGCGCTGCCGGGCCAGCATGTCGAGCACCGGCTTGTACGGGCCGCGCTTGCCCTTCGCGTCGGGGTAGCCGGCGATGCGCCGCTCGAGCTGCGCGGTCCACTCCCGCAGCCGGTCGGCGCTGATGTCGTGCTCGCCGAGCTCGCCGGCCAGCGCGAGGACGTCCTCGACGGTGGTCAGCGGGCTCAGCGGCACGTCGGACATGTCGCCGGTCCAGCCGGAGACGACGGAGGACGCCTGTCCCCAGCACATGGCCGGGCCGAGCACGCCGGCGCCGGGATCGACGCCGATCCGCAGCCCGTGCTCGCTGACCAGCGACGCGGCGTAGCCGTGGTAGGTCGACACCGTCGGCATCGCGACGGCGAGCCGCTCCCGGAGCCCCGGGTCGGTCTCCGGGTGCCGCGCCAGCGCGGCCAGCCGGATCCGGATGCGCTCGTTGAGCTCGCTGGCGGCCTTGCGGGTGAAGGTCAGCCCCAGGACGGCGTCGGGGGCCACCAGCTCGTTGGCGACCAGCCAGCACACCCGGGCGGCCATCGTCTCGGTCTTGCCCGATCCGGCCCCGGCGACGACGACCAGGGGCCGGTCGGCCGGCGCCGACACCACCCGCGCCTGCTCGTCGGACGGCGCGTAGGACAGCCCGCAGCGCGCGGCGACCTCGGCCGGGGTGAGCACCCGGCGCGGCTGCACCGGCTCGGGCGCCGCGCCGAACAGGGCGTCGTCGAAGGCGAGCTGGTCCTCGACCGGGGCCGGCGTCCGCCGGCTCACGAGGTGACCTGCCGGCCGCGCTCGTGCAGCGGGCAGCTGCGCCGGGCCGGGCAGCGCGCGCAGTGGCTGCCGGTGCGCACCTCGAAGGTGGCCGCGCCCATGCCGTCGCCCACCTGAGCGACCAGCTGCCCGGCCCAGCTGTCGGCCACCGGGACGTCGGCGGGCAGCGGGTCCTGCGCCTGCTCCTTGGCCTTCTGCCCGGAACCGACCTGCAGCAGCGCCGCCCCGCCGGGGGCGTCGCCGTGGTCGCCGAAGGCACCGGCGGCCACGGCGACCTGGTAGGCGGCCAGCTGGCCGTGGGTGTCGATGTCCTTGGCCTGGGTGCGGCCGGTCTTGAGGTCGACGACGACCAGCCGGCCGGCGCCGTCGCGCTCGAGCCGGTCGACCTGGCCGCGGATGCGGGCGCGGCCCACGGTGACGTCGAAGTCGGCCTCCGCGGCCAGCAGCTCGCGGCGGTTGGCGGCGTGCCAGCCGAGGAAGCGCTCCAGCATGTCGCGGGCGGCGATCCGCTGCCTCTGGTCGGCCCAGCCGGGACCGAGGTCGAGCCGGTCGAGCTCCTCGGCCAGCGCCGCCCGCGCCTCGGCCACGGACAGCCCCTCGGCCACCCGCTGCGCGACGATGTGCACCGCCGAGCCGACGGTGCGCGTGCTGTCGGGCGAGGCCTCGGCACCGACCGCGCCGAGCACCCACGTGAGCGGGCACCGCTGGAAGGTCTCGATCGCCGACGGGCGCACCCGCACCGGCTCGCCGTCGGGCACCAGCGGGGCGTCGTCGGACAGCGGCGCCAGGCCCCACCAGTCGGCCGGGGAGGCGCCGGGCACGCCGTCGTCGGCCAGCCGGCGCAGCACCGCGGCGGCGGCCGACCGGCGGGCCGGCCCGGTCTGCGGGTCGCTGACCGCCCGCCGCAGCTCGGCGACCAGCGCCGGCAGGGTGAGCGAGCGGGGCAGCGGCGTCAGCGGCCGGCCGTCGTCGGGCGGGGCGGCGACGAGGTCGAGGAAGCGGGAGGCGGTGGCGCCGGCGTCGGGCCCGTCGAGCGCCCCCTCGACGGCGGTGACGACCAGCCGGCGGCGGGCGCGGGTGCAGGCGACGTAGAACAGCCGCCGCTCCTCGGCCAGCATCTGGGTGCGCCGGTCGACCACCGCGCCGTCGATCCCGGCCACCCGCTCGACGAGCAGCTCGGTGCCCAGCAGCGTGCCGCGGTCGCGCAGGTCGGGCCAGATCCCCTCCTGCACGCCGGCCACGCAGACGACGTCCCACTCCAGACCCTTGGCGGCGTGCGCGGTGAGCAGCCGGACCGCCTCGGCCACCGATCCGCGGCCGGCGTCGGCCAGCCCGGGCAGCTGCTGGGCCGTGAGGTGCTCGACGAACGCGCCGACGGTGGCCGAGGGCAGCCGGTCGACGAAGCCGGCGGCGGCGTCGAACAGCGCGACGACGGCGTCGAGGTCGCGGTCGGCGACCGCCCCGGCCGACCCACCGGCGGCGCTGGCCCGCGCCCACCGGCCGGCCAGGCCGCTGCGCTGCCACATCGCCCACAGCACGTCCTCGGCCGACCCGTCGCGGGCCAGCGCCACGCGGCCGGCGGCCAGCACCCCGGCGACCCTGCGGGCCGGGCGGGCGACGGCCTCGGGCAGTTCCTCGAGCAGCGCCTCGTCGGCGAGCGCGGTGGCCAGCGGCGCGCCGCGCTCGTCGGCGTCGACCCCCCGCTGGGCCTGGGCGATCCGCACCGCGCGGCGCAGCCGGCGCAGGTCGAGCACGGTGGCGCCGCCCAGCGGGGAGGCCAGCAGCGCCTCGGCGCCGGGCTCGTCCAGCGCCAGCGTGCCGGGCTCGGCGCCCGGCCGCGGCAGCAGCGCGGTGAGCGCGGCCAGCAGCGGCGCGACGGCGGGCTGCGCGGCCAGCGGGAGGTCGTCGCTCGCCACCTCGACCGGGACGCCGGCCGCGGTCAGCGCCCGCCGCAGCGGCCCGATGGCCAGCGCGGTGCGCACGACGACGGCCATCCCCGACCACGGGACGCCGTCGACGAGGTGCGCGCGGCGCAGCGTGTCGGCGACGTAGGCGGCCTCGACCGCCGCGGACCCGAAGACGTGCACCTCCGCGGCGCCCTCGTCGGTGCCCTCGGCGGCGGCCAGCCGGCGGTGCTCCCACGGTCCGGGCAGCGCCTCGGCGACCCGGCGGCTGACCGCCAGCAGCGCCGGGCCCGAGCGGCGGCACACCCCCAGCGACAGCCGCGGCGCGGGCCGGCCGGTGACGGTGCGGAAGCGGTCGGGGAACTCGACGATGCCGCGCGGCTCGGCGCCGCGGAAGGCGTAGATCGCCTGGTCGGGGTCGCCGACCACGACCAGGTCGCCCCCGCCGCCGGCGAGCAGCTGCAGCAGCTCGACCTGCGCCGGGTCGGTGTCCTGGTACTCGTCGACGAACAGCCAGCGGGCCCGCTCCCGCTCAGCGCGCAGCAGCGCGGGGTCGTCCTCGAGCTCGGCGATCGCGGCCCGGACCAGCTCGGCGGGGTCGTAGCCGGACGCGTCGCCGCCGCCGGCGGTGGAGAACGCGGTCACCGCCTCGTACTGCTCCTGGAACGCCGCCGCGTGCAGCCAGGCCTCGGTCCCGGTCTCGCGGGCCCACTCGGCCAGCGTCTCGGGGCCTACGCCGCGCTCGGTGGCCCGCAGGAGCAGGTCGCGCAGCTCGTCGCGGAACCCGGCCGTCGACAGCGCGGGCAGCAGGGACGCCGGCCAGCGCACCGCGCCCTCGCCGGCGACGTCACCGCGCAGCAGCTCGGCGACGACGGCGTCCTGCTCGGCGGCGGTGAGCAGGCGGGGCGGGGCCTCCCCGCGCAGCAGCGCCGCACGGCGCAGCACCCCGTAGGCGTAGGAGTGGAAGGTGCGGGCCAGCGGCTCGCGGATGGTGCGGGCGACCCGCGCGGTGACCCGCTCGCGCAGCTCGGCGGCGGCCCGGCGGCTGAAGGTCAGGACGAGGATCTGCTCGGGGTCGACGCCGCGGTCGATGCGCGCGGCGACCGCCTCGACGATCGTCGTCGTCTTGCCCGTGCCGGGGCCGGCCAGCACCAGCAGCGGCCCGCCCGGGTGGTCGACGACGGCCTGCTGGGTGGGGTCGAGCACCGGCCGCGGCGCCGTTCCCGTCGCCGGCGGCACCAGCCGGTAGACCGGTGCCGCCTCGTCCCCCCGTACCGCCACCCTCCGATGACACCACGCGCGGCCGACACCGTCAGGGAGCCGTCGGTCACGTCGGTCGCCCGGGGCTCACGGCCAGCGGACGGCGTCGAGGTCGACCCGCCCGCCGCGCACCGGCACGCCCTCGGCCGCGAGCCGCCCGAGCTGCTCGACCCGCACCGGCTCCGCGCAGGTGCCGTCGGCGCGGACCACCCGGTACCAGGGCACCGCCGCCCCGCCGGAGGACAGCGCGCGGGCGACCCGGCGCGGCCCGACGCCGACCAGCCGGCCGATCGCGCCGTAGGTGCTCACCCGGCCCGGCGGGATGCGCTCGACGACGTCGAAGACCGCCTCGTCGACGTCTGCGGGGTCGGCGTCAGCGGCGCCCACGGGTCACGCCCGGCGGCCGAACCGGGCCAGCAGCCGGACCTGGGGCGACGCGTCGGCGGGGACCGGGACCGGTGCGGAGAAGAGGCCGGGCACCCCGTCGCGCGGCAGCCGGGCGGCGAGCCGCCCGGCGGCGCGGACCAGCGCCGGGTCGAGTGTCGCGTCACCGCCGGTGGCGCGGGCGAGGTCCCAGGAGTGCACGGTGAGGTCGGCGGTCAGCTCGTCGACGTACTCCCACGCCGGGGCGGGCCCGCGGGACAGCTGCACGGTGCCGTCGGCCAGGTCGGCGCCGGCGACGGCGGCCAGCGCCTCGTCGGCCGCGGCCTCCCACGCGGTCAGCGGGTCGGGGGCGAGCAGCGGGTCGGTGCCCGCGGGCACCCGCGCGGCGACGTCGTCGAGCGGCTCGCCGGCCAGCAGGCCGGGCACCCAGTGCGCCTCGCCGACGAGGTGCGCGACCAGGTCGGCGACGGTCCAGCCGGGCAGCGCCTCGAGGTCCCACTGCCCGGGTTCCACGGCGTCGACCCGGTCGGTGAACGTGGCCTGTGCACGCTGGAAGAGCTCCAGCAGCTCGGTCGGGGACGGCGTCGGCTCGGGCACGCGGCCAGTCAACACGGACGCCGAGGGCCCGGCACCCGCTGCGGGGTGCCGGGCCCTGGCGGCGCGCCGAGGCACCTCGGCACGGGACCGATCAATACGTGGGCAGCGTCTTGTCGATGCGGGTCGCCCACGCGGTCACGCCGCCCTGGACGTGGACGGCGTCGGAGAAGCCCGCGTTCTTGACCGCGGCGAGCACCTCGGCCGAGCGGACACCGGTCTTGCAGTGCAGCACGATCGGCTTGTCCTGCGGCAGCTGCGAGAGCGCCCGGCCGGAGAGGATCTCGTCCTTCGGGATCAGCTTGGCGCCCGGGATGGACACGATCTCGTACTCGTTGGGCTCCCGGACGTCGATCAGCTCGAAGTCCTTGTCGGCGTCGATCATGTCCTTGAGCTCGTCGACGGTGATCGTCGAGCCGGCGGCGGCGGCCTGCGCCTCGTCGGAGACGACGCCGCAGAACGCCTCGTAGTCGATGAGCCCGGTGATCGGCTCGGCCTCGGGGTCCTTGCGCACCTTGATCGTGCGGAAGGTCATCTCCAGGGCGTCGTAGACCATCAGCCGGCCCAGCAGCGTCTCGCCGATGCCGGTGATGAGCTTGACCGCCTCGGTGGCCTGGATGGCGCCGATGGTCGCGCACAGCACGCCCAGCACGCCGCCCTCGGCGCAGGAGGGGACCATCCCGGGCGGCGGGGGCACCGGGTAGAGGTCGCGGTAGTTGGGCCCGTGCTCGGCCCAGAAGACCGACACCTGTCCGTCGAAGCGGTAGATCGAGCCCCACACGTAGGGCTTGCCGAGCAGCACGCACGCGTCGTTGACCAGGTAGCGCGTGGCGAAGTTGTCGGTGCCGTCGACGATCAGGTCGTACTGGCCGAAGATCTCGAGCACGTTGTCGCTGTCCAGCCGCGTCTCGTGCAGGCGCACGTCGACCAGCGGGTTGATCTCCTTGATCGAGTCGCGCGCGCTCTCCGCCTTCGACCGGCCCACGTCGGAGGCGCCGTGGATGATCTGGCGCTGCAGGTTCGACTCGTCGACGACGTCGAACTCGACGATGCCCAGCGTGCCGACGCCGGCCGCGGCCAGGTACATGAGGACCGGCGAGCCCAGGCCACCGGCGCCCACGGCCAGCACCTTGGCGTTCTTCAGGCGCTTCTGCCCGTCCATCCCGACGTCCGGGATGATCAGGTGGCGGCTGTACCGGCGCACCTCGTCGATCGACAGGTCGGCAGCGGGCTCGACCAGGGGCGGCAGGGACACGCTTGCTCCTCTTGGTTCGCGGACTCCGGCACGGGCCGGTGTTCGTGCGGACAACAGCGTCCCAGGCGCCGCTGTTCCCCCGTCGCGAGCCCCGGAGCGAGGGCCTCAGCCGCGCAGGTCCCGGCGCGCGTACGCAGCGAGCCCGGCGACCGCGAGCACCAGAGCGGTGACCAGCATGCCGACGGCACCGGCGACGTCCACCGGCTCGGCGGGGACCGCCGCCAGGTGCGCGAACGGTGAGATCCCGCGCACCCACGACGGCCAGCCGAAGCTGTCGGCGAGCACCAGCAGCAGGTACCCCCCGGCGGCGGGCAGGACCCCGATGGCGAGCACGGCCTGCGGCGCCAGGCCCAGCGCCAGCAGCGCGGCACCGAGGCACAGCAGCGCGACCGGGACCACCGACAGCGCGCCGGCGAGGGCGTCACCGAGGCCGAGCCCGGCCCCGACCCAGGACGCCCCGGCCCAGGTGGTCAGGCCCGCGGTGGCCGCGACGACGACGGTGCCGACGGCGACGGTCGCGGCCTCCCAGGTCACCCATCGCACCCGCCCGACCGGCCGGGAGTACAGCAGGGTGAGCCGGGACGCCGACTCGTCGGCGGCGACGGAGGCGATCCGCGCGGCGGCGTACGCGCCGACGGGCACCGCGAGCAGGGTGAACAGGGAGGCCGCGTAGCCCTCGACCGAGGCCAGCCGGGAGAAGCCGGCGGCGGCCGCCATCTCGGCGAAGACCGGGTTGTCCCGCAGGAAGTCCAGCATCGCGGTGGCCAGCAGGCCGATGAGCAGGAAGTAGGCCCCCACGCCCAGCGACCAGGTCAGCGTCGCGCGGCGGGTCCGGTGCACCGCGAACCCGGGCAGCGAGCGCAGCAGCCGGCTCGGCGGGCGGGCCCGGTCCCGGCCCTGCCACCGGCCGGCGCCGACGTCGCGCGCCCCGGCCAGGATCGCGGCCAGGACGGCCGGCACGGCGACCAGGACGGCGAGGACCAGAAGTGGGGCCCAGCGGTCGTGGGCGTACGGGGCCACCCGGCCGAGCAGCCCGAACGGGCTGAGCCACTGCAGCCACGCCAGGGCCGCGACGCCGTCACCGACCATGCGGGCCAGCAGGCCGGCGAGCAGGACCGCGACGGCGAGCCCGGAGGCTCCGCGCCGGTCGCCCAGCAGCTGCCCGGTGAGCACCCCGAGCGCGCCGCCGGCCATGGCGGTGCCGCCGACGAGCGCCCCGAACAGCACCGCGCCGGCCGGCGCGGTGCCGGCCAGCAGCATGCCCGCGACCACGGCGGCGCCGACGACGGCGCCGGCGGCGAGCAGCACGCCGAGCGTGGTGCGGACCAGCGTGGCTAGCCGGACCCGGCCGGCGAGCAGCAGGTCGGTCCGGCCGGCGTCCTCCTCGCCCCGGGTGACCCGCGTGCCGGCCAGCGCGGCCCACACCCCCGCGAGCACCGCCGCGACCGTGCCGGTGCGCCACACGGTGAAGCCGCCGGGGTCGTCGAGGGCCAGCGGTGGCCCGAAGAGGGTCCGGATCGCCGGGTTGTCGGCGAGCGCCGTGAGCGAGTCGAGCCCGACCGCGCCGCTGAACGTCTGCTCGTACTGCTGGGCCACGAACGCGGTCAGCCCGCCGCAGAGCACCGCCACGACGAGGGTCCCCCGGCGCACCTCGCGGACCGCCGCGCGGCGGACGACGGTGCGCGGGGAGGCCGGCGCGGCCGGCCGCCGGACCCCGGTGACCCGCGAGGGCGTCCGGGTCGTCATGCCGCGGCCCGCCCGTAGTAGTCGAGGAAGATCTCCTCGAGGGAGGCCTCCCGGACGTCGAGGCGCACCACGTCGGCCTCGCCGAGGGCGCGCAGCACCGCGCCGGGCGGACCGGTCAGGGCGAGGGTGAGCTGCAGGGGCGTCGTCCAGCGGACGTCGGCCACCCCGGGCAGCACGGCGATCCGCTCGAGGCCGGGCGCGGGGCGGGCGAGCTCGACGGTGACCTCCGAGCGGCGGAGCCGGCGCAGCTCCTCCAGCCCGGCGACCTCGACCAGCCGGCCGGCCCGCAGGATGCCCACCCGGGTGCAGACCGCCTCGACGTCGGCCAGCTGGTGGGAGCTGAGGAACACCGTCTGTCCCCGCTCGGCGGCCTCGGCGATGCAGCGCCGGAACTCACGCTCCATGAGCGGGTCCAGGCCGCTGGTCGGCTCGTCGAGCACCAGCAGGGGCGCCCGGGTGGCGAAGGCCGCGACCAGGGCCACCTTCTGCCGGTTGCCGGTGGAGTAGGCGCGCGCCCGCTTGCCGGGGTCCAGGGCGAACCGCTCGACGAGCTCGTCGCGGTAGGGCAGGTCGGTGCCCGGTCCCACGCCGGCGAGCAGGTCGAGGCACTCGCGGCCGGTGAGCCCGGGCCACAGCGCGACGTCGGCCGGCACGTACGCGAGGTGGCGGTGCGCCCGCTCGACGTCGTCCGCCGGGTCGCCGAAGACCTCGGCCCGGCCGGTGGTGGGCCGCAGCAGGCCCAGCAGCATGCGGATGGTCGTGGACTTGCCGGCGCCGTTGGGCCCGAGGAAGCCGAAGACCTCCCCCGCGGGGACCGACAGCGACAGGTCGACCACGGCCCGGGTGGCGCCGAAGCGCTTGCCCAGGGCCTCGAACAGGACGGCGGGCGGAGCGGACCGGGGCGGAGCGGACTCGGGCGTGGCGGACTCGGCCATGGCACTCCGATCGGAGCCGTAGGGACCACGACTGCCGACCAGGCTTCCCGGCGCACCGCCGAGCAGCGTAGTGCCCGGGGCCCGCCCCGGGGAGGACCTTGGTCACCCCGACCGGGCCGGTCAGGGGAAGGGCCAGGCGTTCCTCGCGCAGCCGTCGAGACCGAGCGTCTGCTGCTGCATGACCGGCGCGGGCAGACCCGGCCCCGGGCACGGCTGGTGACCGTTGCCCAGCGCGTGGCCGACCTCGTGGTTGACCACGTACTGGCGGTAGGTCGCGATGTCGCCGTCGTAGTGCGGGACGGCGGTCTCCCAGCGGGCCAGGTTGATGACCGCGCGCTCGCCGTACCGGCAGGAGGTGTAGCCGCCGGTGCCCACGCCCGGGCAGTAGCGCTCCATGCTCCCGGGGCTGACCAGGCTCACCCGGAACTCGTAGGCGCCCGGGTCGGTGGCGTCGACGCGCTGGAAGGCCATCCGGCCGCCGTTGCCCCAGGACCGCGGGTCGCCCAGGGTCGCCTCGACCGCGGCGGCGAAGGCCACGGCGTCCACGCCGATGCCGTCCTCGACCTCGACGACGAACCGCTGCAGCGGCCCGCTGCCGTAGACGCCGGAGGAGCCGGGCACCACGGTCACGGTGCCCGCGCCCTGCTCGACGTAGGTCCCGGCCGCGGCCGTCGGGAGGCCGGTCGGGCCGGCGTCGCCCTCGGCCGGCGCGGGCGGCGGGGTCGTGGCGGCGGTGGACGGCGCGGTCGACCCGGCGGTCGGGGCCGCCGACGACGTCGCCGGGCTCGCTGCGGGGGCCGGTGAGGAGGTGGCCCGCCCGGCGGTGACCACGTCGACCAGGGCCAGGACGGTGGCCACCGTCAGCAGCGGGATGGCGTAGGCGCGCCAGCCGTGCCGGGCGACGAAGCGGCGCAGCCGGCCGGGCCGCCGGCGGCGCGGCGCGGGCGGTCGGGCGGCGACCTCACCGGACGGGGGACGGCGCCCCGGCGGGGGTGCGGGCGGGACCGGAGGCCGGCGGCGCACCGGCTCGGGTACCGGCCGCAGCGGGGCGCCGGGGCGCCGGCCGGGCGGCGGACCTGCCACGTGCCGCCTCCTCGCGGTCGTCCTGCCGTCGCGCCGCGCCCCGGGTGGCATCGCGCGCCTCGGGGTCAGGTTCTCACGCCGCCGCGGCCCGCCGGGCGCGTCGCGGGGAAGGGCGCGTCGGGCGGGTCAGCCGGCCCGGGCCTCCGGCGTGCTCGTCCCACTGCCCGGCGCGGGCCGCTCGTCCGGCCGCCCGGCGTCCTCGAGCAGGCCGAGCACCGCCCGCGCCGTCTCCTCGGGCGCCTCGAGCATGGCCACGTGCCCGACCGTCTCGAGCACCAGCAGCCGGGCGTCGCGCACGGTGGCGGCCAGGCGCGGCGCGAGGCGCGGGTCGACGAGCCGGTCGCGGTCGCCCCAGACCACCAGCGTCGGCATCCGCAGCGAACGGGCCAGCCGCCAGGCGTTGGCCCGGCCGACCCGCAGGTAGGAGGTGAGCAGGCCGCGCATGCTGCGGGCGAGCGACCGGTTGGCCCAGGCCTGGGCGGCGCGCTCCCGCGCCTCCTCGACTGCGGCGTCGAGGCGCTCGCGCGGCACCCGGGCGGGCTCGCCGAAGCACATCGCCAGCACGCCACGCACCGACTGCTCGGGCGTCACGCGGGCCAGTCGCCGCTCGGCGAGGGTGGGCACACCCGGGAGCAGGAGCAGCAGCAGCGCCCGGCCGAAGGCCTGCGGCACGCGGTAGACCGGCATGGCCGGCGAGACCAGCGTCAGGGTGGCGACCAGGTCGGGACGGCGGGCGGCGGCGACCAGGCTGACCAGCCCGCCGAGGCTGTTGCCCAGCAGGTGCACCGGGCGGCCCTGCGCCTCGCCCGGCTGCGCCACGACGTGCTCGAGGACGTCGACGACGGCGCGGACGTGACCGCGCACCGAGTAGGAGCCCGACGGCGGCGGCTGCGAGCGGCCGAAGCCGGGCAGGTCGGGCGCCCAGCCCTCGCAGCGCACCGCCAGCAGCCCCGCCAGGTCGGTCCAGTTGGTCGAGGCGCCGCCCAGGCCGTGCACGTACACCGCCCGCTCGCGCGGCCCGTCGGCCGGGCCGGTGCCGGGCGTGGTGCGCACGAAGACCGTGCCGCCGGTGACCGGCACCTCCCTCCCGGGCCAGGCGGCGGGCGGGGCGGCGGGGACGGTCAGGTCCGCCGTCGAGAGGCGGGCGGTGGAGAGCGGCGCCACCGTGGGGGGCGCGGGGGTCCGGCGGGTGCGCGCTCGGCGGGCCTCGGGCACCCGGCGACGGTATGCCAGGCGGCCGCGGCGCGTGCGCCGGGTGACCCGCCGGTAACATCCCCGGCGCCATGCAGTCCTCCCGTCCGGTCCCCGCCCGCCGCACCTCGCGGTTGCCGCGCGGCGCGCGGCGGCTGCAGCTGCTGCAGGCGGCGCAGGAGGTCTTCGTCGCGCAGGGCTTCCACGCCGCCGCGATGGACGACATCGCCGACCGCGCCGGCGTCAGCAAGCCCGTGCTGTACCAGCACTTCCCCGGCAAGCGGGAGCTGTACCTGGCGCTGTTGGAGCAGCAGGTCACCGAGCTCACCGAGCGGCTGGGCGAGGCGATGGGCGGCACCGAGGACAACCGGCAGCGGGTGCAGGGCGCGGTGGGCGCCTACTTCGACTTCGTCGACGCCGAGGGCGGCGCCTTCCGCCTGGTCTTCGAGTCCGACCTGCGCAACGACGAGGACGTGCGGGCGCTGGTCGACCGCGGGAACCGCGCCTGCGTCGAGGCGATCGCGGAGGTCATCGCCGGCGACACCGGCAGCCCGCCGGAGCAGGCGCACCTGCTGGCCTCGGGGCTGACCGGGCTGGCCGAGACCAGCGCCCGGTGGTGGCTGGCGCAGAAGGGCACCGTCCCGCGCGACGAGGCGGTGTCGCTCATGTCGGCGCTGGCGTGGCGCGGCATCTCGGGGTTCCCCCGGGTCGAGGGCGAGCACCCGGCGGGCTGAGCAGGCGTTCGCTGACGGCGCAGCCGCGCGACGGGGCCCGCAGACCGGCGCTGGACTAGCGTGGTCGGCAGCCGTGCAACCCGAGGAGGCATCCCGAGTGGAAGTCAAGATCGGTGTCCAGCACTCCCCCCGGGAGCTGGTCGTCGACAGCCCGAAGACCCCCGACGAGATCGCTGCCGACGTGGCCTCCGCCATGTCCGGCGGCACGAAGGACGGGCTGCTGACCCTGGAGGACGAGCGGGGCCGCCGCGTCCTCGTCCCGGTCGACCGGATCGCCTACGTGGAGATCGCGCAGGCCGACCAGCGCCGGGTGGGCTTCGTCGCCGGCGCCTAGCTCCGGCGACGCACGTCCCGCAGGGGCGTCCCCGCACCGCGGGGGCGCCCCTGCGTCGTGTCAGGGCTTGAGGCCGAGGGTGCGCATCCGCTTGGTGTGCGCGGCGGTGATCCGGTCGACCAGCCGGGCGATGCCCGTGAGGTCGCCGGTCCCTTCCATGATCAGCTGCGCCAGCCCCTCGCGCTCGGCGATGACCGCCTGCGACTGGGAGATCGCCTCCCCGACCAGCCGCCGTCCCCACAGGGCCAGCCGCCCGGCGAGTGCGCGCTGGGAGCGGATGGCGGCACGCACCTCGCGGACGGCGAACTCCGCGTGCCCGGTGTCGGCGAGCACCTCGAGGATCAGCGAGCGGTCGGGCTCGGGCAGGAAGCCGGCGATCTCGCGGTAGAAGTCGGCCGCCAGGCCGTCCCCGACGTAGGCCTTGACCAGGCCCTCCAGCCACGTCCGCGGCCGGGTGCCCTCGTGGAAGCCGTCGAGGGCCGGCACGAACGGCGCCATCGCCGCGGCGGGGTCTGCGCCCAGTTCCCGCAGCCGCGCCGCGAGCCGGTCGTGGTGGCCCATCTCGGCGGCGGCCATCCGCGCCAGCGCGGCCCGGCCGTCGAGCGTCGGAGACAGCCGGGCGTCCTCGGCCAGCCGGTCGAACGCCGTCAGCTCGGCGTAGGCCAGCACGCCGAGCAGGTCGACGACGGCGCGGCTGTCGACCGTGCTCACGTGCCACCTCCGGGTGGGGTCGGGGGCGGGCGGCCCGCGCGGCGACAGAGGCTAACCGCTCCCCGCGCTACCATGGGAACAGGCGGGCCGCCAGGTCCGCTGGTATCTGTGCGCTGACGATCGCTCGCCGACGCCCCGAGGAGCCCGTGACCGGGCACACCGGGCCGTCGCCGGGGGCAGATCGAGCCCCGGTCCGCTGGCCGCGTCGGCGCTGGACACGCATCCCGCGACACCCGACCGCGGAGCGCCCGGACGACGCCGTCGTCGCCCGCCGGCCGCTCCCCCAGCCGACCAGAGGCGAGAGCACTGACCTCCACAGACCACACCCCCACCACCCCCGAGCTCGAGCACGCCGAGACCGGCGCGCCCGCCCCCGAGCAGGTCGAGCAGACCGTCGAGGCCCTCGGCGGCGCGCCCGTCGAGGAGACCGCGCCGCTGTTCAGCGACTTCGACGTCCACCCCGACGTCGTCGCGGCGCTGGCCGAGGCCGGCATCACCCGGACCTTCGCGATCCAGGAGCTCACCCTCCCGCTGGCGCTGGCCGGCAACGACCTCATCGGGCAGGCCCGCACCGGCACCGGCAAGACCCTCGGCTTCGGCGTCCCGCTGCTGCAGCGCGTCGTCCCCGCCGCGGAGGGCGGTGACGGCGTCCCGCAGGCGCTGGTCGTCGTCCCCACCCGCGAGCTGTGCGTGCAGGTCGCCCGCGACCTGGCCACCGCCGGGAAGAAGCGCGGCATCCGCGTGCAGGCCATCTACGGCGGCCGGGCCTTCGAGCCGCAGGTCGCCGCGCTGCAGGCCGGCGTCGAGGTCGTCGTCGGCACCCCCGGCCGGCTGCTCGACCTGGCCCAGCAGGGTCATCTGATCCTGGGCAAGGTCAGCGTGCTGGTCCTCGACGAGGCCGACGAGATGCTCGACCTGGGCTTCCTGCCCGACATCGAGCGGGTCCTCGGGATGGTCCCGGCGAAGCGGCAGACCATGCTGTTCTCCGCCACGATGCCCGGCCCGATCGTGAACCTGGCCCGCCAGTTCATGACCCAGCCCACCCACATCCGGGCGCACGGCAACGACGAGGGCTCGACCGTCCCGCAGACCACCCAGTTCGTGTACCGGGCGCACAACCTGGACAAGCCCGAGCTGCTGGCCCGCGTGCTGCAGGCGCGCGGCCGGGGCCTCGCGATGGTCTTCTGCCGCACCAAGCGGACCGCGCAGAAGGTCGCCGACGAGCTGGTCGACCGCGGTTTCGCCGCCGCCGCCGTGCACGGCGACCTCGGCCAGGGCGCCCGCGAGCAGGCGCTGCGCGCGTTCCGCAGCGGCAAGGTCGACGTCCTGGTCGCCACCGACGTCGCCGCCCGCGGCATCGACGTCACCGGCGTCAGCCACGTCGTCAACTACCAGTGTCCCGAGGACGAGAAGACCTACGTGCACCGGATCGGCCGCACCGGCCGCGCCGGGCGCGAGGGCGTCGCGGTCACCTTCGTCGACTGGGACGACGTGCCGCGCTGGCAGCTGATCAACAAGGCGCTCGACCTGCCGTTCGCCGACCCGCCGGAGACCTACTCCACCTCGCCGTGGGTCCGCACCGACCTCGACGTCCCCGAGGACGCCACGGGCCGGCTGCCGCGCTCGCAGCGCACCCGCGAGGGCCTCGACGCCGAGGTGCTCGAGGACCTCGGCGAGACCGGCCGGAAGCCCAAGGGCGCCGGCCGCGGTCCGGCACGGGAGGAGGTCCGCGACTCCTCCCGGGAGGACGGCGACCGCCCGTCCCGCTCGCGGTCGCGCTCCCGCCGCCGCACGCGCGGCGGGGAGCCCGCCGACGGGTCGGCCCCCGCCGCCGACGCCGCCACTGCCGCCGACCCGGCGGACGCCGCTGCGGAGCAGCCCGCGGACGAGGGTGCGCCGCGCCGCCGCCGTCGCCGCCGCGGGGGCGCCCGTCGCCGCTCCGCCGGTGCCGCCGGCACCGACGTGGGCGGCGACTCCGGCGACGGCGGCGACTCCGAGTCCGCCGCCTGACGCCGGTCTCCGCCGTTGGCGCTGCGTCCCCCGCCGCTGCGGGTCTGGGTCTGGACGGCGGCCACGCTCGCGCTGGCGCTGGTCGCCGTCCTGCTCTGGCGCGGCTCCAGCGTCGCGGCCACCGACAGCACGACCGCTGACCCGCCGCGGGTCTCCGACGCCGCGCCCGCCGCGGGGGTGGCCCGCGCCTGGTCGGTCGCGGCCGACGCCGGGCTGCCCCGCCGGGTCGTCGAGGGCGGCCGGGTCGTCGTGCCCGGTGAGCGCGGCCTCACCGCCGTCGACGCCGTCACCGGGGACGAGGCCTGGCACTACCGCCGGGCCGACGCCCGGCTGTGCGGCCTGACCGCGGTCGACGGGCTGGTGGTCGCCGTCTTCCGCACCCACGACCGCTGCGACGAGGCCCTGGCCCTCGACGCGGCCACCGGGGTGCGCCAGTGGACCCGCAACCTCAGCCTCCGCGCGGACGCCACGATCTCCGGCACCGAGCAGGCCGTGCTGGCCAGCAGCCCGACCGGGGTCGTGGTGCTCGACCCGGCGGGCAACAACGTCCGCTGGCGGGTCGCGGCGGCCGAGGACTGCCGCCTCGAGGACACCGACGTCGGCAGCGCCGGGGTGGTGCTGCTGCAGCGCTGCCCCGGGACCGCGGCGCTGCAGCTGCGGCTGTTCGACGCCTCCACCGGCCAGCCCCGGTGGACCAGGGACGTCTCCGCCCCCGAGGGCGGCGGCGTCCGGCTGGTCGGCGCCGACCGGCTCGTCGTCGTCGTCACCGGCGACACCCTGCTGGTGCACCGCCCCGACGACGGCACCCTGCTCCAGCAGCTCCCGCTGCCCACCGCCGGGGTCGACCCGGCCGCCGAGCCGCTGCTGCAGGCCGGCGCGGGCGACGTCGCGCTGGTGTGGGCCCGCGGCACCCTGTGGGCGCTGGACCCGGGCACCGGCGCCCCGCGGTGGGAGCTGCCCGCGCAGGGGCTGCCCACGGGGGACGTCGGCAAGACCGCATCGGGCTCGGCCGCCGTGTGGGTGCCCGAGTCGGGCGGGTTCGTGCTGCGCGACCTCGCCACCGGCGCCGAGGCCGGCCGGGCGGCGGTCGACGGCGGCCTGGAGGCCGGCGGGCAGGCCTCGCTGGTCGGGCCGGTGCTGCTCTACCGGCTCCCCGACCGGGTGCACGGCTTCGCCTGACCGGACGGCCTCGCTGCGGCGCCGCCGCGGCGGAGGTTGACTGGACACATGGTCCTGCCCGGGAGCCCCGAGATGCCGTCGGTCACCCTCGCCATCCCGTCCGACGACCTGCGGCAGCTGGCCGACCACGACGCCACCCCGCGGACCCTCGCCGGCCGGGCGGGCCCGCTGGCCGCGCTCGACACCGGCGGCGACGGGCGCCGCGGCACCGTCCTGCTGGTGCCCGGCTACACCGGCAGCAAGGAGGACTTCGCGCCCCTGCTGGCGCCGCTGGCCGCCCGCGGGCACCGGGTGGTCGCCATCGACCAGCGCGGGCAGTACGAGTCCCCCGGGCCCGACGACCCCGCGGCCTACACCGTCGCCGAGCTCGCCGCCGACGTTGTCGCGGTCGCCGCCCTGCTGCGCGAGGAGACCGGCACCCCGCACCTGGTGGGGCACAGCTTCGGCGGCCTGGTCGGCCGTGCGGCGGTCCTGGCCGACCCGGCCGCGTTCCGGTCACTGACGCTGCTCGGCTCCGGTCCCGCCGCGCTGGCCGGCCCGCGGGTCGACCTGCTCGAGCACCTCGGGCCGCTGCTCGACCAGGGCGGCGTCCCGCTGGTGGCCGCCACGCTGGAGCAGCTGGCCATGACCGACGAGCGCGCCCTGGCCGTGCCGAGGGCGACCCGCGCGTTCTACGGCCGCCGGTTCCTCGGCAACACCGCCGCCGGGCTGCGGGGCATGGCGCAGGCGATCACCACCGAGCCCGACCGGGTCGCCGAGCTCGCCGCCACCGGGGTCCCGGTGCTGGTGGCCCACGGCGAGGCCGACGACGCCTGGTCCCCGGCCGTCCAGGAGGACATGGCCCGGCGGCTGGGCGCCCGCCACGAGGTCGTCCCGCACGCCATCCACTCCCCCGCCGTCGAGAACCCCCTGCGGACGGTGCAGGTGCTCGAGACCTTCTGGGCGTCCCTGCCCGGGACCACCCGGTGAGCGGCGGGCGGCCCTCGGCGCGCGACTGGACGCCCGAGGAGGACCGGCTGGGCTTCTTCGGGCCGGACAGCATCACCTGGCGGGTGCACGCCGACCCCGTCTACGGCGTCGGCGGGCTGCGGGCGCTGCTGCTGCAGGCCCTGCACCCGGTCGCGATGGACGGCGTCGCGCGCAACTCGGTGTTCCGGGAGTCCCCGTGGCAGCGGCTCGCCCGCACCGGGGAGTACGTCGACACCCTCACCTTCGGCAGCCGGCGGGAGGCGATCCGGCTGGTGCGGCGGGTGCGCGGCATGCACCGGCGGCTCGGCGGCACGGAGGGGACGACCGGGCGCACCTACCGCGTCGACGACCCCGACCTGCTGCTGTGGGTGCACGCCTGCCAGGTGGACTCGCTGCTCGACGTCGCCCGCCGGGCCGACGTCGTCACGCCCGCCGAGGCCGACCGCTACGTGGCCGAGCAGGTGGTCGCGGCCGAGCTCATCGGCGCCGACGCCGGCGACGTGCCCGCCTCGGTGGCCGACCTGGAGGCCTACTTCACCCGGATGCGCCCGGCGCTCGCGCTCACCCCGGACGCCCGCGACGCCTGGCGGTTCATCGCCCTGCCGCCGATGCCGCGGTGGGTGCAGCTGCTGACCCCCGCGCGGCCGGCGTGGGGCACGCTGGCGTCGCTGGCGGTGGCGACGCTGCCGCCCTGGGCCCGCCGGCTGGCCTCGCTGCCGGGGTTCGCGGTCACCGACGCGGCGGCGACGGCGGCGCTGCGGGCGTTCCGGACCGGCCTGCTGGCGCTGCCGGACCGGGCGCGGCTGTCGCCGGTCGTGCGCGCCGGGTTCGAGCGGACGGCGCCGCCGACGGCCCTGGGCGCCTAACCACCGGCGGCGGGCTGGTCGAGGGCGCGCCGCGCCGCGGCCAGCACCGCGGCGGCCACGCGGTCCAGCGACGGCGAGCGCAGCTTCCACTGCTGCCAGTACAGCGCGACGTCGACGGCGCCGTCCGGGTCGAGCGCGACCAGCTCGCCAGGCGGCTCCTGCGGGGCGGGCACCATGCCCCAGCCGAACCCGAGGCGGACGGCGGTCACGTGGTCGGCCGAGGCCGGGACGTGGTGCACCGGTGGCGTCCGCTCGTCGACCCCCCGCGAGCGCAGGTAGCGGTACTGCAGGTCGTCGTTGCGGTCGAAGACCACGACGGGCGCCCGGGACAGCGCCCCGGCGGTGACCCCGTCGGCGAACCAGCGCTCGGCGAACGCGGCCGTGGCCATCGGCCGGTAGGGCATGCTGCCCAGCCGGGTGACGCTGCAGCCGGGCACGGGCTCGGCGTCCGCGGTGACCGCCGCCGTCACCCGGCCCTCCCGCAGCAGCACCGCCGTACGCTCCTCGTCCTCCCGGTGCAGGTCGAAGGCCAGCTCGCCGGCGAGGGGGCCAGCGCCGGCAGCACCCAGGTGGCCATGGAGTCGGCGTTGACCGCGACGGGCAGGGGCACCGGCCCGTGCGCGGCGTCGCCCACCAGCTCCCGGGTGACGTCGGCGGTGAGCAGCGTCAGCTGACGGGCCAGCCGCAGCACCGCCTCCCCGGACCCGGTCACCCGCACCGGCTTGCTGCGCACCAGCAGCACCCGGCCGGTGGTCGTCTCCAGCGCCCGCAACCGCTGGCTGATCGCGCTCGGCGTGACGTGCAGGGCACGGGCGGCGCCGTCGAGGGTGCCGGCGGCAACGGTCGCCTCGAGGGCGCGCAGCTGTCCGAGGTCGAGGTCCACCCGGCCATCAGAGCAGCTACAGATCCTGCAGCAACGCGAACGGCGCTTCCGACGAGTGCCGCCTAGCGTCGCCGCCGTGTCCGCTGCCGTGTCCCCTGCCCTGCTCGCCGCCGTCTCCGGACTGGGGCTCGGGCTCTCGCTGATCGTGGCGATCGGCGCGCAGAACGCCTTCGTGCTGCGGCAGGGGCTGCGCGCCGAACACGTGGCCGCCGTCGTCGCCGTCTGCCTGGTCTCCGACGTCGCGCTCATCACCGCCGGGACCGCCGGGGCCGGCACGCTGGTCAGCCGGGTGCCCGGCGTCCTCACCGCGGTGTGCTTCGCCGGCGCGGCGTTCCTCGCCGCCTACGGTCTGCTGGCCGCCCGCCGGGCGCTGCGCGCGGCGGCCCTGGTCCCCGACGAGACCGGACGCCGCGCGGGGCTCGCGGCCACGCTGACCACCTGCCTGGCGCTGACCTGGCTCAACCCGCACGTGTACCTCGACACGGTGGTGCTGCTCGGGTCGCTGGCCGGCACCTGGGAGGAGCTGCGGTGGTGGTTCGCCGGCGGCGCCGCGCTGGGCAGCACCGTCTGGTTCGTCGCCCTCGGCTACGGCGCGCGGCTGCTGCGGCCGGTCTTCGCGCGGCCGGCGTCGTGGCGGGTGCTGGACGCCGTCATCGCCGTCGTCATGCTGGCGCTGGCGGCGTCACTGGTCGCGCAGGGCGTCCGCGGCGCCTAGCCAGACGCGGCGGGTTCGTCGGCCGGCAGGAAGCTCCAGGTCTCGCGCGCCGGCGCGGCGGCCTGTCCGGGCGGGCAGCTGCGCCGGAAGTCGCACCAGCCGCACTGCCGCCCGGGTGCGGCCGGGAACGCCTCGTCGGGGTGCACGCCCTCCTCGACCCGCCGGGTGGCGACGCCGATGTCGGCGGCGACGTCCTCGGCCCGCCGGACGTGGTTGGCCAGCGAGCGCTCGGTGTGCTCGAAGGCCGCGACCGTTCCCGACGGCAGGTGGTGCAGCTCCACCCGGCGGCAGGGCCGGCGCAGCGTGCGCTGCACGCCGAGGACGTACACCGCCAGCGCCGGTGAGCCGCGCGCCTCGTCCTCGGTGCTGGGCACCCGGCCGGTCTTGTAGTCGACGACGACCAACTCGTCCCCGCGCTGGTCGATCCGGTCGACCCGTCCCGACAGCGCCAGCGCCGACGTGGTGGCCGCGACCTGGCGCTCCAGGCCGGCCGGCTCGTCGTCAGGGTCGACCGTGGCCAGGTAGCCGGTGAGCCACCCGGCGGCGCGGGCGCGCCAGCGGGCGGACTGCTCGGCGTCCCGGAAACCGGTGTCGGACCAGACGCCGTAGAGCAGCTGCCGCGCGGCCACCGCCGTGCGGCTCGCCCGCGGCAGGTCCCACCACGAGCGCAGCGCCGCGTGCACGGCCGAGCCGACCGTGTTGTGCGCCCACGGCGGCCCCTTGGGCGACGTCGGCCGGTCGACGTAGGCGTGCCGGTAGCGGCGCGGGCAGTCGGCGAACGCGGCGAGCTTGCTCGGCGTCGCGGGGAACAGCCGCCGCGGCATGCCCGGCATCTCCAGTTGCGCGCTCCCCACACCGCCACGCTAGCCGCCGGGGACGGCGGACCCGCGTCAGTCGGTGAACGGCGCGCTGCCGGTGCCCGCGGCCAGCAGCGCCTCGAACTGTCCGGGATCGGTGGTACAGGCGCCGATCGGCGTCGTCTTGTTCGTACCGTGGTAGTCGCTGGACCCGGTGGTGAGCAGGCCCAGCTCGCGCGCCAGCCCGTGCAGGTGGTCGCGCTCGGCGGGGCTGTGGTCGGGGTGGTCGACCTCCAGGCCGAGCAGCCCCGCGTCGGCCATCGCGGCGACCGCGGCGTCGTCGACCACCCGCCCCCGCCGGGTGGCCAGGCCGTGCGCGAACACCGGCACGCCGCCGGCCTCCCGGACCAGCCGGATGCCCTCGAGGACCTCGGTGTCGGCCTTGGCGACGTAGTGGGGACTGCGGTGGGACAGCAGGGTCGCGAACGCCTCGTCCACCGACTCGACGACGCCGGCCTCGACCAGCGCCCGGGCCACGTGCGGCCGGCCGACGACCCCGCCGCCGGAGGCCTCGACGATGCGCTCCCAGACCACCGGGTAGCCGGCCGCGGCCAGCGCGGCGACGATCCGCTCGCCGCGGCCCAGGCGCTCGGCGCGCAGCCTCGTCAGCTCGTCGGCGAGCGCCCGGTGCCCCGGGTCGAAGAGGTAGGCCAGCAGGTGCACGCTGATCGGCGGCTGGTCTGCGGGGAACCACCGGCAGGACAGCTCCAGGCCGGGGACGACGGTCAGCCCGGGTGGGCGGGCCGCGGCGGCGGCCGCCCACCCGGCGGTGGTGTCGTGGTCGGTGAGGGCGACGACGTCGAGGCCGGCGGCGCGGGCGGTGGCGAGCAGGGCCGCGGGGCTGTCGGTGCCGTCGGAGACCGACGAGTGGGTGTGCAGGTCGATGCGCATCGGCGTCCAGCCTCCCCTGCCCGCGCTGGCCGCGCCCGGGCGGTCAGCGCGCCGGTGCGGGCGGGTCCTGGCGGGGCGCGCCGGGGATCGGCTGGGTGTCGTGCCGCGGCCGCTCGCGGGCGGGCGGCTCGGGGTTGCCCTCGTCGTCGCCGGCGGCGGCGCTGCCCAGGTCGCTGGCGAACAGCAGCCCGCTGACCTCCTGGTAGAGCAGGTCGGCGCGCGGCAGGAAGGTGATCTGCGACAACGCCTGCTGCTGACCGGCGGACTCGAAGCGGAAGGTGCCGTAGCCCAGCACCTGACCCAGCAGCGTCTCCTTCCAGGTCAGGTCGGTGATCCGGCGCAGCGGCAGGAGCGTGACGGTGCGGGCGATGATCCCCGAGGTCAGCAGCACCCGGCGGCGGGTGACGATGAAGTGCCGCATCCACCACTCGCCGACCCGCAGCGCGAGCGTGCCCAGCGCGGCGAGGACGACGAGCAGCCCGAGGCCGGCCGAGAACCGGTTGTCCGGGTCGAGGGTGAGCACCCAGGTACCGGCCGCCAGCACCGGCAGCGTCTTGGTGGCCGGCCACAGCAGCACCGCCCAGTGGCGGCGGGTCGCGACGACGGCCTGCTCGCCCGGGAGCAGGTACTTGGCGGCGTCCTTGGCCCACCGCGGCGGGCGGCCGTCGGCCGGGCCGGTCACGGCCGCCTAGACGAGCGAGGTGACGAAGGCGGCGATGGAGGAGGCGGCGTCACCGAGGGCCTCGCCGGCGCTCTTCACCATCTCGGCCGAGGACTCCGGCTGCTGGATGACGTACCAGACGACGAAGGCGATGGCCAGCCAGACGAGGACCTTCTTCAGGTTCACCGTCACCTCCGGGGATGTGCTCGGACCCGCGGGCGGCGTGCCCGCGCGGCTCGGCCCGGAGGCCGGTCCCATGGGTAACACAGGCCCCAGCCGGGACCGTCCGGACACGCCGGTCGGGACCGGGCGTTCACTCCCCCGGCAGCAGGTGCTCGCTGGGCGGGCCCAGTGGCAGGTCGGGGTAGAGCCGTTCGCGCAGGTCGAGCAGCCGCCGAGGCTCGGCCAGCAGCCAGCCGGCCGACATGGGCCAGGTGACCAGCCACAGCCACACCCCGTAGGCCTCGCCCACGAAGGCGGCCCGGTCGTCGGACGTGGGGACCGCCCACAGGGGGGCGTGCTGCCCGGCGGCCTCGACCGCCGCCGACGACGGCCCGGTGATGACGTCGCCCGGGTCGAGACCCGGTAGGCCCGCGTAGCCGCAGCCCACGCCCATGCCCGGCTCCTCCGCGACCAGCACCATCTCGGCCGACCCGCCCAGCGGTGCCGGGCCCGCGCAGCCGACGACGATCGCCCGCGCGCCGGGCTCCCCGCCCCACGCCAGGCCGGTGACCGACCAGCCCGTCGGCATCGGGTCGGGCACCCAGGCCGGGACGCGGGCGTCGGCGGTGACCGCCGCGATCGCGTCGTGCGCGATGAGCGCCGTGTGGTGCAGCGGGGTGACGGCGCCGTGCAGGTGGCACCAGGCCACGGCGGAGTCCCCGGGGCGCACGACCAGCGGCTCGCCGCAGCGAGGGCAGACCGGGGAGGGGCTCATCGGGGAACACCGTCCTGTCACGCGGGGCTCACGTCAAGCGCGGGCGGACGATCCCGGCCCGCGCCGTCGTACCCTGCGCGGGTGCCGTCCGCGTCGTTCCCGCCGGCCGCGCCTCCCCCGGCTCGGGACGGTGCCGCGACGGTGGCCTGCGTGGGGGCGGTGGTGCTCGACGGCGCCGGCCGGTTGCTGCTGGTCCGCCGGCGCAACGCCCCGGGCCGCGGGCTGTGGTCGGTGCCCGGCGGGCGGGTGGAGCCGGGCGAGTCCCTGGCCGCCGCGGTGGCGCGGGAGGTCCGCGAGGAGACCGGGCTGGACGTCCGCGTCGGCGCCGAGGTCGGGCGGGTGACCATCCCGGGCGACGGCGTCGTCTACGACGTCGTCGACTTCGGCTGCACGCTCACCGACCCGCGCGCCCAGCCGGTACCCGGCGACGACGCCGACGCGGTCGTGTTCGCCGGCCCGGCCGACCTCGAGCGGCTGCCCTGCACGCCGCGGCTGCTGGAGACGCTGCGCGGCTGGGGCGCGCTGCCCGCCTGACCGGGCGGGCGGCGCGCCACCTGCTCAGGAGCGGGGCCGGGGCTCCGGACGGCCGGGCTGCTCGCCGCCGCGGGCCTCGCCGTAGGAGCGCTTGGGCACCATGACCTTGCGCCGGAAGACGCAGACGACGGTGCCGTCCTGCTTGTAGCCGATGGTCTCGACGTGCACGACGCCCCGGTCGTCCTTCGACCGCGACTCGGTCTTGTCCAGGACCGTCGTCTCGCCGTAGACGGTGTCGCCGTGGAAGGTCGGCGCCACGTGCCGCAGCGACTCGACCTCCAGGTTGGCGATCGCCTTCCCCGAGACGTCGGGCACGCTCATGCCCAGCAGCAGCGAGTAGACGTAGTTGCCGACGACGACGTTCTCGCCGAACTCCGTGGTCTCCGCGGCGAAGTGGCTGTCCAGGTGCAGCGGGTGGTGGTTCATCGTGATCAGGCAGAACAGGTGGTCGTCGTACTCGGTGACGGTCTTCCCCGGCCAGTGCTTGTAGACCGCGCCGACCTCGAACTCCTCGTAGTACCGACCGAACTGCACCGTTCCTCCTGTTCCTGCAGGCCAGCGCGCCGCTGACCGCACCGATGGCACGGCGGTGGCAGGCCACGACCGTGGGCAGCACACTCGCACAGGGGTGCCGCAGGTCGTGTGACCGGTGGTCCGGGCCGGGCTAGAGGCCTCCCCCGTCGCCCGCGCCGCCTCCGAGGAACCCCGTGGCGGCGGCGCCGCCGGTGGCCGTTCCGTAGGTCTGCCGTGCGGCGATGCCCGGGTCCTCGGCAGCGAGCCGTTGCCGCTCGGCGCGGACGCTGCGGCGGCTCAGGTCGTGGTCGGTGCGTGGCGGCTCGAAGACGGCGGCCCGCAGGGCGCCGTCGTGCATGGCGGCGCGGCCGTGGAGGGCGACCCGCCACACGTCGTCGGTCTCGCCCCGCTGGTCCTGCAGCCAGGCCAGTGCCCGTCGTCCGTCGGCGGTGAGCGCGACCGTCGCCGGGCCCCGGCGCAGCGCCCGTCCCAGGGCGGACCGGGACACCAGGCCGTCGCTGCGCAGCCGTCTGCCGACCTCGAGGAGCCGGGCGTCGTCCTGCAGCCGCCACTGGACGGTGTCGACCGAGCGGTGGCCCGACGGCCCGACGGCGTCGAGGACCGCCGCCTCGACCGGGTGCTGCCGCGCGAGCTCGACGGTCGCCAGCTGGCCGGGTGAGTGCACCCGGACCCGTCCCGAGCGCACGAGCGCCACGATGGCCGTGTCGACCACGCGGGGCGGTCCGCCGCCGAGGTGGGCCGCGTCGTAGACGTCCAGCTGGGAGGGGGTCCGGGATGCCGCCATGGCGCGGCCTCACCTTCGGGCGGAGGGCTCGTGCGGGACAACGGTCCCACCGCCGGGCCGGCCGGCGGAAGTGCCGGGCACGCGCAGCCCGTCCGGCGCGAGGGCCGCTCCGCGGGCGTGGCGAGGCCAGCCGGCCATCACGCGGCGTCGGTGCCCCATCTGCGCGGCCGCCGATCCTACGATGCCCCGGTGGTCCGCCCGCTCCGCTCCGGCGACCCCGCGGAGGGCGACGTCGTCGTGTTGTCCCCCGCCGGGCGCCGCATCCGCCTGGCCGCTTCCGCCGTGGTCCTGGCCCTGCTGCTGACCGGGACGCTGTGGGGCACCGACGCCCACTTCCCGTTCGGCCCGTTCAAGATGTACTCGACGCGCGCCGACACCGACGCTCCTGTGATCTCGACCCGCGTCGTCGGCCTGACCGGCGACGGCCGGGAGGTGCGGCTGTCCGGCGGTGAGGTCGGGCTGCGCCGCGCCGAGTTCGAGGGCCAGCTGCCGCGCCTGGTCGACGACCCCTCGCTGCTGGTCCTGCTGGCCGACACCTACGCCGAGAACCACCCCGGCGGGCCGGAGCTCGTCGAGGTGCAGGTGGTGCAGCGGCACTTCGAGCTCGTCGACGGCGCGGCCACCGGCGCGTGGACCGACCGCGTCCTCGTCGAGCAGGAGCTGGAGGTCGGCCCGTGAGCGCCACCCTGCCCACCGCAACCCCGGCGGCGCCCGGCGGCCGCCGGGTCCTCAGTGCTCTGCGCGGGTTCTGGACCCGGCCGGTGCCGCTGGCCCGGATCGCGGTGTTCCGCACCATCGCCTACCTGTTCGTGCCGGTCGACGTCTTCCTCACGACCGCGTGGGTGAGCGCGCACGCCGACGTCCCGACCGCCTACTACCAGCCCCTGGTCATCGGGCAGCTGCTGCACCTGCCCACGCCGACCCCGACCGTCGTGCACGTCGTCCAGTGGGCCCTGGTGGCCACCGCCCTGGCCGCCGCCACCGGTCGCGCACCCCGTCTGCTCGGTTCCGCGGTGTTCCTCCTCTACTTGGAGTGGATGGTCATCGCGATGAGCTACGGCAAGGTCGACCACGACCGCATCGCCTACCTCGTCGCCCTGGCCGTGCTGCCCACGATCGGCGTGGCACGGTGGCGGGACCGCCGGTCGTCGGAGGCTGCGGGCTGGGCGATGGCTGCGGTGTTCGTGACCGTGGTGCTCACCTACTTCCTGGCCGCCTGGGCGAAGGTGCGCTTCGGCGGCTGGGACTGGGCGACCGGCTCGACGATCACCCGCGCCGTGATCCGCCGGGGCACGGCCCTCTCGGAGTGGACGCTCGACGTGCCCGGCCTGCTCACCACCGTGCAGTGGGCGATGCTGCTGCTCGAGTTCGCGGCACCGCTCATGCTGCTCGTCCGGTCCGATCGGGCGCGGGTGGCGCTGGTGGTCTTCCTGCTCGGCTTCCACCTGATGGTCTTCGGCGGGCTGCGGATCATCTTCCTGCCGCACTGCGTCGCGATCCTGTCGATCCTGCCGTGGGAGCGCTTCCCCGACCTGGTCGCCGAGGTGCGCCGGCGGGGCGGGCGGCGACGGGTACCGGCCGCGGCCGCCCCTGCCCCACCGGGCTGAGCCTCAGACCAGCGCGCCGATCCGGGCGGCCACCTCGGCCTCGTGCTGCTGGTAGGAGGCGGCGACCGCGGTGAGCAGCCCGCCCATCCCGGTGAGCGCGTCGCTGACCGACTGCGCGGAGACCCGCCACTGCTCGTAGAGGGCGCTGAACTGCACGGCCGCCTGGCTGTCGGTCCACCCGTCGAGCACCGAGCCGGTGACGCTGCTCGACAGGGTGGCCTGCCGGGCCGCCGTCTCGGCCGCCTCGGCCTGGCACTGCCCGGCCATCGACTGCAGCGTGGCGATGTCGACCTTCACGAGGTCCTCCCGTCCGTCCCGGGCACCTCCCGGGATCGGCTGCGGACGCTAGGGCCGGGCCCGGACGACGGTCTCCGCACCGTCCACAGGCAGGGGGCGCGTCCACAGCCCCCGGGCGCCGGCCGCGCGACCGGCAGCGGCCGGCGACGGTCGGCGGGTGCCCGCTGCCCCGCCTCCCGACGTCCCGCCGCGCTGCTGGACCGTGGTCGGTCCCGAGGGCGCCGTGGACGTCGAGGTCCGCGCCGCCGACGGCGATCCGCTCGGCGCCGTGCTGCCGGCCCTCACCGCCGCCCTCGGCGTCCCGCCGGCGCCCGTGTGGTCGGGCAGCACCGCGCTGTCCGCGGACCTGCCGCTGACCTCTCCCCTCCTCGCGCACGGCGCGGTCCTCGGCGTCGGCCGCCCCGCGCCCCGCACCGGCCGGCCGGCGTCGAGCCCGCTGGAGCTGCACGTGGTCGGCGGTCCCGCGGCCGGGACCACGGCCGGGCTGGCCAGCGGGCGGCACGTGCTGGGCCGCGGCGCCGGCGCCACGCTGTCCCTCCCCGACCCCGGTGTCTCGCGCCGGCACGCCCGGCTCGACGTCGGCGCCGGCGGGACCACGGTCGCCGACCTCGGCTCGACCAACGGCACCCGGCTCGACGGCGAGGAGGTGACCGGCGACCCGGTGGCCTGGCCGCCGGGCGCCGTGCTGCGCCTGGGCGCCAGCGCCCTGGCGGTCGCGGGCCCCCGGGACGTCCCGGCGGGGCTGCGCCCGGGACCGGGCGGGCGGTGGCTCGTGCACCCGGGCGCCGCGCCGCCGGTCGAGCGATCCGAGGTGGAGCTCGTCGTGCCGGCCGCTCCCGACGAGCCGGCCCGCCGCCGCCTGGCCTGGATCGCGGTGCTCCTGCCGGCGGTCGCCGGGGTGTCCCTCGCCTGGCTGCTGTCCACCCCGACGTTCCTGTTCTTCGCGCTGCTCTCACCGCTGGTCGCGGTCGGCACCTGGGCGTCGGACCGGTGGGCGGGGCGCCGCTCCGGCCGTCGCGCGGCGGCCGTCCACGCCGAGCAGCTCCGCGCCGCCCGTGCCCGGCTGGCCGAGGCGGTGCGCGCCGACGTCCGGGCGGCCCACCGCGCCTGCCCCGACCTCGCCGCGCTGGCCACCGCGGCGCGCCGGCGCACCGCGGTGCTGTGGTCGCGCGGTCCCGGCGACGACGACGCGCTGGTGGTGCGCCTGGGTACGGGGTGGGGGCCGACGCGCGTCATCCGGGTCGAGGACGGCCGGCGGCAGGTCGAGACCGCCGCCGACCTGCCGGTCACCGTCGACCTGCGCCGCGCTGGGCACCTGGGCGTCACGGGCCCGCGGGCGCCGGCGCTGGGCGTGGTGGCCGGGGTGCTCGCCCAGGTGGGCACCCTGCTCCCACCCGGCGGCGTCGACGTCGCGGTCCTGACGACGGCCGCACGTGCCGCCGACTGGAGCTGGGCGCGGTGGCTACCGCACCTGGTCCCCGAGGCGGTCCACGTGCGCCCGGCCGGAGGAGGGGCCCACGAGGACGAGGCGGCACTGCTGCGCCGGCTCGGGGACGTGGCCGGCAGGCAGGAGGCGGCCCGCCGTCCCGGCGCGCCGCCTGTCCCCGGTCGGCTGCTGCTGGTGGTCGACCGGCCGGCCGGCGCGGACCTGCGGGACGTCCTGTGCCGATGCCGCGACTCCGGTGCCGTGCTGCTGTCCCTCGGCTCGCGGGCGGACGACCTGCCGGTGCCCGGCGGAGTCCTGCTGCAGGTCGGCGGGGAGACCGGGGACACCGGCCTGCTCGACCGCGGCGACGGCACGCCGCGGACCGAGCTCGTCGTCGACCGGCTGCCGCGGCCGGTCGCCGCCCGGTGGACCCGCGACCTCGCCGCCCTGTCCCCGGGGCGCACCGCCTCGGCCCTGTCCCGGGCGGTCCGCCTGCTGGAGCTGACCTCCGGCGGGCCGGCCGGGGACACCGAGGGGCCGGCGGTGGCCTGGACGCGGGCGCGGACGTCGCTCACCGTCCCCCTGGGGCTGAGCGGGAACGGGGTGGTCACGGTCGACCTGTGCCGCGACGGGCCGCACGCCCTGGTGGCCGGCACCACGGGCTCGGGCAAGTCGGAGCTGCTGCAGACCCTGGTCGCCGGGCTCGCGCTGGGACACCCGCCGGACCGCTGCTCGTTCCTGCTGGTCGACTACAAGGGCGGAGCCGCCTTCGCGGAGGCCGCGACGCTGCCGCACACCGTGGGCCTGGTCACCGACCTCGACGCCGCGGCCACCGGGCGTGCGCTGCGCTCGCTCACCGCGGAGCTGACCCGGCGGGAGGCGCTGCTGGCCGCGGCCGGCGTCGCCGACGTCGGCGCGCTGCCCGACGAGGTGGACCTCGCGCGGCTGGTCATCGTCGTCGACGAGTTCGCAGGCCTGGCCGAGGAGCTGCCGGAGTTCGTCGGCGGACTGGTCGGGATCGCCCAGCGCGGCCGGTCGCTGGGCGTGCACCTGGTGCTGGCGACCCAGCGTCCCGGCGGGGTCGTCTCGCCCGAGATCCGGGCCAACTGCTCGCTGCGGCTGTGCCTGCGCACGATCGACGAGGCCGACTCGCGCGACGTGCTGGGCAGCCCGGAGGCGGCCCGGATCCCGGCCGACCGGCCCGGCGGCGGCCTGCTGCGCGTGGGCTCCGCCCCGCCGGTGCCCTTCCAGACCGCGCGGGTGGCGGTGGGCCCGTCGGCGCCGGCCGGGCCCACGGTCCGGCGCTGGACCTGGCCACCGTCCCCGCCGCCCGCGGACGACGCAGCCGTCGGGGGCCCGTCGGACCTGGCGCGCATCGCCGAGGCCACCGCCCGCGCGACCGACCGCGCGGGCGTGCGCGCGCCGCACCGTCCCTGGCAACCCGCGCTGCCGGGCCGGGTCACCGCCGCCGACCTGCCGGTCCCGTCCGGGAGCGCCCCGGCGCAGCTGCCCGTCGGCCTGGTCGACCGGCCCGACCGGCAGTCATGGGAGCCGCTCGTGCTCGACCTGTCCCGGGGCGGGGGCTGGCTGGCCGTCGGCGGCCCCGGGAGCGGCCGCACCACCCTGCTGCGGACGGTGCTGGCCGAGGCGGTCGACCGCCTGCCACCCGACCGGCTGCACGTCCACGTCCTCGACCACGCCGGGGGCGCGCTGGGCGCCGCGGCCGCGCGGCTGCCGCACACCGGCACCGTGGTCGGCGGCGCCGACGCCCTGCGCAGCGTCCGGCTGGTGGCCCGGCTGACCGAGGACGTCGCCGCCCGCCGCGCCGCGCCGCCCGGGGTCGGAGCAGAGGGCACCGGAGCACACCCCGCGGACCCCGCCGTGCTGCTGCTGGTCGACGGCGTGGAGTCGTTGATGACCCAGCTGGACGACGCCGTCCCCGGACAGGGCTCGGCGGAGTTCCTCCGGCTGGTGCGCGACGGTGCCTCGGCGGGCCTGACCTGCGTCATGACCGCCGACCGCGCCGTCCCCGGCAGCCGGCTGGCCGCGGCCGCGGGCACCCGGCTGGTCCTGCCGCTGCCCGACCGCGCCGACTACGCCGTGGCCGGTGTGCCGGTCCGGTCGGTGCCCGGGTCCCGGCCGCCCGGGCGGGCGCTGCTCGGGGAGGACGCGCTCGAGTGCCAGGTGGCACTGCCCCGGCCGCTGCCGGCGCCACACGCGGACGAGCCGGGCCCGTCGAGCGCACTGCGCATCCCGGAGCTGCCGGCCGATCCCGAGCTGCCGGTCAGCGCATCGGCCGGGACCACACCCTCGGCAGTGCCGCTCGGGCCGGGCGGCGACGAGGGGCGGCTGCTGCGCGTCGACCTGCGCCGCGGCGGTGGGCTGGTGGTCGTCGGTCCCCCAGGCAGCGGACGGACGGCCACGCTGCGGGCGCTGACCACGACGCTGACCGGTGCGGGCGTCCGGGCTGCGTGGCTGGTGCGGGGCCCCCGCGCGGCCGGCCCGGACTCCTCCGGCGCGGTGCCGATCCCCGCCGACGACGTCGCCGGCTGGCGGGCCTGGCTGGCGGACCTCACCGGGCGTCCGGGCGTCCTGGTGCTCGACGACGCGGCCACGCTCGCGGACGCGCCGGTCCTGGCGCTGACGTCGGCGGCGGACCTGGCCGGGCACGACGTCGTGGTCCTCGCCGCCGGCACCCCCGGAGAGCTCGCCGGGGCCTTCCGCGGACCCGTCGCCGACCTCCGCCGCGGCCGCAGCGGCCTGCTGCTCTGCCCGGGCCCCGGGGACGCCGACCTGCTCGGCATCCGGCTGCCCCGCACACCGGTGCCGGTGCGTCCCGGCTCCGGCTGGCTGGTCACCGCGGGCGCGGCCCGTCGGGTGCAGGTCGCCCGGCACCCCCGCCGGCCGTGACGGCGTCCTCAGAGCAGGTCGAGGACCGCGCCGATCTCCTGCGTCGCGTACCAGGCGAGTTCGTGCCCCTCGGCCTGGTCGACCACGAACTGGGCCTCGTCGCTGCCCAGGTCGGCCTCCAGCACGACCGCCACCGCCGCCTGCACGTCGGTCTCGGCGGCGGCGCCGTCGACGTGCGCGCTGGCCACGTCGGCGAGCGGCACGTCGGCGGTCACCCGGACCGCGCCGGGGTCGGTGTCGACGTCGTCGGCCGGCGTGACGGCGGCGTCGGGGACGTCAGCGGCCAGGACCACGCGGCGGCGGGCGGCCGTGGGGTCGACGTCGAGCAGCCGCAGGCTGGCCCGGGCGGCGGCGAGCAGGGCCGCGTACTCGAGCTCCTCGACGTCGGCCGCGGCGTCGCTGAGCGCGTAGTGGTCCCGCAGCCCCGGGGTCACGGCGAAGGCCGTGTGCGGTCCGCCGACCCGGCCCTCGTCGACCAGTCGCCGCAGGACGCTGGTCGTCGCCGGCAGGTAGATCCGCACCCGGCCGCTCCTCTCCTGTCGGGGATGGCGACGGTATCCCGCGCCCGCGGGCGCACCGCGCCGAGCCGGTCAGCGCACCGACTCGGTCAGCGCCGCGACCTCCTGCTCGACCAGGTCGGCGAGCACGTCGACGTCGCCGGCGCCGTCGAGGTCGGCGTTGAGCCCGACGTAGACCCGCCCGTCGTAGCTGGTCATCCCCACCGCCAGCGCCTGACCGCCGAGGAGCGGCACCACCGGGAAGACCTCGAGCATCCGGCTGCCCGCGGCGTAGAGCGGCAGCTGCGGTCCCGGGACGTTGGTCACGACCAGGTTGAACACCCGCCGCGACAGCCCGCGGGCCGCGCGGGCACCGAGCGCGTGCAGCGTGGGCGGGGCGAACCCGGTGAGGGCGACGAGGGCGTCGGCCCGCACCGACCGTCCCGAGTCGGTGACCCCGCGCATGGCGTAGCCCAGTTGCGCCAGGCGCACCCAGGGGTTGGGCTCGCCGACGGGCAGGTCGACGAGGTGGGCCGACACGCCGCCGCCCGCGGCGCCGCCCTCCTCGTCCTGCAGGGAGACGGGCACGAGCGCGCGCACGGCGGTCGAGGCGAGCACCGGCTCCCCGCGCGAGAGCAGCCAGTCGCGCAGGGCGCCGGTGAGGATGGTGAGCAGGACGTCGTTCACCGTTCCGCCGTGCGCCTTGCGGATCGCCTTGAGGTCCTCGAGGTCGGCGCGCGCGACCGCCACCCGCCGCTGGGTGCCCAGCGTCCGGGCGAGCGGCCCGTGCGTTGCCGGGACGACGGCCGACCCGGCGGCGCGGACCAGCCCGCCGGCCACGCTGCGGACGCGGGCCGCCGTCGCCCGCAGGTCGCCCATCGCCGACCATGCGTTCTCGAGCGCCGTGGTGGGCCGCTGGACGTACTCGGCGAGCGCGTCCCGGACCAGCTCGACGCGGCCGGGGACGCGGCGGGGCACCCAGTCGTCGACAGCGGGCAGTGCCGCGTCCGGGGTCGTGTCGAGCAGCACCTGGGCGATGTCCACCGCGCCGAGCCCGTCGACGAGCGCGGGGTGGGTCTTGGTCACCACGGCGTCCCGCCCCTCGGCCAGGCCCTCGACGAGGTAGACCTCCCACAGCGGGCGGGCGTGGTCCAGCGGGCGCGAGGTCACCCGGGACACCAGGTCGAGCAGCTGCGCCCGGGTGCCCGGCCTCGGCACCGCCGACCGCCGCACGTGGTAGGCGACGTCGAAGTCCGGGTCGTCGGCCCAGACCGGGTTGGCCAGGTGCCCGGGCACCGGGACGACCCGCTGCCGGTACCTGGGCACCAGCGGCAGCCGCGCCTCGACCAGGTCGGCGAGGGCGTCGAGCCCGCCCTCGACCGGTTCGAGGACGAGCACGCCTGCGACGTGCAGGGGGGCGCCGGGCTCCTCGAGGTAGAGGTACGACGCATCCAGGGTGCTCAGCCGCTCGGCCATCGTCCTCCTCCGGCTCGGGGGTCCACGCTACGGCGACGAGGGCGTCCTCCCCAGCCGGACCGGCACGGACCGCCCTCCCGGGGGAGCCGCGGCGGGCCGGCGGCTCAGCCGGCGCGCCGGCGCAGACCCCGGCGTCCCCGTGCCGGCTCGGGCACCCGCGCGAGGTCGGCGGCCAGCGTGCGCAGTCCGGCCCGCAGCGGGGACCCGGGTGCCACCTCGGCCAGGGTCCGCCCGGAGGCGAGCGCCGCGTCGGTTGCGGCCCGGTCGGTCGGCAGGAACCTCCGCACGCCGCGGCCGGCGAAGCGCTCGAGCGCGTCGCCGATCTCCTCGCGGGGGTCGCCGGGCACAGGACCGCGGCGCAGCTGGTTGACCACCACGACCGGTTCGACGTCCGGCAGCAGGTCGCGGAGCTGGCCCAGCGCCCGGATGGTGCGCTGCAGGGCGACCGGGTCGGCGCCGCTCACGCAGAGGACGTCGTCGGCGGACTCCAGCACGGTGACGGTGGCCCCGTTGCGCCGCGGCGCCGCGGTGTCGAAGGACAGCTCCTCGTCCTCCTCGAGGTTGAACGCGCAGTCGACGACGGTCAGGTCGGCCGTCCGGCGGGCCTCGTCGAGCACCGCCGCGACCGCGTGGGGACGCAGCTCGGGCCACCGGTCGGCCCGGGCCAGCCCGGTGAGCACCGACAGCTGCGGACGGACCGACCAGGCCAGCCGGCGCAGGGCGGCCTCGTCCAG
This sequence comes from Geodermatophilus sp. SYSU D00700, assembly GCF_054050255.1. Classification (NCBI taxonomy): domain Bacteria; kingdom Bacillati; phylum Actinomycetota; class Actinomycetes; order Geodermatophilales; family Geodermatophilaceae; genus Geodermatophilus; species Geodermatophilus sp. SYSU D00700. The sequence goes on along the minus strand of NZ_JBJGZA010000006.1, from coordinate 98,365 downwards.
CGTCCCCGCGGCGGCCTGGCGCGCGGCACCGGCCAGCCCGGGCGACTCGTCGAGCAGTCCGAGGACCTGCGCGACGACCCCGCCGTACACGTCGGCGTCGACCAGCAGCGTCGGCACACCCAGGCGCGCCGCCTCGTCGGCGAGACCGACCGCGACCGTCGTCCGGCCCGGCGCCCCGGTCGGGCCCCACACCGCCACCACCCGGCCCCGGGAGGGACGCCGCGGCGCGAGCTCGGGGGCGGTCCGGCCGGGAGCGGGCAGCGCCGTGCGGGGGTCGGCCACGTCGTGTCCGGTCGCCACCGGGCCGGTCACGGCCTCGCGCAGCGCGCGGACGACGTCCTCCGGCGGCGCGTCCGCGGGCAGCACGGTGGCCACCCCCAGCGCCCGCAGCCGCTCGGCGGCACGGCCGTCGGCGGGGTCGGCCAGCCCGACGACGGCGACCCCGGCCGCGCCGAGACGGGCGACCGCGTCGACGTCGAGGCGGTGCAGGTCCGCCGACAGCAGCGCGGCCTGGGCGGTGCCGGTGGCGGCCGTGGCGAGCAGGTCGGAGGCGTCGACGCACCGCCGGACCACGGTCACCCCGTGGTCGGCCCGGTCCAGAGCGCCGACCAGCGCGGCCTCCCACGCGGCGCCGGTGACCGCGGTGACGACCTGCAGCGCCATCAGGGCGCCGACCCGGCGGGTGTGGCCGGCGGAGCGGCGGCGGGGGGCACGGGAGCCGTCGCCTGGTCCAGGGACGGCGCGACCGGCAGCGGGGCGGGCGGCGGTGACGAGGCCGGCACGGAGGAGACCGGCGCCGAGGAGGCGGGCGGCGTGGCGGACGGCGAGGAGGCGGGCGGGGTACTCGACGGGGTGCTCGGTGGGGCCGAGGCCGAGGGACGGGCCGGGCGCGCGGTGCCCTCCGGTGCCCCCGTCGACGCCGCGGCGTCGTCCACCGAGCCGTGCACGACCACCACGAGCGGCCGGCCGCCGATCGACCCGAGCACGGCGGCGGCCTCCGCGGCAGGGACGCCGATGACCACCTGGACGGTCGTCGCCGCCGTCGACAGCACGCCCTCCGCGCGGCCGCTGACGGCCTGCACCGGCGCGGCCGCGACCACGAGCGTCACGCCCTCGCCGGTCGCGGTACCGGCGGGGTCGGTCACGCCGTAGACGTCGACGACCTGCCCGCGCGCGAGTCCGGGCGGTACGTAGCCGGCCTGCACCGGCAGGGCGACCTGAACCAGGTCCTGCGGCTCCTCGAGGGCGCTGCGCGGCAGGAGCTCCCCGGCGCGCACCGCGCGGGCGAGGGTGCGCCCGGCGGGGTCGGTGCCGGTGGACAGGTAGGCCCCCGCGGCGTCGCCCAGCCGCACCTCGACCGCGACGAGGTCGGTGGCCGCCAACTCGGTGCCCGCGGCCAGGTCGCCGGCCACCGACCACACGGGCACGGTGGCATCGGCGGCGCTCACGACGCGGGCGCCGAGCAGCACCGAGCCGAGCACCAGCAGCACCCCGAGGACCAGCCGCAGGTCCAGCCAGCGCGGCGGGCGCACCCGCCGCGGCACCGGCCCGGCCGCCGCCTCCCCCGCCACCGGCGCCGTGCGCGTGGCAGCGCTCACCGGACCCTCCTCCTCTGCTGTCCGGGACGCCCCGGCCGCCCACCGCGCGGTGGGCACGGACCTGACCGGCGATCAGCGCGGTCGGACGCAGATGATGCGGTACGGGAGCGGTTGCGTGCACGGACTGTCCACACGTTCGGGTGTGGACGAGATGCCCGCGGGTGAGCGCGTTCCTGACAGACTGGCGGGCGACCGGACGGAGAGCCATGCCCACACCGCGCTTCCTGACCCTCGACGACGTCGCCGAGATCCTCAACGTCTCGTGGTCGCAGGCCTACGCGCTCGTACGCCGCCGTGAGCTGATCGCCATCCAGATCGGCGGCCGCGGCCAGTGGCGGGTGGAGACCGACGAGCTCGAGCGGTTCATCCAGCAGAAGTACGCCGAGGCCCGCGCCGGCGCCGTCCCGACCGCCGACGAGCTCGCCCCGGAGGCCCCCGCGGCACCGGCGGACACGGGGACCGGCACGCCGGCCGACACCCCGGCCACGGCCGCGCCCGCCCGCGGACGTCGCTCGCGCGGCTGACCTCAGGGGGCGCCGGGGGCCAGCGTCCGCACCACCGCCACCGCGCCCAGCACCGCCGCCCGCACCGACCGCACGACGCCCGACCGCCGGAACTCGTCGGGTGCGTGCTCGGCCAGCTCGACGAAGTCGGCCCCCACCCGGTCGACCGTCCCGGTCAGCACCCCGCCGTCGTCGAGGACGACGGCCACCGCGCTGCGGTCGCGCGCCAGTCCGCGCAGCGCCCGGCGCAGGTCCAGCGCCGCCCGCACCGGGGAGACCGGCCCGGCCGCCGCGGTCGAGCGCACCAGCCCGGACACCGCGACGACGGCCGGCAGGGCCACCAGCACCTCACGGCCGGCGTCGTCGGTGAGCAGCGCCCAGTCCGGGCCCACCTCACCGAGCCGGCCGGCGACCTCGCCGGCGCCCCGGCAGCGCAGGGACACCCGCTCGCCCACCGCACCACCCAGCCGCTCCGCCAGCCGGACCGCGGCCGTCTCCGCCCGTGACCGGGAGGGCAGCTCGGCCCGCTCCTCGGCCGCGGAGGCCTCGTCGAACTCCGCCTGCAGGTCGGCGAACAGCTGCTGCCAGCGCATGCCCGGAGCCTAGATCCACAACAACTCTTGCGTTTGTACGCGTTTGGTTGCTTTAGTGCTCCGAACCGCGTGGAGGAGGGCACATGTCAGGGAGTCGACTCGTCGCCACGACGGCGGCGATGGCCGGGGTGGCGGCCGTCCTGCGGCTGCTCACGCCCGACCTCGCCGCGCTGACCGCGGTCGGGGTCGACCCGCAGCGGGTTGCCGACACCGCCGGCCCCGAGACCCTGCTGCTCGCCGCGGTCGCCGCCGCCGCGTGGCTGGTCTGGGCGTGGGGCGCCCTCGGCCTGGTCCTCACCGCGCTGTCGGCGCTGCCGGGCCTGGCCGGTGCGGTCGCCGGGGCCGTGCTCCGCCGCCTGCTGCCCGCCTCGGCCCGGCGCGCGGCCGCCCTGGCCCTCGGCGTCGGCCTGGTCGCAGCGCCCGCGCTCACCGGCTGCACGACGACGGTGTCCGCTCCACCGGTCGCCCCGGCGGCCGCCGTGCAGGCCGCGACCCTGCCGGACTGGCCACCGGCCTCGTCAGCACCCGCCGCCGCGTCGGGGCCGGCGCCGGCGCCCGCCGTCCCCGACTGGCCGGCGCCGGCGCCCGGCGACCACGTCGTGCTCCGCGGCGAGTGCCTGTGGTCGATCGCCGAGGCCGATCTCCGCGCCCGCACCGGCCGGGAGCCGACCGACGCCGAGGTGGCCGGCGCCGTCCACGGCTGGTGGCGGGCCAACGCCGCCGTGATCGGCGACGACCCCGACCTCCTGCTGCCCGGACAGGTCCTGCGCCCCCCGACCTGACCACGGCACCGCCTCCCACGGCCGCTCCCCCGGCCCGAGCCGACCGCCACCGACCCGACCCCGGGAGCCCCCGTGACCGCCCCTCCGCAGACCACCGCGCCGCAGACCCCGTCCGGCACCGGCCGCCCGCCCCGCCTCACCATCGTCCCCGCGCTGCACCCGCCGCTGCAGGGGCCGGCCGTCGCGCTGGTCGACCCCAGCACTCCGCCGCCCCGTCCGCCGCACCGGCCCGGCCCGCGCCCGGTCGCCGACGGCGGCCGGCGGCCGGACCTGTTCGGCCCCGCCTGGTCGGTCCGGGCGGACCTGCCCGACCCGCGCGCGGCGGGCCGGCTGCTGTTCACCACGGTGCTGGAGGCGCTGGCCGGCCGACGGCCGCTGTCGCAGGTCCAGCGGCTCACCGCGCCCGGGGTGCACGGCGCGCTGGCCACCGGACGGCGTCCGGCGTGGTGCACCGGCGGCACCGCGCCGCTGCTGCTGGGGCCGGTGCACGTCTGCGAGCCGGTCGACGGCGTGGCCGAGGTCAGCGCGGTGGCGCGCCGGTCGGGCCGGGCGCACGCGGTCGCCGCGCGGCTCGAGGGCGTCGACGGGCGCTGGCGGTGCACCGCCCTGTCGATCGGATGACGGACGACGGCGCCCCGCCGACCACGCGGGTCGACGGGGCGCCGTGAGGCGCGGGCGTCAGCGGGCGGCTGCTCCGTGGCAGACCTTGTACTTCTTGCCCGAGCCGCACGGGCAGGGCGCGTTGCGGGCGGGCTCCTTGGTGCCGGTGACCGTCGCGGTCTTGGCCGCCTTCGCCGGGCCGCTCTCCTTGGGGGAGGCGTCGAGCGAGGGTGCCGAGTAGCTCAGGTTCTCCTGCCGCCGAGGCTCGTCGAGACCCTTGACCGCCAGCTGCGGGCCGGTGCCCGACGGCGACGGCGTCTCGTCGGCCGGAGCGGCCGGCGTCGTGGGCGCCGCGTGCCGGCCGCCGGTGCGTGCGCCCGGCCGGCCCGCCGGGGCACCGGTCGAGCGGCGGGCGGCGGGCTTGGCCGCCGGCTTGGACACCGACACCGACACCGGAGCGGCCGGGGCCGGCGCGGCGCCGTCCCCGTCGGCCGGAGCCGGAGTCTCGGTCGGAGCCGGGGCCTCGGCCGGAGCCGGGGCCTCGGCCGGAGCCGGGGCTGCAGCGGCCTGCGCGGCGGCGGCCTCCCGGGCGGCGGCCTCCTGCGCGGCTCGCTGCCGGGCGAGCACGCGGGCGGTGCCCTCCTGCGCGGCGGCCAGCGCCCGGGCCTCGGCCTCGGCCTGCTGGGCCCGCGCCTCGGCCTCCTGCTGCTCCTTGGTCTTGACCTCGAGGTTGAACAGGAAGCCGACCGACTCCTCCTTGATGCCGTCGAGCATCGCGGAGAACATGTCGTAGCCCTCGCGCTGGTACTCCACGACCGGGTCGCGGTTGGCCATCGCGCGCAGGTGGATGCCGGCCCGCAGGTAGTCCATCTCGTAGAGGTGCTCGCGCCACTTGCGGTCGAGCACGCTCAGCAGCACCCGCCGCTCGAGCTCCCGCATGACCTCCGAGCCCAGCGCCGCCTCGCGCTCCTCGTAGGCGCGGTGGACGTCGTCGAGCAGCTCGCTCTTGAGCGTCTCGGCCGTCAGCGCGGACTGCTCGCCGTCGGCGACCCGGTCGAGCAGCTCCGCCAGCTGCAGGCCCACCGGGTAGAGCGACCGCAGGCCGGTCCACAGCTGCTCGAGGTCCCAGTCCTCGGCGTAGCCGGTCTCGGTCGCGCCGTCGACGTAGGCGCCGACGACGTCGTCGAGCATGTGCTGGACCTGCTCGTGCAGGTCCTCGCCGTCGAGGACCTTGCGGCGCTCGTCGTAGATGACGGTGCGCTGCCGGTTGAGGACCTCGTCGTACTTGAGGACGTCCTTGCGGACCTCGAAGTTCTGCTGCTCGACCTGCGTCTGCGCCGAGCGGATGGCCCGGGTGACCATCTTCGACTCGATCGGCTGGTCGTCGGGGACCCGCAGCGTGGTCATCATCGACTCGAGCATCGGGCCGTTAAAGCGGCGCATCAGGTCGTCGCCGAGGGAGAGGTAGAACCGCGACTCCCCCGGGTCGCCCTGCCGGCCCGAGCGGCCGCGCAGCTGGTTGTCGATGCGGCGGCTCTCGTGCCGCTCGGTGCCCAGCACGTAGAGGCCGCCGGCCTCTGTGACCTCCTCGTGCTCGGCCTTCACCTGGTCCTTGGCGGCGGTCAGCGCCTCGTCCCAGGCGGCCTCGTACTCGTCGGGGGTCTCCGACGGCGAGAGCCCGCGGGCCCGCAGCGCCTCGTCGGCGATGAACTCGGGGTTGCCGCCGAGCTGGATGTCGGTGCCGCGGCCGGCCATGTTGGTGGCCACGGTGACCGCGCCGAGCCGGCCGGCCTGGGCGACGATCGCCGCCTCCCGCGCGTGGTTCTTCGCGTTGAGGACCTCGTGCGGGATGCCGCGGCGCAGCAGCAGCTTCGACAGGATCTCGGACTTCTCGACGCTGGCGGTACCCACGAGCACCGGCTGCCCGGCCTCGTGGCGCTCGGCGATGTCGTCGATGACCGCGTCGAACTTGGCCGACTCGGTCTTGTAGATGACGTCGGAGCGGTCCTCGCGGACCATCGGCCGGTTGGTCGGGATCGGGACGACGCCGAGCTTGTAGGTCTGGGAGAGCTCGGCCGCCTCGGTCTGGGCCGTGCCGGTCATCCCGGAGAGCTTCTCGTAGAGGCGGAAGTAGTTCTGCAGGGTGATCGTGGCGAGCGTCTGGTTCTCGTCCTTGATCTGCACCTTCTCCTTGGCCTCGATGGCCTGGTGCATGCCCTCGTTGTAGCGCCGGCCGGCCAGCACGCGGCCGGTGAACTCGTCGACGATGAGCACCTCGCCGTTGCTGACGATGTACTGCTGGTCGCGGTGGAAGAGCTCCTTGGCCTTCAGCGCGTTGTTCAGGTAGCCGATGAGCGGGGTGTTGACCGCCTCGTAGAGGTTGTCGATGCCGAGCTGGTCCTCGACGAACTCCACGCCCTCCTCGGTGACGGCGACCGTGCGCTTGGCCTCCTCCACCTCGTAGTGCACGTCGCGCTTCATCAGCGGGACGATCCGCGCGAACTCGACGTACCACTTGCCGGCCGACTCGGCGGGGCCGCTGATGATCAGCGGGGTACGGGCCTCGTCGATGAGGATCGAGTCGACCTCGTCGACGATCGCGTAGTGGTGGCCGCGCTGCACCAGGTCGGCCTTGGACCAGGCCATGTTGTCGCGCAGGTAGTCGAAGCCGAACTCGTTGTTCGTGCCGTAGGTGATGTCGCAGGCGTACTGCTCGCGGCGGTACGCCGGCTTCTCGCCGGACAGGATCGTGCCCACGCTCAGGCCGAGGAAGCGGTGTACCCGGCCCATCCACTCGGCGTCGCGCTTGGCCAGGTAGTCGTTGACCGTGACCACGTGCACGCCCTCGCCGGTGAGCGCGTTGAGGTAGGCCGGCAGCACGCCGGTCAGGGTCTTGCCCTCACCGGTGCGCATCTCGGCGATGTTGCCCAGGTGCAGCGCGGCGCCGCCCATGAGCTGCACCCGGAAGTGCCGCTGGCCCAGCGTCCGGGTGGCGGCCTCCCGGACGACGGCGAAGGCCTCCGGCAGCAGCTGGTCGAGGGTCTCGCCGTCGTCCAGACGCTGCTTGAACTCGTCGGTCTTGGCGCGCAGCTCGGCGTCGGTCAGGTCGGCCACGTCGTCGGCGAGCAGGTCGATCGCGTCGGCGATCCGCTCCAGTCGACGGACGAGCTTTCCCTCACCGGCACGGAGGATCCTCGAGAACACCACGGGTCCAGCGTAGGCGGCCCACCCGGCGTGCCGGGGACGCCGCACGTACCCTGCCGCCGCGACGGGGGTGGTCAGCGGACGACGAGCCGCCGTTCCCGCTGGTCGAGGACGACCTCGCGGGCTCCCTGCCGCAGCCCGTCGAGCACCGCCCGCACCACCTCGTCACGGTCGTGCCCGGCGGGCAGCCGCGGCGGCGCCCCGGCCAGGGCCCGGTCGACCAGGCCGGTGTCGACGTGCGGGGGCCGGACGTCGAGGACCGCGATCGACCGGCCGCGCAGCTCGCGGCGCAGCACCGCGGCCCACGCCGACAGGGCCGCCTTGCTCGCCGAGTACTCCGCCATGCCCAGGGTCGGCGCGTCGGCCACGATCGCCGAGAGCAGGACCAGCGCCCCACCCTCGGCCAGGTGCGGCAGCGCGGCCCGCACCAGGCTCATCGGCGCCAGCGTGTTGACCGCGAACAACTCCTCGGTGACCGCGTCGTCGGCGTCGGCGGCGGGACCGAAGGCCACCACGCCCCACGCGACGACGACGGCGTCGAGGCCACCGAGGGCGTCGGCGGCGTGCCCGACGGCGGCCCGGACGGCGTCGACGTCGACCGCGTCCGCGGCGAGTGCGGGCGCCCCGCCGAGCTCCGCGGCCAGCGCCTGCAACCGCCCGTCGTCGCGGCCGGTCAGCGCCACCCGGGCACCGGCCCCCGCCAGGGCCCGCGCCAGCTCCCCGCCGAGCACGCCCGTCGCGCCGGCCACCAGCACCCGCGCCCCCGTCAGCTCCACGCGCGGGCCGGTGCCCGCCGCGACGGCGACCTAACCTCTCCCCGTGGCCCACGACCCGCACGATCTCGCGCCGGAACTGCTGGACTTCCTGACCGAGCGGCACCTGGCCACGCTCACCACGCTGCGCGCCGACGGCAGCCCGCACGTCGTGCCGGTCGGCGTCACCTTCGACCCCGGCACCGCCACCGCGCGGGTGATCACCTCCGGCGGGTCGGCCAAGGCCCGGCACGTGCGCGCCGGACAGGCACGCGTGGCCGTCTGCCAGGTCGACGGCCGCCGGTGGCTGACCCTCGAGGGCACCGCGGTGGTGCGCGACGACCCCGCGTCGGTGGCCGACGCCGAGGCGCGCTACGCCCGGCGCTACCGCGCACCCCGGGAGAACCCCGCGCGGGTGGTCCTCGAGATCTCGGTCGACCGCGTGCTGGGCAACGCCTGAGGATGGGCCGGTGGACCTGACCGGCGTCGACCTGACCACCGAGGTGGTGCGCACCGAGCGCCTCCTGCTGCGGCCGATGCGGGAGGACGACGTGGACCCGGTGTTCCGGGCCTGCCAGGACGCCGAGACCCGGCGCTGGCTGACCGCGCTGCCCTCCCCCTACACCCGCGACTCGGCCGCCGACTTCGTGCTGCGCACCGCGCCCGCCGGCCGGGCCGCCGGGACCGACCTCGGCTGCGCGATCGAGGCCGACGGCGCGTTCGTCGGGGCGTGCGGGATGCACCACCTGACCGGCGGCCGCCTGGGTCCGGAGATCGGCTACTGGATCGCCCCGTGGGCGCGCCGGCGGGGCTACGCGGCCGAGGCGGCCGCGGGGCTGGCCGTCTGGGCGCTGTCCCGCGGGGCGGCGCGGGTGCACCTGTTCACCGACGTGGCCAACGAGCCGTCGCAGGCCGTGGCGCGGCGGGCGGGGTTCGCGGAGGAGGGCGTCGTCCGGCGGTGCCTGGACTACGCCGACGGCACCCGCGGCGACGCCGTCCTGTTCGGCCGGGTGGCCGAGGGGTGAGGGCGGGGGCCCGGCGGACGCGCCGGGCCCCCGCCGGTGTCAGCGCGGGACGGCCGCCGGCTCGGTGGCGGCGGGCGTGGCGGCGGCGGACGGAGACGCGGCGGTGCCGGCCTGCCCGACGGGCGGGTCGACCAGCCGGATGAGGCCGTAGTCGAAGGCGTGCCGCCGGTAGACGACCGTCGGCCGGCCGGTGTCGGCGCAGTGGAACAGGAAGAAGTCGTGCCCCACGAGCTCCATCTCGAGCAGGGCCTGGTCGACGGTCATCGGGACGGCGGGGTGGTGCTTCTCGCGGACGATCCGCCCCGGCAGGTGCTCCTCGGCGTCGGTCTCGGGCGGTTCGGCGTCGACCTGTGATCCGGGGAGCTGTGCGAGGTCGGGGATGCCCACCGCCGGTGTCTGCAGCAGTGCGGCCTCGGGCGCGCTGGTGACGCGGACACTGGGCGGCGTCCGGCGGCCGTGGTGCACGCGCCGGCGGTCGTTGGCCCGGCGCAGCCGGTTGTCGAGCTTGGCGCAGCTCAGGTCGAGCGCGGCGTAGAAGTCCGGCGCACTGGCCTCGGCGCGGACCACCGGTCCCTTGCCACGGAGGGTGATCTCCACCCGCTGGCAGTTGGCGGACTGGCGAGGGTTCTTCTCGTGGAACAACTCGACGTCGATGCGGGACAGCTTGCCGTCGAACCTCTCGAGCTGGCCGACCTTGTCCTCCACGTGCTGCCGATAGTGCTCGGGCACCTCGACGTTGCGGCCACGGACCACGATCTCCATCAGACCTCCCGGTCATGGGGTGTGACCGATGCCACGCTAGTCCCTGTCCGAGGGGCCGGACAGTCGATCGAGACGACCGCCGGACGGGCTCCGGACGGCGTGCGGGGACCCCGCCGGTGCCGGAACGGGAACGGCTCCGGGGTCCGGACGCGGGGTCGCGGCGACCACGGCGGCGAGCACCGGCGCGGCGCCGTCCGGACGGGTCGCGGCCAGGGTCGCGGCCGCCTGGGTGAGGGTCGCACCGCTGGTCACGACGTCGTCGACGACCACCAGCAGCGACGCCGGCGGCACCGCGCCCGCCCGGGCGGTGAACGTCCCGGCCAGGTTGGCCCGCCGCTGGGCGACGTCCAGCCCGGCCGAGTCGCGCACCCGGCCGGTGCGCGCGAGCAACCGCGCCGGTCGCGCGTCGACGCCGGCCGCTCGCAGCTCCGCGACCGCGGCGACGGCGAGCTCGCGGACGTGGTCGCGGCCGCGTGCCCGCAGCGCCGCCCGGGTCGGCGGGACCGGCACGAGCAGCACCGGCCGGCCGGGGAGCAGCGCGGCGTGCACCCCGACGGCCAGCGCCAGCGCGGCGCCGAGCGGGCCGGCCAGCTCCGCCCGGCCACGCTCCTTGAAGGCGACCACCGCCGGACGCACCGGCCCGGCGTAGGCGCCGGCGGCCACCGTCGGCGGCATGCCCCACGGCACCCGCCGCGGCGCGGCCTCCCGCGGCCGGGTCAGCAGACCCGCGCAGCGCCCGCAGAACACCGGCCCGGGGACGCCGCAGCCGGCACAGGTGCGCGGCAGCACGAGGTCGGCGAGGGCCGCCGCGAGGGCACGCACCGCCGCATCCTGCGGCGTCCGGGGAGCCCGCGGGCCGTCCCCGCCCGACCTGTGGACGCGGCCTAGACCGGGTAGAACGGCTCGGTGCCCGGCACCGGCTGCTGACCGCGGACGAGGGTCACCCAGGTGCCGCCCGACAGCTCCCACATCGAGCCGCCGGCGCTCACCAGCGGCCGCTGCCCGGGAGCGGCGGCCAGGGCGGTGGGCTGGCTGGGCAGGCCTGCGGTGGGCTCCTCGTCCAGGCCCCACCCGTCGACGCCGACGACGTAGGGCACCACGCCGTCCTCCCCGCCGTCGGCGGCGAGCACCAACAGGCTGCCGGAGGTCCGCCAGGCGACGTCGGTGACCGCGTTGAGCGAGGGCGCGATCTCGCGCAGGTCGCGCAGCGCGACCGGCCCGTCCTCGGAGCGCACGACGGTGCCGACGAGCAGCGCCGAGCCGTCCCCCCGGCTGACGACGACGGCGGCGCGCACCCCGTCGGGCGAGAGCTCCAGCGCCGTCGCCCGGCCCTGCCCGGACAACGTCGGGGCGTTGACCGGCTGCGGCGAGCCGCCCGCGGGCACCCGCACCACGGTGGTCTCGTCGCGGATCACCCAGAACTCCGGGCGGGTCGCGGCCACCGTCGGCGCCGACAGCCGGCTCGCCGGCAGCACCGGCGCGAGGTCCTGGCCGTACCGCCCGGCCAGCAGGGTCGCCGTCGCTCCGTCCACCGAGACGCCGACCATGTCGGTCAGCGCGCTGGTCCGCGGGTCGGCCCACACCGCGGCCGCGGACAGGGCGTACTGGCCCGTGCCGGTCGGCCCGGCCACCGGCTGGCCGTCGACTGTCATCAGCCGGCCGGCGTCGAGGTAGTGGCCGACGGCGTCGGCGGGGACGGACTCGGGGCTGAAGGCGGCCCAGTCGTCGGTGCGCTGGACGGCCGGGAGACCGTCGAGGGGCAGCGGGTCGCCACCGGCGGTGATCTCGACCGAGCTGATCCCGTCGAGCTGGTCGAGGGTCCAGACCAGCTGGGCGCACAGCTGGGACACCTGCGCCGGTGCCACGTCGCCGAGCCCGGCGAGGTCGACGGTGGCGGTGGCCCCGCTGACGGTCACCGCCCGGGTGAGGGTGACGCCGGTGAGGGGGTTGTCGACGCCGGCGGCCAGCGTCGGCGACGGACCGTCGATCAGCCGCTGGACCAGGGTGGTCGGCTGCGCCTCGCCGCCGAGCAGGTAGCGCGGGTCGGGCACCATCCGCTGCCCCGTCCGGTCGACGAAGTAGGCGGCGAGGTCGTCGTAGAGCCGCTCGAAGTCGGGCACGAGCATGACCAGCCCGTCGGGCGGGTTGCTGATCCGCCACTGGCCGCCGACCTCGGCGAGGGTGAACTCGTGGGTGAACACCTCGCCCGCGGCGGCCGCGGTGAACACCCCGCGGGGGTCGATGGCGCCGACGAGGTCGCCGGTCATGACGACGGTGCCGGCGTCGGTGGTGACGGTGGCGTAGTCGGCGCCGACCAGGGTGATGCCCGACTCGTCGGACCAGGCGGCCGCGGCGTCGGGGGTCAGGTGGTCGCGGGCGACCGGGTGCCGCTGCAGGTTGCTGGCCGCGGCGTCGACGAACCCGCGGACGATCTCCTCCCGGGGCGCGTCCGGGGCCGGGCCGAGCGGCTCGATGCCCACCTCGCCGGCCGGCCGGGCCGGTGCCTCGGTGATCTGCACCGGCGCCGAGGCGCTGGGCACGGTCGAGCAGGCGGTGAGCAGCCCGAGCACGAGGGCGGCCACGGCGGCCGGGCGCCGCCTCACCGCGGCACCGCGGGTCGGCGCACGATCGTCGGCCGCAGCGGCAGCGGCGAGCTGGTCAGGTCGGCACCGGCGCTGAGCGGGACGGTGAGCCGGAACTGGGCGCCGAGCCCGGGCTGGCCCCACACCTGCAGCCAGCCGCCGTGCAGCCGGGCGTCCTCCAGGCTGATCGACAGGCCCAGGCCGCTGCCGCCGACGGTGCGCACGCGGGAGGGGTCGGCCCGCCAGAACCGGTCGAACACGTGCTGGGCGTCCGCCGAGGACAGGCCCACGCCGTGGTCGCGGACGGTCACCGCGGCCGCCGTCCGGTTGGCCGCCAGCGTCACCTCGACCGGCCGGCCGGTGCCGTGCTCGATGGCGTTGCCCACGAGGTTGCGCAGCACCCGCTCGACGCGGCGGGCGTCGACCTCGGCGATCACGGGGTCCGGCGGGCAGGTCACCTGCAGGTCGCAGCCGTGCCGCTCCGCGAGCGCCGACATGCCGTCGGTCACCCGCCCGACGAGCACGCCGAGGTCGGTGGGCGCCCAGTCCAGGACGGCGGCGCCGGCGTCGTAGCGGCTGATCTCCAGGAGGTCCGACAGCAGCCGCTCGAACCGGTCGAGCTCCTCGTGCAGCAGCTCCGCCGAGCGGGCCACGTGCGGCGGGAAGTCACCGCGCGACTCGTGCAGGACCTCGGCGGCCATCTGCACCGTCGTCAGCGGGGTGCGCAGCTCGTGGCTGACGTCGGAGGTGAACCGCTGCTGCAGCTGGGAGAGGGCCTCGAGCTGGGTGATCTGGCGCTGCAGGCTGTCGGCCATGGCGTTGAAGCTGGTGGCCAGCCGGGCCAGGTCGTCCTCGCCGCGGACGGTCATCCGTTCCTCGAGCTGCCCCTCGGCCAGCCGCTGGGCGATGCCGGCGGCGCGGCGCACCGGGTCGACCACCAGCCGGGTGACCAGTACACCGATGCCGGCGACGAACAGGGTGAGCGCGATGCCGCTGATCGCCACGGTGCTGCGGATCAGCGAGAGCGTCTCCTCCTCCTGGTCGAGGGGGAAGGCGTAGTAGAGCTCGATCTGCCCCGCTGACGAGGCGCCGCCGGGGACCGGCGACCCCACCAGCAGCGTCGGCCGGGGCTCGCCGGAGTCGTTGGGGACCGGCCAGTACTGGTAGGACTGCCCGCCGCCGCGGACGTCGGCGCGCAGCCCGTCGGGCAGCGCCGGGTAGACGCCCTGCCGGCTGACCGCCGGCGGCCGCTCGGTGTCCCCGGTCCGGTAGACCATGACGACGTCGAAGTCGCCGGCCGACCCGCCCCGGGTGAGCAGCTGCTGCACCGTGCGGTCCAGCGCGGTGCGCACGCTGGCCGCGTCGCCGGCGGCGATGCCGACCACCTCGGTCTGCGCGTAGAAGACGCCCGACTGCACCTGGTCGACCGCGGCCTGCTGCTTGACGGTGAGCAGCTGCGTGCGGATCTGGCTGAACAGCACCAGGCTGACGATGACGACGACCGTGCCGGCCACCACCATCGTGATCGCGCCGATGCGGACGTGCAGCGACGACCGCCAGGCCGACAGCGCGGCGGCCAGCAGCGCACGCCCCGCGCGGCGGGCCCGGCCGGCCCGCCGGCGCACCCCGCGGCGCAGCGTGGGCAGGTCGCGGGGCAGCCGCCGCGCCGGCGCGGCCGGCGGGGCGGGCACCGCGGCGTCGCCCTCGGGGGGAGCGGCCCGCTCGGTCGTGCTCACGGCCGCATCACGGCGGGCCGGCCTTGTAGCCCACCCCGCGCACCGTCAGCACGATCTCGGGCTTCTCGGGGTCGCGCTCGATCTTCGCGCGCAGCCGCTGCACGTGGACGTTGACCAGCCGGGTGTCGGCGGCGTGCCGGTAGCCCCACACCTGCTCGAGCAGCAGCTCGCGGGTGAACACCTGGCGCGGCTTGCGGGCCAGGGCCACCAGCAGGTCGAACTCCAGCGGGGTGAGCGCGATCGGCTGGCCGTCCCGGGTCACCTGGTGCGCGGGGACGTCGATCTGCACGTCCCCGATCGCCAGCGTCTCGGCCTGCCCGGTCTCGCCGCGGCGCAGCTGGGCGCGCACGCGGGCGACGAGCTCCACCGGCTTGAACGGCTTGGTGACGTAGTCGTCGGCGCCGGCCTCGAGGCCCTGGACGACGTCGATGGTGTCGCCCTTGGCGGTGAGCATGACGATCGGGACGGTGGACTGGGCCCGGATGTCCTGGGCGATCTGCAGGCCGTTGCGGCCGGGCAGCATCAGGTCGAGCAGGACGATGTCGGGCCGGGTCTGCTGGAACACCGACAGCGCACGGTTGCCGTCGGAGACGAAGGCGGGGTCGTAGCCCTCGCGCCGCAGCACGATGCCGAGCATCTCGGCGAGGGCGGCGTCGTCGTCGACGACCAGGACGCGGCCGCGACTGGGCCCGGTGTTCGCTGCGGTCGGAGGCACGCGACCATTCTGCGACGTCACGGCCGGATCACGGTGGCGCCGGACCGACACGACCGGTCCGGCGCCACCATCCGCCCCGGGTGTCACCGGGGTCTGGCCGGGATCAGGTGACCTGATCATCGAGCGTCCTCCCTCACGTCCCACCGTGCGGGAGGACGCCCCACGGTGAGGGAGGACGCCCCACGGGCCCGCGTCGAGCGGGGGCGCAGGGTCCGCTCAGTAGCGGTAGTGGTCGCTCTTGTAGGGCCCCTCGACCGGGACGCCGATGTAGTCGGCCTGCACCTTGGTGAGCTCGGTGAGCTTCACGCCGAGGGCGTCGAGGTGCAGCCGCGCCACGTGCTCGTCGAGCTTCTTGGGCAGCACGGTGACCGAGGGCTCCCTGCCCTCGTAGGCCGCGCGGTTGCCCCACAGCTCGATCTGGGCGAGCACCTGGTTGGAGAACGAGGCGCTCATGACGAAGCTGGGGTGCCCGGTGGCGTTGCCCAGGTTCAGCAGCCGGCCCTCGGAGAGCACGATGACGGTGTGGCCGTCGGGGAACCGCCACTCGTCGACCTGCGGCTTGATCGTGGTCCGCTCGATGCCCGGCGTGCGGGCCAGGCCGGCGATGTCGATCTCGTTGTCGAAGTGGCCGATGTTGCCGATGATCGCCTGGTGCTTGGTCCGCCCGAGCTGCTCGGCGGTGATGATGTCGCGGTTGCCGGTGGCGGTGATGACGATGTCGGCCCTGCCGATGACCTCGTCGAGCGTGGTCACCTCGAAGCCGTGCATCGCCGCCTGCAGGGCGTTGATCGGGTCGATCTCGGTGACGATCACGCGGGCGCCCTGGCCGCGCAGCGACTCCGCGCAGCCCTTGCCGACGTCGCCGTAGCCGCAGACCACGGCCACCTTGCCGCCGATCATCACGTCGGTGGCCCGGTTGAGGCCGTCGATGAGGGAGTGCCGGCAGCCGTAGAGGTTGTCGAACTTGCTCTTGGTGACCGAGTCGTTGACGTTGATCGCCGGGAACAGCAGCCGGCCCTCGCGGGCCAGCTCGTAGAGGCGCATGACGCCGGTGGTGGTCTCCTCGGTGACGCCGCGGATGCCCTGGCCGATGCGGGTCCAGTACTGCCCGTCCTGCGCCAGCGTGCCGCGCAGCGCCTCGAGGATGACGCCGTACTCCTCGGAGTCGGCCTCGGTGGTGTCCGGGACGGCGCCGTCGGTCTCGAACCGGGTGCCCAGGTGCACCAGCAGGGTGGCGTCGCCGCCGTCGTCGAGCAGCATGTTCGGGCCGACGACGTCGCCGTCCTCGTTCCGGAACTCGAACAGGCGCTGGGTGCACCACCAGTACTCCTCCAGCGTCTCGCCCTTCCAGGCGAAGACGGGCACGCCCGCGGGCTGCTCGGCGGTGCCCTCCCCGACCACGATCGCGGCGGCGGCGTGGTCCTGGGTGGAGAAGATGTTGCAGGAGACCCAGCGCACGTCGGCGCCGAGCGCGACCAGGGTCTCGATGAGGACGGCGGTCTGCACGGTCATGTGCAGCGAGCCGGCGATCCGGGCGCCGGCCAGCGGCTGCGCGTCGCCGTACTCGGCGCGCAGCGCCATGAGACCGGGCATCTCGTGCTCGGCGAGCTGGATCTCCTTGCGGCCGAAGGGGGCCAGGGAGAGGTCGGCGACCTTGAAGTCGGTCTCGCCGTCGGGGGTGGTCAGGGCGCGGGTGCCGGTGGTGGCGGTCATGTCGCTCCAGGGTCGACGCCCCCGCCGCGGCGGGGACTCGGGGTCGCTGAGGTGAGCGAGCATGCCGAGGCTTCGGCGGGGCTCGTGCCGTCGACCAGCATAACGCCGGCCTTGGAGCGGCTCAGGACTCGCAGCCGACGCCGTCGCCGTCGCCGTCCAGGTCGGGGTTCCAGCCGGGGTCGCCCGCGCGGATCGGCGCGGCACCCGCGGCGCGGACGGCCGCGCAGTCGGGGTACGGCCCGGGGTCGGGGGCCGGCGGGGTCTGCTGGGCCGGCAGCGGGGTGCTGCCGGGCAGCGGCTCGTCGGGGCAGCCCCGGAGCACGGTGGCCACCGCGTCGCGTTCGGCGGCGGTCATCCACAGCCCGTAGGCACGCTTGACCGCGACCTGGCGGGCGACGTACGCACAGCGGTAGCCGCGGGCCGGCGGCAGCCACGTGGCCGCGTCGGAGTCACCCTTGGCCCGGTTGAGCGGCCCGTCGACGGCGAGCAGGTTGAGCGGGTCGTTGGCGAACTCTGTGCGGCGGGCGTCGTCCCACTGCTGCGCGCCCTTCTGCCAGGCGTCCGACAGCGCGACGACGTGGTCGATCTGCACCGCCTCGCTGGTGCCCTCGCCGCGGCGGAACTCGATGGTGGCGCCGGAGTAGGGGTCCTGGAGTGTCCCGGAGACGACGACGCAGTCGCTGCCCGGTCGGAACACCTCGCCGGTGAGGTCGCGGGCGAGCACGTCGTTGCGGGTGTCGCAGCCGTTGCGGTCGGTGTCGGCCCAGGCGTCACCGAACTCGTCGCGGTCGTAGCCGGTGCGTGGCGCCCGGCCGCGGAGCTCGATCTGCTCGAGCTCGGCCAGGGCGGTGCCGGCGGACGGGACGGGCGCCGCGGGTGCCTCGACGGCGTCGCAGCCGGACGCGAGCACGGTTGCGACGCCGAGCGCCAGGACCGCCCGCCAGGAGGACCGGGTGAGCACGACCGACGCTACGTCCGCCACCCCGGCGGTCCCGGCGGCGACACGCCCCCGTGGGTTCCTCCCGGTTCAGCGCAGGTTCGTCGTCGCCCGGTAGAGCACCGCCGGGCCGCGCGCGGTGACCGGGGCACCGGCGGGCACGAACGCCGACTGCCCGCGCTCGAGGGCCACCTCGCCGTCGGCCCCGGTCAGGACCGCACGGCCCTCGGTGCACAGCAGGACCTGGGGACCGCGGGTGCTCAGCGACCCGGTGAGGTCGTCGAGCTGGCAGCGGGTGAGGTCGAAGTCGTCGACCGGAACGGGGTAGCGCAGGCCTCCGGGCCCGAGCACCGGGTGCAGGACCGGGACCTTGCCGTCGGAGAAGTCCAGGACCTCGATGAGCGCGGCCAGGTCGACGTGCTTGTCGGTCAGCCCGCCACGCAGCACGTTGTCGGAGCTGGCCATGACCTCGACGCCGGCTCCGGAGAGGTAGGCGTGGAGGTTCCCGGCGGGCAGGAAGACCGCCTCCCCGGGGGCCAGCTTGAGGTGGTTGCACATCAGCGAGATCACCACGCCGGGGTCGCCCGGGTAGGTCTCGGCCAGGGTCGCGGCCCAGCGGTAGGTGTTGATGAACTCGGGGTCGTGGGCGGCGACGTACTCCCCCGCCTTCTCGGCCACGACCTCGACCAGGTGCGAGCGCCGCATCCCCGACAGCGCCAGCAGCTGCGGGATGGCGGCCTGGAGGCCGCCACGGGCGAGGGCGGCGATCGTCGGCTTGAGCTCGGGCAGCTGCAGCTTGGCCAGGCAGTGCAGCGACTCCTCGACCGGCCGGAAGCCGCAGAGCGCCTCGAAGGTGGTCAGCGCGAGCAGCAGCTCCGGCTTGTGCCACGGGTCCTTGAACGTCCGTGTCGGGTCGTCCTTCGGGACTCCCGCTGCCTCCTCGGCGGCGTAGCCGACGCGCGCCTGCGCCATGGTGGGGTGCGCCTGCAGTGACAGGGGGGCGTCGGCAGCCAGCACCTTCATCAAGAAGGGCAGGCGGGCACCGAAGCGCTCGTACACCTCCGCGCTGAGCATCTCGCCGGGCCGGTCCGCGATCGCCGCGTCCAGCGGGGCCCCGGTGGACAGGACGCTGGGCTCGGCCGGATGGCCGCCCATCCACAACTCGGCGTAGGGCCGGTCGGCCGGGACCGGCTCACCGAGCAGTCCGGGGATGACGGTCCGGGAGCCCCAGGGATAGTGCCGGACGGCGTTGGTCATCTGCCACATCGCCCCGGAGGCTACCGGCGCGGCAGGAGGCGACCGGGCAGATTGTCATCCTGAGAGGCACCCGGGGCGCACGTGACGGACGGGTTCCCGGCGGCCGGGGCGGGCCTCCCCGGGTCAGTGCGTCGTCGTCCCGCTCGCGGCGGGGTCCTTGCGCCGGTGCAGGGTGAGGCTGAGGACGAGCACGATCAGCGCACCGACGACGAGTCCGATGACCGCGCTGGCCCCGGTGTTGACCAGCCACCCGACGACGCCGCCGACTGCCCCGGTGGCCTCGTGCGCCGCCTCCTCCCAGTGGTGGACGACGTCGTACACCGCGTGCAGCCCGAGCTCCTCGCTGCCGACGAGCAGGATGTGGCCGCCGACCCACAGCATCGCGACGGTCCCGATCACCGTCAGCGCGCTGAGCAGCTTCGGCATCCCCTTGACCAGGCCGCGGCCGAGCCCGGCCACGCCCTTCTTTCCCGACTGCGACAGCCGCAGCCCGGCGTCGTCCATCTTCACGATCAGCGCGACGACGCCGTAGACGACGACGGTGATGAGCAGCCCGACGACGGCGAGGATGACCGCCCGCGACCAGAACCCCTCGGCGGCCACCTCGTTGAGCGCGATGACCATGATCTCCGCCGACAGGATGAAGTCGGTGCGCACGGCGCCGCGGACGACGGTGTCCTCGTCGGGCATCGCCTCCTCCGCCGAGCCGTGGTCGTCGTGGCCGCCCTTGAGCCGGTGCCAGATCTTCTCGGCGCCCTCGTAGCAGAGGTAGGCACCGCCGATCATGAGGATCGGGGTGAGCAGCCAGGGCAGGAACTGGCTGAGCAGCAGGATCGCCGGGAGGATGATCAGCAGCTTGTTGCGCAGCGACCCGAGGGCGATGCGCCGGATGATCGGCACCTCCCGCTCGGCGGCGATCCCGCGCACGTACTGCGGCGTGACGGCGGTGTCGTCGACGACGACGCCGGCGGCCTTCACGCTGGCCCGCCCGGCCGCGGCCCCCACGTCGTCGATGGAGGCGGCGGCGGTGCGGGCGAGCAGCGCCACGTCGTCGAAGAGGGCTACGAGTCCACCGGCCACGGGAGGTCCTTCCAGTCGGTCAGCACTCGTGTGCTGTCACGGTCGTGGGGGTCCGTCCGGCCGCAGCGCCGGCGCACCCCCGGGTGCCGGTACCCACCGGAACGCGATCGAACGCCGCGGGACCGGGAACGCGCGGTTCACCGGCGCAGGGCCCGCTCCTGGTCCAGCGCCAGGGCGAGGTAGACGGCGCTGAAGTCGGCGACCGCGAGCTGCCGCGCCAGGCGGGGCAGCCGGCCGTGGCGGTCGGGCTCACCGTGCTCGGCCAGGCCGCTGACCGGGACGTTGCCGCTCGCGGCGGTGCGCAGGACCTCGGCCATCGCCTCCTGTGCCGACCGCGGCTCCCGCTCCCCGGCGCCGTCGTGGAGCGCGGCGTCGGTGTCGCGGACGGTGAGCAGCCGCAGCCGCCGGCCGGTGTCCTCGGCGCGGTCGCGGAAGAAGTCGTCGGGGTCACCGGCGGCCAGCGGACCCCCGAGGACGGCGCAGGCGGCCACCCGCTGGTCGGGCAGCCGGAATCCGGTGCTGGGCAGGCCCGCGAGCGTGGCGAGCTGGTCGGCGAAGCGCTCGGCGACGGTGCCGGCCAGCGGTCCCTCGGCGGCGATGACCGGGAAGGCGTCGAGCAGCTCGAGGGCGAGGGTCTTGGCCGGGTTGACGAAGGACTCCCGCGCCGGCCCGCACTCGACGGCGATCTCGTCGAGCGCGGCGGCGATCGCCTGGGGATCGGCCACCTCGTCCCGGACCAGCCCGAGCTCGCCGGCCAGCCGGAGCAGCGGCGTCAGCAGCGACCACAGCGTGGTGTGCCGGACCCGCGAGCGCGGCAGCGGCACGTAGGGCATCCGCGCCGTGGAGCAGGCCGCCCGCAGCGGGGCGTCCTCGGCGCCGATGCCGAGCAGGCTCACGCCCCGGCGGGCGGCCTCGTACGCCGGCGTCACCGCGTACCGGCCGGCGCCGGTGCGGGTGGCGACGACGGCGATGTCGGTGGGCCCGGTCCACACCGGCAGGTCGGGGCCCGGGACGACGTCGACGGTGACCGGGCTCGAGGGTCCCAGCAGGGCACGCAGGACCGACGCGGCGACGGCGCCCTCGCGGCGGGCGACGATGACCAGCCCGCGCGGGCGCCCGCCGCCGGTCACCCGCTCCAGCTCCGCCTCGTCGACCAGCCGGGAGGTCTCACGGACCTGCGCGCCGGCGCCGGCGACGGCGGGCAGCAGGCCGCGCGGGTCGCGGGCGCGCAGCACGTCGAGGTCGTCGAGGACCTCCTCGGCCAGCTCCGGCGAGGTCACGGCGCCGCCGTCCCGCCGTCCCGGCGCCGTGCCTCGTCGAGCAGCAGCACCGGGATGCCGTCGCGCACCGGGTAGGCGCGCTCGCAGGTCACGCAGACCAGCTCGCCGGCCGCCTCGTCGACGGTGAGCGGGCTGTGGTGGGTGTCGGGGCAGGCGAGGATCCCCAGCAGCACCGGGTCCAGGCCGAGCGGGCCTCCAGCGGTCATGCGCGCACCATCTCCAGCACTCGGTCCCGCAGCTGTTCCATCCGCGCCCTGTCGGGCGCCTCGACGTTGAGCCGCAGCAGCGGCTCGGTGTTGCTCGCCCGCAGGTTGAACCAGGAGCCGTCGGGGAGGTCGATCGTCAGCCCGTCGAGCTCGTCGACGGTCGCGCCCTCCCCCTCGAACGCCTCCCGGACGGCGGCGGTGCGCCCGGCGGCGTCGCCGACGGTGGAGTTGATCTCGCCCGACGCGGCGTAGCGGCTGTAGGCGGCGGTGAGTTCGGACAGCGGCCGGCTCTGCTCGCCGAGCGCGGCGAGCACGTGCATGGCGGCGAGCATGCCGGTGTCGGCGCGCCAGAAGTCGCGGAAGTAGTAGTGCGCGGAGTGCTCGCCCCCGAACACGGCGTCGGTGCGGGCCATCTCGGCCTTGATGAACGAGTGCCCGACGCGGGTGCGCACCGGCTGCCCGCCGTGCTCGCGGACGATCTCGGGCACCGCGCGCGAGGTGATCAGGTTGTGGATGACCGTCGTGCCGCGGCCCTTGGCCAGCTCCCGGACGGCGACCAGCGCGGTGACCGCCGAGGGGCTCACCGGCTCGCCGCGCTCGTCGACGACGAACACCCGGTCGGCGTCGCCGTCGAAGGCCAGGCCGATGTCGGCGCCCTCCCGGCGGACGGCCTCCTGCAGGTCGACCAGGTTGGCGGGGTCCAGCGGGTTGGCCTCGTGGTTGGGGAAGGTGCCGTCGAGCTCGAAGTACAGCGGCACGACGTCGAGCGGCAGCCCGTCGAGGACCACCGGGACGGTGTGCCCGCCCATGCCGTTGCCGGCGTCGACGACGACCCGCAGCGGCCGGATGGTCGAGAGGTCGACCAGCGAGCGCAGGTGCGCGGCGTACTCGTGCAGCACGTCGCGGGAGGTGACCTCGCCGACCCGGTCGGGGGTGCGCTCGTAGTCGTCGCGCTCGGCCCACTCGCGGATGGTGACCAGCCCCGACTCCTGCCCGATCGGGGCGGCCCCGGCCCGGCAGAGCTTGATGCCGTTGTACTGCGCGGGGTTGTGGCTGGCGGTGAACATCGCGCCCGGGACGTCGAGTGACCCGGCGGCGAAGTACAGCAGGTCGGTGGAGCCCAGGCCCGCCTCGACGACGTCGACGCCGCGGGAGAGGACACCGGCGGCGAAGGCCCGGGACAGCGGCACCGACGAGGGGCGCATGTCGTGGGCGGTGACGACGGTGGTCGCGCCGCTCTCGCGCACCACGAACTCCGCGAACGCGGCGCCGATGCGCCGCGCGACGTCCTCGTCCCACTCGTCGGGGACCACGCCCCGGACGTCGTACGCCTTGATGATCGACGACAGACCCGCCACTGCCCACCCTCGCCTGGACTGGCCGGGCGCTGGTCCCCCGGTCCGGCCGACCTTATCGACGCGGGCGGGGACGGGCTCCTCGGAGGTCCGGCTAGTCCAGGTCGGGCAGGACCCGCAGGTGGCCGCGGCGGGTGCCGCGGCCGTCGTCGGCCGGGGCGCGCGGGGGCTCGGGCCGGGCCGCCTCCCGGACGGCGTCGGCCAGCGCGAGCAGGTCGTCGCCGGTCGGGCCGGAGTCCTCGACGTCGATCTCGTGCCGGACGACCTCCCAGCCCCGCGGCACGGTCAGCCGCTCGGCGTGGAACTCGCAGAGGTCGTAGCTGTGCGGTTCCGAGAACGTGGCCAACGGGCCCACGACGGCGGTCGACTCCGCGTAGACGTAGGTCAGCGTCGCCGCCGCCGGTTGCGCGCAGCCGCTGCGCGAGCAGCGACGAGACTGCCTCACCACCGGTTCCTCACGCGAGGCACAGTAGCCGCGCGCGGGGGTCGCGGCGAGCAGGCGCACCGCCCGCTGCACCTCCTCTCCCATCCAACCCGACGTCCCCGTGCGCCCCGGCAGGGGGCGGCTCGCGGGCGGGGTCGGCGGGTCGCCGCGGACCCCGCGTCGCCCGCGGGCGCTGCCCGCGTCCTCCGGTCGGCCGTACGCTCGCCCCGCCATGAGCCGACCCGCGAAGCGTCCCTCCTCCGGTCCTGCCCGCTCCCGTCGCGACCGGCACGGCCGGGGCCTGCGGGGACGCCTGGTGCCCGAGGAGGTGCCGCTGTCGCGCAGCCGCGCCGAGCAGTTCGACGACCTCGTCCTGGACGCGGTCGAGGACATCGAGCGGCGCTGGGAGCGCGAGCTGGCCGGTGTCGAGTTCGCCGTCGAGGACGTGCCCTGGGTCGACCACACCAGCCCCGACGAGGTGGTCCTCGACCCCGACGTCCTGGACGACGCGACGGTGCCGCTGGCGCGCGTGCTGCCCGCCCACCGCGAGGACGGCCGCGACGTGCCCGCGCGGATCGTCGTCTACCGGCGGCCGCTGGAGATCCGGGCGCACGACCGCGACGACCTCGCCGACCTCGTCCGCGACGTCGTCGTCGACCAGGTGGCGGTGCTGCTCGGCCGCGACCCGGAGGAGATCGACCCCACAGGTTGACGGAAGGACCTCCTCGCCCCCACGCCTCGCCCCGCTCGCCGCGGGCCCCCCGCGAGGGGGCCGTTCCATCACCTCTCGACCGGGCTGCCGAGCTCCTCGGCCATGCGGCGCGCCTCGTCGAGGCGGGCGCGGGCGAAGGCGACGTCCAGCCCGTCGCCGCGGTCGGCCCGGGTCAGCCGGGCCACCAGCTGCTCCAGGGCCACGGCGTGCCAGAGCAGGCCGACGTCGGGCTCCTCCCAGCCGGCGGTGCGCGAGAGCACGACCTCGCCGACCTGTGCCCGGTCCTGCGCGTCGGGCGTGGTGGCCCACAGGGTCAGCAGGTCGCGGTGGCGCGGCGCGGCGCGCACGCCGGACCACTCGAGGACGACCAGCCGCTCCTCGCCCTCGGGGGCGTCGCCGTCGAGGACGAGGTTGGCGGCGCGGTAGTCGCCGTGGCCGACCTCCGACAGCGGCAGCTGTGCGGCGGCGGCCCGGACCGCGCGCAGTTCGCCCAGGCGCAGCCCGCCACGCAGCAGCCGGCCGGTGTCGCCCACGGAGGCCCGCGCCCGGCGCAGCGCGGGACCCGACGGCGGCGACCAGGGCTGCCCCGGCGGTACCGGCAGCGGCGCGATCCGCACCGCGGTCTCGACCGCGGCCGCCGTCCACCGCGGCCCGCCGGAGGGGCCGGGGTGGACCCGGCGCGACAGCAGCCAGCGGCCGTCGTCGGCGGCGGCGAGCACCTCGGGGACGCCGACCTGCCGCTCCTCGGCCCAGCGCCGTCCGCGCAGTTCCGCGCGCAGCCGGCGTCGGCCGCTCTCGGTGACGGCGAGGTCGAGGACCCGGTCGGCCAGCACGCCCTGCACCACGCCGAGGCGGGCGCTGAGGTCGGCGACGGCCAGGACGGGCTGGGCGACGCCGAGCTCGGCGAGCAGCGAGGTCACGCGGTCGCGGATCCCGGACGACGTCGTCCCGCTCTCGGCCACCGGGGGATCGTGCCAGGGCTCGCGGCGTGCCGCACGCAGATGGCCGGGCCGGTGCCCTGCGATGCTGCAGGGGATGGACTCCCCCGCGCCGCTCGCCGCCTGGGTGGTGCTCGGCGGGGCGCTGCCGGCCCTCACCGCCGTGGCGGTGCTGCTGGTCCGCACCCGGCCGCGGGGCGCCGCCCCGCCGGACCCCTCACCTCCCGCCGAGGCGGCGGCCGTCACCCGACGGTGGGCGCACGACGACCTCCCCGGGTTCCTCGAGGCGCCGCCGGGGACGCCGCCCCGTCCCGCTCCCGCGCGGCCGGAGCCGCCTTCGGCCGCGCCGGCCGGCGAGGGTGCCGCCGTCCGCACGGTCGCCGCGCTCACCGCGGCGGCGCTGGCACTGGTCGCCGTCCTGGCCGCGCTCGCCCTGGGCTCCGGCCGCGGCGAGGCGCCCGCGGCTGCTCCTCCCCCGCCGGCCGCTCCCCCGTCCCCGCCGCCCGCCACGCCGACGACCCGCCCGCCCGACCTGCCCCCGGTGCCCGCCGACCCGTTGCCCGGGGAGCAGGGCGCCGGGTGGCTCGCCGCCCGGTCGGTCCCCCTCGGCGACGACGGGGTGAGCGCCCGGCTGGCCCTCGGCGGCCTGGTGCTCGAGCGGCGCGCGGTCGGGGTGACCGCCACCTACCCGGCGGTGAGCGTGACCGTCGGCGAGGACGGCACGGCGCTGGCGCACCTGCGGTTGCCCACCTGGAACTGCCTGGGCACCACCGCGCCGCGCGACCCGGAGGCGGCCGGCTGCACGTCCACCGGCGCCGAGTACGCCGACTTGCCCACCCCGGCGCTGGCCGTGACCCGCGACGGCGACGCCCTGCGGCTGGCCGGGCGGTTCCCCACCTACACGCGGCCGGCCGGGACACCCCCGGTCTACACCGGCCGGGTCTACGACCTCAGCGTCACGGTGGCCCCGGCCGCGCGGCTGCGCGACGGTGAGGCGCGCGCCCAGGGGACGCTGTTCCTCGGCACCGAGCGGGCGGAGTCACTCCGCGATCCCCTGCTCAGCCGGATCCGCGTCGCGGACTGACCGGCAGCAGCCGCAGCGCGCGGTCGGCCACCGCGCGCACCACGCGGCCGCGGCCGCCCACCGAGACGCCGACCAGCGGGGCGCCGGTCTCCTCGCGCAGGCCCCCGGGTTCGGCGAGCCCCCACCAGGGCAGCCGGTCCGCGCCGGCCGGGCCGCCGCCCCCGGGGGAGTCGCCGTCGAGCAGGGTGAGCAGGCCCCCGCGCAGCCGGCCGCCGTCGGTCACCGTGGCGACCTCGAGGCGGCCGACGGCGGCGTGCAGGCGGGCCGCGGCGCGCACCAGGTCGCGGGCCCGGGGGTCGCGCTCGCCGGCGAGCAGCGCCGGCAGGGCGGCGTCGAGCGCGCGGGCGTCCCGGCTGCGCTCGACCCGGGCGCCGGTGGCGGCGGCGAGGGCGTCGAGGTCGTCGACCAGCCGCCGGCTGCGGGTGGTGGCCACGACCGCGTCGGGCCGCAGCCGGGCCAGCGCGCGCACGGTCGGGTCGCCCAGCGGCAGCCCAGCCAGTCGCAGCCGCCAGGGCCGGCGGAACGAGGTCAGCAGGCCGAGGACGCCGGCGGCCAGCAGCGCGGCGGCGTCGTCGTCCCGGGCGGGCAGCCGGGCGGCGGGCCGGCCGCCGGGGACGGGCAGGCCGTCGCCGAGCAGCGTGGCGGTGACCACCGGGCCGGCGGAGGCGAGGGCGAGCAGGGCCAGCGCGTCGGGCCGGGCCGACCGGTGGGGCCCGACCACCACCGCGGCGGGCAGCAGCCGCGGCCGCCGGTGGGCGGCCTGCACCGCCAGCACCGTGGTCAGCCAGGGCGCCGACGCGGTCAGCGGGGACCGGACGCTGCGCGCGAGCGGCACCGCGGCACGGACCTCGCGGGCCACCCGCGCCCGGCCCAGCACGACGCGGGTCTCCCGTCCCGCCGTGGGGCCGGGACCGGGGCGCACCCCTCCATCCGACCACGCGGCCTCCGGCACCCCCGGCCCGGGGACGCCGCAGCCCCCGACGGCGGTGCCGTCGGGGGCTGCGGGAGTGGACGGGGGATGTCGCACGGCGGTGTGTCGGACGGTCCCGTTCGGCCCCTGCCGGGGCCTGCGTTCAGATGGCGCGGCGGCGCAGGCGGCGGCGCTCCCGCTCGGAGAGCCCGCCCCAGATGCCGAACCGCTCGTCGTTGGCGAGCGCGTACTCGAGGCACTCGGCCTTGACCTCGCAGCCGGTGCAGATCTTCTTCGCCTCCCGGGTCGAGCCGCCCTTCTCGGGGAAGAACGCCTCCGGGTCGGTCTCGGCGCACAGCGCGCGCTCCTGCCAGGACGCGACGTCGTCGGTCAGGCCCATGCCGAGCATCCCCATCAGCCCCTGGTCGGCGGACCCGGCACCCCGGCCGGTCCGGTCCGCCCCGCTGACGTAGTCACTCAGCCACGAGACCTCTGCCATGACGATGCGTCCCCTCTCGCTGTCGTCCGGGGCGTCGGGCACCGGGTCCGTCCCCGGCGCTGCCCCGCCCCTCACACCGCCGGAATTACACGCGTGTCGTTGCCCGAGCGTCAACTGCGCCCGGTGTAAGCGCTCGACCACAGCCGTCACACCCGTCACGGATCGTTCGTCACTTCTCGTGCACATACCCGACACGCCCGTCGAACAGTGGACAACTGACCATGGGGCACGATGACTTTCGTGGAGATCGTCGTGCTCGCCGGTGGCGTCGGAGGAGCCCGTTTCCTCACCGGCCTGCGGGACGTCGCCCCGCCGGAGTCGATCACCGCGGTGGTCAACACCGGCGACGACGTCACCCTGCACGGCCTGCGCATCTGCCCCGACCTCGACACCGTCGTCTACACCCTCGGCGGCGGCATCGACCCGGAGCGGGGCTGGGGCCGGGCCGGGGAGTCCTGGACGGTCAAGGAGGAGCTGGCCGCCTACGGCGCCGAGCCGACCTGGTTCGGCCTGGGCGACCGCGACCTCGCCACCCACCTGGTCCGCACCCGCATGCTCGACGCCGGCTACCCGCTCTCCGACGTGACCGCCGCGCTGGCCGACCGCTGGCGGCCGGGCGTCCGGGTGCTGCCGATGAGCGACCAGCGCGTGGAGACCCACGTCGTCGTCGACGACCCCGGCACCGGGCGCCGCAGCGCGATCCACTTCCAGGAGTGGTGGGTGCGCCACCGCGCCGAGCCGCAGCCGCACGCCTTCGTGCAGGTCGGCGCCGAGCAGGCCCGCCCGGCGCCGGGCGTGGTCGAGGCGCTGGCCCGCGCCGACGCCGTCGTCCTGGCCCCGTCCAACCCGGTCGTGTCCATCGGCACGGTCCTCGGCGTGCCCGGCCTGCGCGACGCGCTGCGCGCCGCCCCCGGCCGCGTCGTCGGCGTCTCCCCCGTCGTCGCCGGCGGGGTGGTCCGCGGGATGGCCGACCGCTGCCTGCCGGTGCTCGGCGTCGAGGTCAGCGCCGAGGGGGTGGGCCGCCACTACGGGGCGCGGTCCGACGGCGGTCTGCTCGACGCCTGGCTGGTGCACACCGGGGATCCCGCCGAGGTGCCCGGCGTCGACGTGCGTGCCGTGCCGCTGCTGATGAGCTCGCCGGAGGCCACCGCCGCGATGGCCCGGGCCGCGCTGGACGCCGCCGGGGTCCCGGTCCGTGGCTGAGCCGCCCGAGGACGGCCTGCGGGTCCTGCCGGTCCGCGGGCTGCCGGAGTTCACCGCCGGCGACGACCTGGCCGCGGCGGTCGCCGGCGCCGCGCCCTGGCTGGCCGACGGCGACGTCGTCGTCGTCACCTCCAAGGTCGTGTCCAAGGTGGAGGGCCGGGTGGTGCCGGTGCCGCCGGGCGCCGACCGGGAGGCGGTCCGGCAGCGGGCCATCGACGCCGAGACGGTGCGCGTGGTCGCCCGCCGCGGGCCGCTGCGGATCGTCGAGACCCGGCACGGCTGGGTGGTGGCCGCCGCCGGCATCGACGCCTCCAACGTGCCCGGCGACGCCCTCGTCCTGCTGCCCGAGGACGGCGACGCCTCCGCCCGCCGCCTCCGCGCCCGGCTGCGGGAGCTGCTGGGCGTCGACGTGGCGGTGGTGGTCAGCGACACCTTCGGCCGGACCTGGCGGGAGGGGCTGACCGACGTCGCGGTCGGGTCCGCCGGCATCGCGCCGCTGACCGACCACCGCGGCGCGGTCGACGCGCACGGCAACCGGCTGGAGACCACGCAGGTCGCCGTCGTCGACGAGCTGGCCTCGGCCGCCGACCTGGTCAAGGGCAAGCTCGACGGCGTGCCGGTCGCTGTCGTGCGCGGGCTGGCCTTCGCACCCGTCGCCGAGGACCCCGGCGCGCGGGCGCTGGTGCGGCTCGGGCCCGGCGACCTGTTCCCCTACGGCAGCCGCGACCTGGTGGCCGGCCGGCGGCCCGGGGCCGACCTGGTGCCCCGCGACGGCGACCGGGAGGCGGTGGCCGCGGCGTTCCGGGTGGCCAGCGCTGCGCTGCCGGAGTTCCCGGTGGTGCTGCGGCACGGCGGGGAGGGCGACGGCGTCGTCGACGTGCACCTGCCCGAGCGGGCCACCACCACCGCGGCGGTCAACCTCGGGGCGCTGCTCGGGGCGGTGGTGGTGCAGCTGCACGCCGAGGGCTGGGCGACCCGCTGGGAGCCGGTGGGCACGCCGGGCGGTTCCTCCCTCGTCGGGAGGTTGTGGCTCGGCTCCCCCCGGGTCTGAGCACGCCGCCGTCGGTAGCGTCCGCCGTCATGCGCGGCATCATCCTGGCCGGGGGCACCGGCAGCCGTCTGTTCCCGATCACGCAGGCGGTCAGCAAGCAGCTGATGCCGGTCTACGACAAGCCGATGGTGTACTACCCGCTCTCCACGCTGATGATGGCCGGCGTCCGCGAGGTGCTGGTGATCACCACCCCGGGCGACCAGGCCGCGTTCCGCGCGCTGCTGGGCGACGGCAGCCGGCTGGGCATGCGGCTGGAGTACGCCGTGCAGGAGCGGCCCGAGGGGCTGGCGCAGGCCTTCCTCATCGGTGCCGACTTCGTCGGGGACCAGCCGGTGGCCCTGGTGCTCGGCGACAACATCTTCTACGGCGCGGGCCTCGGCACGGCGCTGGGCCGGCTGCCCGCACCCGACGGCGGGCACGTGTTCGCCTACCACGTGGCCAACCCGGCCGACTACGGCGTCGTGGAGTTCGACCGGGCGGGCCGGGTGCTGTCCATCGAGGAGAAGCCGGCCCGGCCCAAGAGCTCCTACGCCGTCCCGGGGCTGTACTTCTACGAGGCCGGGGTGGTGGACGTGGCCCGCTCGATCCGGCCCAGCGCCCGCGGCGAGCTGGAGATCACCGCGGTCAACGAGCACTACCTGCACGAGGGCCGGCTCACCGTCACCGTGCTCGACCGCGGCACGGCCTGGCTGGACACCGGGACCTTCACCTCGTTGCGTCAGGCGACGGAGTTCGTGTCGGTGGTCGAGGAGCGGCAGGGCCTCAAGGTGGGCTGCATCGAGGAGGTCGCCTGGCGGCAGGGCTGGCTCGACGACGACGGCCTGCGCCGGGCCGCGGAGCCGCTGGCGAAGAGCGGCTACGGCGCCTACCTGCTCGGCCTGCTGGAGGACGGCCACCGCTGAGCTCGCCCGCCCCGCCGCGCCCCCGCCGGGATCAGGTGACCTGATCGTGGCGCGTCCTCCCTCACGGCCCACCGCGAGGGAGGACGCGCTACGGCGAGGGAGGACGGCGCGGGCGTCAGATGCGGCGGTGGTTCGTCGGCGCGGTCCGCGGGCCGCGCCGGGGCGGCATGCTCCCGCCCAGGCGCAGCAGCCGGACCACCCGCTGCCGGTGCCCGCGCCAGGGCTCGAGCAGCACCATCATCCCGTCGTCGTCGGTCTTGCGGCGGGCCAGCGACCAGCCGACCAGGTTCTTGAGGTGGTAGTCGCCGTAGCTGACCGTGTCGGGGCAGCCGTGGGTGCGCTGCACGACCTCCGCCGCGGTCCACACGCCGATCCCGGGGACGGTCCGCAGCCGCCGCTGCAGCGCCGGGGAGTCACAGTCCTCGCCGGGCTCGAGGGCGTGGGCGACCGAGGCGACGTGCAGGAGCGCGCGCCGGCGGGCGCCGTCGAGGCCGCAGCGGTGCCACTCCCAGTCGGTGACCTCCCGCAGTCGACGGGGCGAGGGCAGCACCCGCATGCCCGCGGGGGCCGGTCCGGGCGCGGGGTCGCCGGCCAGCCGCAGCAGCGCCCGCCAGACGCGGTGCGCCTCGACCACGGTGACCTTCTGCTCGAGGACCGCCGGCACCAGCGCGTCCCACGTGCGGCCGGTGCGGCCCAGCCGCAGGTCGGGCGTGCGTCGGGCGAGCTCGCGCACCAGCGGGTGGCAGTCGGGGTCGAAGCCCGCCGGGTCGTCGTCCGCGCCCAGCCAGCCGGGCACCGCCGTGCCGGCCCACTCGGCGCCCGGCCCCCACGCCAGCACCCGCACCTCGCCGGCCCGGTGGGTGATCCGCACGGTCGCCGGGCCGCACGGGGTGGTCGTCGTCCGCCAGACGGCGTCCCCCTCCCACTGCATCGCCGGGTCGCCGGCGCTGCGCTGGTGCGGGTACAGCACCCCCCGGAGGTCGACCGGCCAGTCCGGCCGCCAGCAGTCGGCGAAGTCGGCGTCGGCGCCCGTGCCGGCGGGTGCCGGGTCGGGGCGGGGTGCGGGTACCGGCGGGGTCGCGGCCGGCAGGGAGGTGGTCACGCGGGGTCTCCGGGGAAGAGGGAGAGCGGTCCTGCGCCTCAGCAGGCGGTCGCGTCAGCGCGGGGCCATGCGCAGGGCGCCGTCCATGCGGATGGTCTCGCCGTTGAGGTAGCCGTGCTCGATGATGCCGAGGGCCAGCTGCGCGAAGTCGTCGGGACGGCCCAGCCGCTTGGGGAACGGGATGCCGTTGGCCAGCGCCGTGCGCGCCTCCTCGGGCAGCCCGCCGAGCAGCGGGGTGTCGACCAGGCCGGGCGCGATGGTGCACACCCGCACGCCGACGCTGGACAGGTCGCGGGCCGCGGGCAGGGTCATCCCGACGATCCCGCCCTTGGACGCGGCGTAGGCGACCTGGCCGATCTGCCCGTCGAAGGCCGCGATCGAGGCGGTGTTGACCACGACGCCGCGCTCGCCGTCCTCCTCCGGCTCGGTGGCGGCCATCGCCGCGGCGGCCAGCCGCAGCACGTTGAAGGTGCCGACCAGGTTCACCATCACGGTGCGCAGGAACGGGTCGAGGTCGTGGGCGACGTTGCCCTTGCCCACGGTGCGCTGCGCCCAACCGATGCCGGCGCAGTTCACCGCGATCCGCAGCGGCCGGTCCTTGCCGGTGGCGTCCTCGACCGCCGCGGCCACCTGGCCCTCGTCGGTGACGTCGGTGCGGACGAAGGTCGTGTGCCCGCCCAGCTCGGCGGCCAGCGCCTTCCCCCGCTCCTCGTTGAGGTCGACGATGGTGACCGCGGTCCCGCGCGCGGCGAGTGCGCGGGTGGTGGCCTCCCCGAGGCCCGAGGCCCCGCCGGACACGACAGCTGCGACGTCGAAGCTCTGCATGCCCGGCATCCCACCACGCCCTCGGTGACGGAGGGGAACGGCCCTCCTGCGGGGTTCCGCTCCGAGCGAGAGCGAGGCGTGGGGCCAGGGGGTCCTCCATCAGCTGTAGCGGGGGCCGAAGCGCTCCTCGACGGCGGCCAGCAGCTGCTTGACCCGCTCGGCGTCGCCCACGGGGCAGACCATCGTGACGTCGGCGGTGGCCACGACGACGCTGTCGCGGACGCCGACCAGCGCCACCAGGTGCCCGGGGTCGTCGCTGAAGACGATGTTGCCGGCGCTGTCGAGGGTCACCGCCAGCCCGCCGACGGCGTCCTCCCCCACCCGCGGCAGCGTCTGTGCCAGTGCCGGCCAGGAGCCGACGTCGAGCCACTCGACGTCGAGGTCGGCGACCAGCACCCGGCCCGGCTCGGTGGCCGCGGGCTCGAGGACCGCGTAGTCGACGCTCGTCTTCGGCAGCGTCGGGAAGACCTCGGCGAGGACGGCGTCGCGGGCCGGCCCGGCCGGGGCGGCCACCACCCGCGCCAGGCCCTCCGCCGTCGCGGGCAGGTGGTCGGCGAGCGCGTCGAGCACGGTGCGCGCCCGCCAGACGAACATGCCCGAGTTCCACAGGTACTCCCCGGACGCGAGGTAGCCCTCCGCGGTGGCGCGGTCGGGCTTCTCCTTGAACGCCGCCGCCTCGGCGACCCCGGGCACCTCGGTGGCGGGGCCGCGGCGCACGTAGCCGAACCCGGTGGCCGGCGCGGTGGGCCGGATGCCGAGGGTGACCAGCGCCCGCGGACGGACGGCGAGGGCGTCGTAGGCGGTGCCCAGCGCGGCGGCGAACCGCTCGACCGGCCGGATGACGTGGTCGGCGCTGACCACGGCGAGCTCGGCGTCGGGGTCGGCCTCGGCCACCAGCGCGGCGGCCAGCCCGACGGCGTTGGCGGTGTCGCGGGCCACCGGCTCGAGCACCAGGCGGTCGGGCCGCAGCCGCGGCAGCGCCGCCCGCACCCCGTCGCCGTAGCGCGCGGCGGTGCACACCCAGATCCGCTCGGCCGGCAGCACGGTCTCCAGCCGGGCGAACGCCTCGGCCAGCAGGCTGTGCGCGCCCCCGTCGCGGTCCTGGACGACGTCGAGCAGCTGCTTGGGCCGGGCCGACCGGGACAGCGGCCACAGCCGTGTGCCCGACCCGCCGGCCATGATCACCGCGTGTCTCATGCACCTGCCTCTCGACTGCCGCGGCCGACATCGTCGGCCCGGCGCTGGAAACGCGCGCCTGCGGCCACCCGGCCACTGACGTAGGAGACGAGCATCCGGCCGCCGAGTCCGACCCGGAGCGCACCCCGGAGCGGCGCATTCCACCGGCCGGGGTACCGGCCGGCGAGATAGCGCAGCGCGCTGGTGTGGTGGACCCGCTGCATGCGGTGCGGCTCGCGCCGGGTGGCGTGCCCGCCCTCGTGCACCACGACGGCGCTGGGCGCGTACACGTGCAGGTACCCGGCACGACCGAGGCGCTCGCCGAGGTCGACGTCCTCGAAGTACATGAAGTAGCCGGGGTCGAAGCCGCCGACCGCCCGGAACGCCTCGAGGTCCACGAGGAAGCACGAGCCCGACAGCCACCCGGCGGTGCGCTCGCGCGGCGCTTCCCGCTCGCGGCGGTAGCGCGCCGTCCACGGGTTGCCCGGCCAGACCCAGCCGAGCAGCGCGTGCCCGGCGCCGGTCGACAGCCGGGGCAGGTCGCGGGCGGAGGGGTAGAGCTCACCCTCGGGCGTGCGGATCGCCGGGCCGACGGTGGCCGCCCGCGGCCAGCGGGCGGCGACGGCGAGCAGCTCGTCGACGGCGCCGGGCTCGAGGCGGACGTCGGGGTTGGCCACCAGCGCGTACCGACCGGGCGCCCCGGCCAGGCCCGCGTTGACCGCGGCGCCGTAGCCGACGTTGCCCCCGGTGCGCAGCAGCCGGACGTGCGGGTGCTCCGCCGTGACCCGCTCAGGGACGCCGTCGGTGGAGCCGTTGTCGGCCAGCACCACCTCGACCGGGCGAGTGGTGGCCCCGGCCAGTGAGGTGACGAACCCCTCCAGCGCCTCACCGGGCGAGTACGTCACCGCCACGACACGCAGGACGTCGTTCAGGACAGCTCCTCGACGTCGTGGCGGACCATCGTCGCCACCATCTCCTCGAAGTCGACGGTGGGCGCCCAGTCCAGGCGCTCGCGCAGCCGCGACGAGTCGCCGACCAGGACCTCGGCGTCCGCGGGCCGGACCAGGCCGGGATCGGACTCGACGAGCGGCGCCCAGTCGTCGATCCCCACCTCGGCGAAGGCGGCCGAGACCAGGTCCCGCAGGCTGTGTGCGCGCCCGGTCGCGACGACGTAGTCGTCGGCCTCCGCCGCCTGGACGGCCAGCAGCATGGCGACCGTGTAGTCCGGTGCCCAGCCCCAGTCCCGCCACACGTCGAGGTTGCCGAGCACGAGCCGGTCGGCCCGGCCGGCCGCGATGGCGGCGACCCCGCGGGTGATCTTGCGGGTGACGAAGCGCTCGGGACGCCGCGGGGACTCGTGGTTGAAAAGCACCAGCGAACTCGCGTGCACACCTCGGGCGCGGTAGATGCCGACCGCCTGGTGCGCCACGGCCTTGGCCGCGCCGTAGGGGTTGACCGGACGGACCGGCGAGTCCTCGGTCACCGGCGTCCCGGCGCCACCGGCGAAGACCTCCCCGCTCGAGGCCTGGACGAGCCGGACGAGCAGACCGTCCTCCTGCCGGCGGCGGAGGTGCTCGAGCAGGGCGAGGACCGCCCGGCCGTTGACGTCGAGGGTGCCCACCGGGTCCGACCAGCTCGCCGCCACGCTGGACACGCCGGCGAGGTTGAACACCCAGTCCGGGGCGACCTCGTCGACCAGCGCCGTCAGCGACGCCGGGTCGCGGAGGTCGGCCCGGTGCGCGCACAGGGCGTCGCCGAGCGCGGCCAGGTGCGGCGGCAGCGGTCCTCCGCCCTCACCCGTGACCGTGCCGTGCACCTGGTGCCCGGCGGCGACGAGCTGCTCGGCCAGGTAGCCCCCGTCCTGACCACTGACCCCGGTCACCAGCGCGACGGCCATCTCAGCCGGCCAGGGAGCGCTGCTCCGCGAGGTCGGACTCGACCATCATCTGGACCAGCTGCTCGAAGCCGACCTTCGGCTTCCAACCCAGCTTCTCCTCGGCCTTCGACGCATCCCCGATGAGGAGGTCCACCTCGGCGGGTCGGACGAAGGCGGGGTTGAGCTTGACGTAGGGCTCCCAGTCGTCGACCCCGACGGCGCGGAAGGCGACGTCGAGCAGCTCGCGGATGGAGTGCGTCTCGCCGGTGGCGACGACGTAGTCGTCGGGCTGGTCCTGCTGCAGCATCAGCCACATCGCCTCGACGTAGTCGCCGGCGAACCCCCAGTCCCGGCGCGCGTCCAGGTTGCCCAGCTGGAGGTCCTGCTGGAGGCCGAGGTGGATCCGGGCGACGGCCCGGGTGACCTTGCGGGTGACGAACTCGGGCCCGCGGCGCGGGGACTCGTGGTTGAACAGGATCCCCGATGAGGCGTGCATCCCGTAGGACTCGCGGTAGTTGATCGTCATGTAGTGGCCGAAGACCTTGGCCACGCCGTAGGGCGAGCGCGGCCAGAGCAGGGTGGTCTCGCGCTGGGGGACCTCCTGGACCTTGCCGAACATCTCCGAGCTGGACGCCTGGTAGAAGCGGATCCGGCCCGGGTCGTCGCCGCAGGAGAGCCGGACGGCCTCGAGCATGTTGAGCACGCCCTTGCCGGTGACGTCCGAGGTGAGGTGGGCGTTCTCCCACGAGTAGGCGACGAACGAGATCGCCCCCAGGTTGTAGACCTCGTCGGGCTGGGCGGCCTGGACGGCGCGCAGCAGGCTGGACAGGTCGGTGAGGTCCCCGAAGAGCAGCTCGAGCCCCGGGATCTGCCGGGCGATCTCCACCTTGGGGTTGTTCTGCCCGCGGACGAGGCCGTAGACCTCGTAGCCCTTGCCGAGCAAGAGCTCCGCCAGGTAGAGACCGTCCTGACCGGTCACCCCGGTGATCAACGCGCGCTTCATGAACTGCTCCTTGAGACGGTGGTTGCCCGCCGATGCTCGCACGGCCCCGTGGGGGCGGTGCCGGGGCGGCGCACCTGCAGGGGTCCCTGGTGACCCTGTGGCCCACGGGGCAGACGAGCGGACCGGACGGGTCCGGCACACCTCGGGCAGCGGGGCTCGAGCGGGCCGCGACGGTATCGTCGGGTCCCGTGACCTCAGCGAGACCTGACCTCGTGGTCGTCGGCTCCGGCTTCTTCGGTCTGACCGTCGCCGAGCGGGTGGCCAGCCAGCTGGACAAGCGCGTGCTCGTCCTCGACCGACGCGACCACGTCGGGGGCAACGCCTACTCCGAGCCCGAGCCCGAGACCGGCATCGAGATCCACCGGTACGGCGCCCACCTGTTCCACACGTCCAACGAGCGGGTCTGGCAGTACGTCAACCAGTTCACCGACTTCACGAAGTACCAGCACAAGGTCTACTCGATCTACCAGGGCAAGACCTACTCCCTGCCGATCAACCTGGCCACGATCTGCCAGTACTTCGACAAGAGCTTCTCCCCCTCCGAGGCCCGGGAGCTCGTCGCGGAGCAGGCCGGTGAGATCGACACCGCCGAGGCGCAGAACCTCGAGGAGAAGGCGATCTCCCTGATCGGCCGTCCCCTCTACGAGGCCTTCATCCGCGGCTACACCAAGAAGCAGTGGCAGACCGACCCCACCGAGCTGCCCGCCGCGGTCATCGCCCGCCTGCCGGTGCGCTACACGTTCGACAACCGGTACTTCAACGACACCTACGAGGGCCTGCCCGTCGGCGGCTACACCGCGTGGCTGCAGAAGATGGCCGACCACCCGAACATCGAGGTGCGGCTGTCGACGGACTACTTCGACGTCCGCGACGAGCTGCCCGCTGACGTGCCGACGGTCTTCACCGGCCCGATCGACAAGTACTTCGACTACGAGGCCGGCGAGCTCGGCTGGCGCACGCTGGACTTCGAGACCGAGGTCCTGCCGATCGGCGACTTCCAGGGCACCTCGGTCATGAACTACGCCGACGAGGACGTGCCCTTCACCCGGATCCACGAGTTCCGGCACTTCCACCCCGAGCGGGACTACCCGGCGGACAAGACCGTCGTCGTCCGGGAGTACTCGCGCTTCGCCGAGACCGGCGACGAGCCGTACTACCCGATCAACACCCCCGAGGACCGCGCCAAGCTCGAGCGCTACCGGGAGCTGGCCAAGAAGGAGGCCGCCGAGAAGCGTGTGCTCTTCGGTGGCCGGCTGGGCACGTACAAGTACCTGGACATGCACATGGCCATCGGGTCGGCGCTGAGCATGTTCGACAACCGCATCCGGCCCTTCTTCGACGAGGGCGGCTCGCTCGACGGCCGCCTCGATGACTGACAGCGAGGACTGACTCCCATGACGACGACGCAGTCCCCGGTCTCCCCGGAGCGGGTCAGCGAGCTCTCGGCCGAGGACCTGGCCTCGGGCAAGGCGGTCACACTCCTGCAGCGGGTGATCCTGCCCCGTCCCGGCGACCCGCTGAAGGTCCGGTCGCTGTACGTGGACGAGGACCGGACCAAGCGGGCCAAGTCGGCGTCCCGCGCGGACGCCACCGTGGCCGCGGGCAACGAGGTCTCCTTCGCCACCTACTTCAACGCCTTCCCCGCCAGTTACTGGCGGCGGTGGACGGTGCTCCGCGAGGTGGTCCTCGGCATGACCGTCTCCGGCCCTGGCCGCATCGACGTGTACCGGTCCAAGGCCGACGGCAGCGTCATCCACGTCACCGGCGTGACCACGACCGGCGACGACCGGCGCTTGGAGTTCGCCCTGGACCTGACCCCGTTCGAGGACGGCGGCTGGTACTGGTTCGACCTCACCGCCGACGACTCTCCGCTGACCATCCGCGACGCCGCCTGGTACTCCCCGCAGGCTCCGGAGCGTGAGGCCCGCCTGTCCATCGGCATCTGCACGTTCAACCGCCCGGACGACTGCGTGGCGGCGCTGCAGGCCCTCGCCGGTGATGATCACGTACGCGAGCAGATCTCCACCGTCATCGTCGCCGACCAGGGCAGCAAGAAGGTGCGCGACGCCGCCGGGTTCGCGACGGCCGAGTCCGATCTCGGCGGCCGGCTGATGCTGGTCGCGCAGGGCAACCTCGGGGGCAGCGGCGGCTTCTCGCGGACGATGTACGAGAGCCTGATCCACACCGACGCGACCCACCACCTGCTGCTCGACGACGACGTCCAGATCGAGCCCGACAGCATCGCCCGCGTCCTCGCCTTCGCGCGCTTCGCCAAGACCCCCATGCTCGTCGGCGGCCAGATGCTGGCGCTGCAGGACCGCTCCGTGCTGCACACCATGGGCGAGGTCGTGGCCCCGGACAAGTTCTTCTGGCGAGCGGCGCCCAACACCGAGTACGCGCACGACTTCGCGAGGGACAGCCTGCGGAGGTCGCCGTCGCTCCACCGCCGCATCGACGTCGACTACACCGGCTGGTGGATGTGCCTGATCCCGCGTGAGGCGCTGGAACGGCTCGGATTCGCACTGCCCGTCTTCATCAAGTGGGACGACGCCGAGTACGGCATCCGCGCGCGGGAGAACGGTTTCCCCGTAGCCACCCTCCCGGGCGTCGCGGTCTGGCACCTGTCGTGGAGCGACAAGGACGACACCGCCGGCTGGCAGGCGTACTTCCACACCCGCAACCGCCTGGTCGCCGCCGCGCTGCACAGCCAGTACAAGCACGGCGGCACGCTGCTGCGGGACACCTTCAAGTTCGACCTCAAGTTCCTGATCATGTTGCAGTACGCCACCGCGGCGTTGCACCACCGGGCGTACGACGACTTCCTCGCCGGACCCGAGCGCCTCTTCCCGCTGCTGCCGACCGCGTTGCCCACGGCCCTGCGGCACCAGGGCGACCACCCCGACGGGGTCGTGCTCCCCTCCTCTTCGGACCTGCCGCTGCCCTCGTTGGGCGCGGTGAAGGCGGAGAGGTTCATGAAGCCGCCGACGACGCCGCTCACCATCGGCCGCACGCTGCTGGCGGCGATGGCGCACAACCTGCGGAAGCCGAAGCCCGAGAGCCAGGACCGGCCGGAGCTCAACATCAGCGCCCAGGACGCCCGCTGGTTCCTCCTCTCCCGCCTCGACAGTGCGACCGTCGGCACGGCCGACGGTCGCGGCGTCACCTTCCGCCGCCGGGAGCCGCGGACCTTCTGGGAGATGCTGCGGCACTCCATCCGGGTACACGCCCGGCTCTACCGCGAGTTCCCCTCGTTGGCGAGGCAGTACCGCGCCCACCTCGGCGAGCTCACGTCACCCCAGAGCTGGGAAAAGGCCTTCACCAGCGGCGAGGCCACACAGCGCTGATACAGCGATCCGGGACGAGGGGCCCACACCGGCCGGTGTGGGCCCCTCTCGTCGTGGGTCCGGCCCCGGTCATGGGCGAGTGAGCTGCTCCCGGCGGCCCGCGCGGGTCAACCGGCGCCACTCCCTCCACCCCGCGCGGTCACGACGGGAGACGAGGAAGAACCACCCGAAGCGGATCGTCTCCAGCGGCCGTAGCCAGCGCATGCCCGGCTGCGACATGAGGTAGCCACGGTTGCGGTAGGTGAAGTAGCGCTTCACCTCGTCGGCCGGGTACTGGGCCGACAGCCGCCCACCGAGGATCGGAGCGAACTCCGTCGTCCCCTCGGGGTGCAGGTAGGCCGCCTGCGGGCAGGTGCCGAAGCGCAGGCCGGCGCGCAGCATCCGCCGGTGGATCTCGGTCTCGTCGCCGCGGAAGAACAGCCGGTGGTCCGGGACGCCGACGACGTCGAGCGCCTCGGCCCGGAACAGCGCCCCGTTGAACAAGGAGGCGTAGTTCGGCAGCAGGTCCAGCCCGTCGAAGTCGCTCCGGCGGCGGCGCCAGGTCAGCCCCCGGCGCAGCGGGAAGGCCAACCGGTCGGGGTCGGCCATGTCGGTGACCAGCGGGCTGACCTCAGCCAACCCGTGCCGCTCCGCGGCGGCCAGCAGCGTGGCGAGCACGGTGTCGTCGGCGGGCCGGCCGTCGTCGTCGGCGCACCAGATCCAGTCCGCACCCGTGGCGAGGGCGTGCAGCATGCCGTAGGCGAAGCCGCCGGCGCCACCCAGGTTGCGCTCACTGGGCAGGTGGGTGGCGGGCAGCCCGCTGGCCGCGACGACGTCGGCAGCCGACCGGTCCGGGCCGTTGTCCACGACGACGACGTGGTCGACGCGGCGGCTCTGCGCGGCGATCGCGGCCAGGCTCTCGGCGAGCAGCTCCCTGCGGTGCCGTGTCACGACGACGGCGACGACGCGCTCCGACGACCGGCCCCCGCCTGCCGACGACGTCACGCGGGCTGGCCCTTGTAGGCGCGCAGCACGTCGTCGATGTCGCCCTGTTGCCTGATCCGGCCGTGCTCCATCCAGATGGCCGTGTCGCACAGCTCGCGGAGGAACTCGTCGGAGTGCGACGCGAACACCAGCAGGCCCGAGCGGTCGACGAGCTCCACCAGCCGCCGCTTGGACTTCTCGAGGAAGGCGGCGTCGACCGCGCCGATCCCCTCGTCGAGCAGCAGGATCTCCGGGTCGATGCTGGTGACCACGCCGAGGGCCAGGCGTACCCGCATGCCGGTGGAGTACGTGCGCAGCGGCATGTGCAGGAAGTCGCCGAGCTCGGTGAAGTCGGCGATGTCGTCGACGCGCTCCTGCATCTGCTTGCGCGTCATGCCGAGGAACAACCCGCGGATCATGATGTTCTCGAAGCCGGAGATCTCCGGGTCCATGCCCACGCCGAGGTCGAACACCGGCGCCACCCGGCCACGGACCTCCGCGATCCCGCGCGTGGGCTCGTAGATGCCCGACAGGAGCCGCAGCAGCGTGGACTTGCCGGCGCCGTTGTGACCGACCAGCCCGACTCGGGCGCCGTGCTCGAGGTGCACGGTGATGTCCCGCAGCGCCTCGATGACCGGCACCTTGGCGCCGCTGTCGATGTTGCCGCCGACCAGACCCATGACGGTCTTCTTCAGCGACCGGCTCTTGGCGTCGAAGATCGGGAAGTCGACACAGGCGTCCTTGGTCGTGATGCCGATCGAATAGGAGATGTCGGACACGTTCACACCCAGTAGGAGACGCGGGACCGGTAGCGGCGCAGCACGAGCAGTGTCAGCGCCCAGCCGACCACCGTGATGGCGAGGACGACCACCCAGTACCGCAGCAGCTGGTCCTGGCCCAGCAGCGGACGACGGATGATCTCGAGGAAGTGCAGGAACGGGTTGAACTCGGCCAGCCGTGCCCGTTCGGCGATGTCCGGGTTGGGGCTGTTCACCAGCTCGTCGTAGATCCAGACGATCGGCGTCAGGAAGAACGCCAGTTGCACCACGCTCTGCGTGATCGGCAGGATGTCGCGGAACCGTGCGGTGATGATGCCGACGGCGAGGGCCACCCAGACGCCGTTGAGGGCCAGCACCGCGAACGCCGGGACGGCGTACACCGCCGTCCACTTCAACGGCTGGGGGAAGACCAGGAGCATGACCCCGTAGACGATCAGGTTGTGCAGGAAGAACAGGGTCTGCCGCCAGACCAGCCGGTAGACGTGCACCGACAGCGGAGACGGCAGGTGCTTGATCAGACCCTCGTTGGCGATGAAGACCTCTGAGCCCTCGGTGATGCAGCCGCTGATGAAGGCCCAGACGATGAAGCCGACGAGGACGTGCGGCAGCAGCCGCTCCAGCGGGATGTCGAACAGGCCCGAGTAGAGGATGCCGAGCGCGACGGCGGTGACCGCCATGCTGATGGTGATCCAGACCGGGCCGAGGACCGAACGCCGGTAGCGCTGCCGGATGTCCTGCCAGCCCAGGTGCCCCCAGAGCTGGCGCTGGCGCCAGCCGCCGGAGAGATCGGCGAACGCGCTGCGCCACGGCCGGGTGTTGGACGTGACGGGCGGCGGCGCCGCGGGTGCGTCGAGGCTCATGTCAGGACTCTCTGGTTCTCAGACCCGTCCGGGTCGGGTGAGGCGGTAGATGCTCGTCTGCCGATCGCTGTAGACCAGCTCCAGCCCATCGACCTGGTCGAGATCGGTGAGACCCGCCGCCCGCGTCTGGCCGACGGCGGTGAAGCCCTCACTGATCACCACCCAGCGCACGTCCAAGTCCTCGACGGCTGTCTGGACGGCCTCGTCGGTGTCCAACTGGTTGAACTCCCGGAACAATAGGAGCCGGTCCTCGCCGATGTCCTCGGGTCGGTAGGGCGGCGTGATCGGTGACCGGAACACCAGCGGCAGCTGGTAGTACGCGAAGGACCACGCCGACCCGTCGAAGGGGTCGTTGAGGACGGCTCCACCGTCGTGCAGATCCGCCAAGACGGCATAGCCCCTCTGCTCCTCCTCGGAGAAGGTGGGGCCGTCGGTGTAGCCGAGCGCCACCCGTTCCTGGTTGCGAGGGAAATAGGCGAGGACCACCACTCCCGCCACGACGACCAGGACCAGCACCGGGACGAGTCGCCGTCCTCGTCGTCCTGCGGCTCCCGGCAGTTGTGCGATGAGGTCTCGCAGCCCGTCCGCGGCCACCTGCACGCCGACGGCGGCCACGATCACCGCCGGGACCGCGAACAGCGCTGCGAAACGCCAGCGGTCGTTCCACCACAGCGAGGTCAGCGACTGCTGGAGCGGCTCGTCGTACGCGGCGGCCATGACGTACAGGGCGGCGAACAGTCCGGTGGCCACGAGCAGCGACCAGCCCCGCCAACCGCAGCGGGGGGCCGCCAGCACACCGACCAGCAGGAGTGCGGCCAACGCCCACTGGGGGTGGGCCGAGTCCTGATTGAAGGTCAGCAACTGGCCGATTGCCTGACCCGGCGAGGCAACCGCTGGCCAGTCCACACCGCCGAGGCCGCCGCTCTGTCCTGTCAGCGAGGACACCAGCGGGGCGGACACGAGGGTGAAGACAGCAGCCGCGAACAGGACCCAACCCGCGTGCTGCAGCCGCTCGCGAGGCCCGGGGAGCCGCCGGAGGCAGACGAGCATCTGGGGTAGGCCCAGGACCACGGCGAGGAGGAGGCAGCCAACGCCGGCGGCCGGCTGCGTGTGGACGACCCCCAGCAACCCCAGGGCCGCAGCCACCGCAGTAGCCGAGCTCCCGTGGCGCGCCAGGAGCAGGATGAGCGCTGCCGCTGAACCGATGGCGGCCACCGCTGTGCCGAACGGCCACAGCGGCCCCCAGAAGAACAGGTCGTAGGGGAAGGCGGTGACCACCGTGGCGAGCACGAGGGCAGCGGCACTGACGACGGGGCGGCCAAACAGGACCCAGGCGAGCAGCCCCGCCCCAGCGGCGAATACCCCCGGCAGCACGGCGAGAACTGCGTTGATCGCGACCGGCACCGACCCGGCACCGAGGTCGACCAGCAGTGCTGCGACACCGTGGAAGACGTCGGGGTAGTAGAACGCGTCGTTCTCCGGCTGGGCCAGGGGCGCGAGATCGGCGGGAGCGATGTCGCCGTGCTCGGCAATCCAGCGGACGGCATTGGCGTGGAACATCGCGTCCCAGTACTGCTGCGGTCGCTGCAGACCCTGGCTGGCCCGCACGACCAGGTACGCGGAGACCGCCGAGACCACCGCCCACAGCGCGAGGACGGCGGCGTGCCCCGACCACGGGCGCCACCGCGCCGCGCGGGTCCCCGTCCTGTCCGGCGCGTCCGTGACGCCCCGCCGCCACGGACGGCGAGCGGCGGTCAGGCCGATCAGGACGACCAGCAGAGCGAGGCCGACCGTCGTCGGCTCCCACCGCACCCCGGCGGCCCCGAAGACCACTGCGACGCAGGCGTACAGGCCCAACGACAGCGCCGGCGCCGCCCCCAGGGCGGACGCACCCCTCATGCCCAGGGCCGACGCAGCGATCGCTCCCGGCAAGAAGAGGAGGAGGCCAGCGGCGGCGACGGCGAGCCCGGCGCTCACTGGGCTCGGGAGGTCGACAGGGCACCGCGGGGCATGGGCCCAGGGTAGCCAGGGAGGTGCACGCCGACGCGGAGGCGGACGGACCGGTCACCCCCACCCGACACGCTCGTCTCAGCCGTACCAGACGCGCGACCCCTCCGCGGGCGTCCAGGTGATCCGCCCGTGCTCGAAGGTGCTCACGAAGCCACCCGGGACCGCCGTCTCGTCACTGGTCGGGTACCCGAGCCGGCTCTTCTCCGCGCCCAGGTCGCGGTACAGGGCGCCGATACCCCCGGCCACGTAGTGCGGTCCCGTGCGCGCGCTCCAGTAGACGACGCCGCCCTCGAACGACTGGACGATCCCGCGACCGTCCGCGAGGCCCCGTTCGTCGGTGAGGGGATAGCCCAACCGGCTGGCTTGCGCGCCCATGGCGGTGTACAGCCCGCCGATGCCCCCGGTGACCTGCATGCCCCCCGTGGCGGCTGTCCAGTAGACGGCCCCCCTCTGGAACCGCTGCCGGAAGCCGCGGTCGTCGCCGAGGTACTCCTCCCCGGCCACCGGGTAGGCCAGCC
Source organism: Geodermatophilus sp. SYSU D00700 (assembly GCF_054050255.1). NCBI lineage: Bacteria > Bacillati > Actinomycetota > Actinomycetes > Geodermatophilales > Geodermatophilaceae > Geodermatophilus > Geodermatophilus sp. SYSU D00700. Next base: position 53,506 of record NZ_JBJGZA010000006.1, on the reverse strand, counting down.
GCCCCGCGTCGGCGCCGAGACGCTGGTAGGCCAGCGCGATACCACCCGCCACGACCTGGCCACCGGTCCGCTCGGTCCAGTACACGTCACCCCCCTGGAACCGCTGGCGGAAGCCACCGGTCACGGCGAGGTGCTCCTCTCCGGACAGCGGGTACCCGAGTCGGCTCTGCTGCCCGCCGAGCCGGTCGTAGGACACCTTCATCCCACCGACGACCGCGGTGCTCGGTGTGTCGAGCGACCAGTAGACGTCGCCGCCCTCGAAGTGCTGGACGACGCCGCGCCCGCCGGGCAGCCCGATCTCCCCGCTGGTCGGGTAACCGAGCCGGCCGGCTTCCCAGCCGCTGCGGATCCAAAGCGCCCGGATGGCGTTGACGACCACCTGGGACCCGGTGGCCGGTGACCAGTAGATCGAGGCGTGGGGGAAGTGGTTGTAGACGCCGCCACCGCCAGGGACGACCAGCTCGTCGGTCGTCGGCAGGCCCAGCACCGGCGGGCCACCAGCCCCCAGGTAGGCGGCGAGGTTGCCGTTGACGAGAAAGTGCGTCCCGGTCTCCGCTGAGGAGTACATCCGACCTCGATCGAAGGGCTGCCAGCGGTACCCGCCGCCGTCCTGCTCCGGTCCGGTGGGCGCGCCCAGGGCGACCCGCACGCTCGCGTCGGCCAGGTAGCGGGAGCCGATGGCGGTGCCGGGGTCCACGGACGTACTCAGCGTGCGAGCCACCTTGGCGCGGATCTCGGGCAGCCTGGCGTACCCGTAGCGGCCCGGACAGGCGGTCGAGCCGACGTCGCGGTGGCCGAAGACCGTCGGCAGCGTCACCGGTGTCCCGGAGGCGTACCGGGCCGTCCCGCCTCCGCCGGAGATCAGGGTCGTGGTCCCGTCGGGGTCCACGCCGTACAGCGAGAACTTCCACGCGATGATCGCGGCCACCGCGTCGACCATCGGCTGGGTCGTCGCCACCGTGTCGTAGTTCCCGAGCATCGACACCCCGAAGGTGCCGCTGTTGAAGCCGCCCGCGTGGGCGCCGACGACCGTGCTGGCCAGACCGCCGGAACGGCCCTCCCACAACCGGCCGAACCTGTCGGCGACGACGTTGTAGCCGATGTCGCCCCAGCCCAGGCTGACGGTGTGGTAGCGGTAGATCGACCGCATCATCGCCGGCACCTGGTCGACCGTGTAGCCGTTCGCATCCGCGGTGTGGTGCAGCGTCGCGGCCTTGATCGTCGGGGCGTACTGAGGAGCCCACGTGCGGATGGACTCGTCGGCGCCCCACTGCGCGCGTGAGTAGACCGGGGGCATGGCCAGCGCCGCGTCGGCGGTGTCCTGGATGTCGGGCGTCTCCAGCGCGGCGTCGGCTGCACTCTCCCCGGGGTCGACCAGGTCGAGTCGGACGTCGGTCGGCGCCGCACCCGACCGGGTCACCAGCTCGACCTCGACACCGGTGCTGGGGCCGGTCCACAGCGGCGCGGTGCCGGCCCGGCGCGGCTCTCCATTCCCGACGGCGGGCTGTCCCGCGTCCTGACCAGCGTCCTCCGGACCGACCTGCGCCCACTCGCCCCAGGGCTCGTCGCCGCTGCGGACCCGGACCTGGACGGCGACGTCGACGACGGCCGGGTCCGGCGCCCAGGTGACGCCGACCAGGGAGAACTCGTCGGTCGACTCCCGGGTGACCGTGAGGACCGACGCGGTGTCCGGCACCCCACTCACGGGCTCGGTGGTCCCCTCCTGGACGTCGGCCTCCGGCGCGGGGTCCTCCACGGAGCCCAGCGGGACCTCCTCGACCGAGGTCTGGACCGGCTCGGCCCCCGGCTGGGGAGCCGCGTAGACGGGCAGGACCAGAAGGGTGCTGGTGACCGCTACGAAGGCGAGCAGTCCCGCGAACAGGCGACGCACGACAGGGAGCTCCAGGACTCGACGACTCGAGGGTTGTGCCAGGAGGTGCGACACCCGCACGACCCGGTCATCTCGTCATCGGCAGGCAGGTGCGCTCTCGTGACCGGAACCGCCCGTGAGACCTGGCGGGCCGGGACGAGCCACCCGCTCGCCCCGGCCGGAGCCCTCTCAGGCCGCGGACTGCCCCCGAGACACGACCGGGGACACCTGCGTGACGGGCATCCGGGCCGGGACCCCGGGATCGGCGATGTCGACGCGGGGGCGGTCCTTGCGCCCGAGACCGAGGATGGACACGAAGAGGCTGTTGAGGACCACCTGCGCGCCCAGGATGAGGCCGATCATCGCGACGACGACGATGCGGATCTGTGTCCCGGTGTCGAGCGCGCCCAGACCGGCCTGTCCCCACCTGACGAGCGAGACGACCCCCGCGACGACGCCGATGAGGAAGAGGAGACCGCCGGTGACCAGCCCCACCTCGAGGGTGAAGCGGCGGAAGAGCCGGGTCATGCGCGGATCCGGTGGCAGGAAGCCCTCCTCGATCGCGTAGACCTTGGTCAGCAGCCAGAAGGCGATCGCCTGGCTGCCGATCAACAGGGCGGCGGCCGCGTAGCCGAGCGTGCCGATGTCGAAGGTCGCCGAGCCGATGGTCACCGGGGTGAACAGCAGCACCGCCGTGGCGAGCGCACCGACGCCGGCCAGGGCGAAACCAGGGAAGAGGAAGAGCCACCGCGGCGCGTAGAGCAGCAGGAAGCGGAGGTGACGCCAGCCGTCCCGGAAGCTGCGCAGGTGCGGGGGCCGGCTGCGCCCGTCCTTGCTCAGCGTCGTCGGGACCTCGGCGATGCGGTGTCCGGCGAGGACGGCGCGGACCACGACCTCGGAGGCGAACTCCATGCCCGTCGTGTGCAGGTCGAGTTCGAGCAACCGCTGGCGGTTGAAGCCGCGCAGGCCGCAGTGGAAGTCCCCGACGCGGGCCTTGAAGAAGAGCCGACCGATGAAGGACAGCACCGGGTTGCCGACGTAGCGGTGCAACGGCGGCATCGCGCCGTCGGCGATGCCACCCGCAAAACGGTTCCCCATGACGAGGTCGGCGCCGGCCCGCAGTTCGGCGACGAAGGGCCCGAGGTCGGAGAAGTCGTAACTGTCGTCCGCGTCGCCCATGACCACGTAGCGGCCGCGTGCGGCCCGGATGCCGCCGAGCAGGGCGTTGCCGTAGCCCTTCTCGGTCACCGGCACGACCCGCGCGCCCTCGGCCTCGGCGATCTGTTGCGAGCCGTCGGTGCTGCCGTTGTCGGCGATGACGACCTCACCGCTCACGCCGCTGCGCTCGAGGAAGCCGCGCGCCTTGCGGATGCAGACCGCCAGCGTCTCCGCCTCGTTGAGGCAGGGCATGACGATGGACAGCTCGATCTCGGTGTCGTGGGCACCCACAGGTGCAGCTCCTCGGGCTCGTGGTGAGAACAGGGCCACGGTAAGCGGCCACACCGCGGACACGCCCGAACGTCGCCGACGACTGTGACGGAAGTGTCACGAGTGCTGGAACAGCACGCCGCCTCGCGGTGGAGACCGGAGCACTGCGCCGGGCCCGGGTCGCCGACGATCTGCAGAGCATATTCCGGGCAGGCAGCGCCCTCGGCCGGAGCCGGTGAGCCACGCGGGGCCCGGACCCGTCGGGTGCCCCTGTGACGGCCGTGCCCGGTGGGGCAGTGCACGACCAGGCGGGCGGCCGGTGCCAGACGGGCACGCGCGCCGAGACGGAGCGTTCCCCCGTGTCGCGGACCGCTTGCCGCCACCGGCCGCCCCTAACCTCGATCGCGTGAGCCGAGACCGCAACGAGCCCTCGGGCCGGCCGCTCCCGGCGCGGCTCGACCCGCGTGCCGGTCGCCCGTCCCGCCCGCGCAGCAGCCGGGGCGCCACGGGCGAGGAGGCCGTGCCGCGGGGCGCTCGCAGCAGCGCCACGGCCGGCGAGCCGCGCCGCCGGGGAGGCCGCGCTGCCGTCGCGGCCCGCCCGCTCGCCGTCGTCCTGTCGGTGCTCTTGCTCGCCGGCAGCGGCTGGGGCTGGTACCTCGGCCGGGTCGCCGAGGCCACGGTCAACCGCACCGACGCCATCCCCACCGACGGCAACGCCGACACCGGGGGCGCCCCCGAGGCGATGAACCTGCTGCTGGTCGGCAACGACAGCCGCGCCGCGCTCACCCCCGAGCAGCTCGCCGAGCTCACCGCCGGCTCGGACTCCGGGATCAACACCGACACGATGATCCTGGTGCACGTCCCCGCCGACGGGTCGCACGCCTCGTTCGTCTCCTTCCCGCGCGACTCCTACGTCGAGATCCCCGGCTACGGGATGGACAAGCTCAACGCCGCCTACGCCCACGGGTACGCGGAGGTCGACGACTCCGCGCCGGAGGAGGAGCGCCAGGCCGGCGGCGCACAGCTGCTGGTGCGCACGATCAGCCAGCTCACCGGTCTGCAGATCGACCACTACGCCGAGGTCGACCTGCTCGGCTTCTTCAACCTCACGAGCGTCGTCGGCGGCGTCACGGTGAACCTGTGCGAGGCGGTCGACGACTCGGGGTTCTCCGGCGCGGTCTTCCCCGCCGGCGAGCAGACCATCTCCGGCGCCGAGGCGCTGGCCTTCGTCCGGCAGCGGCACGGACTGCCCCGCGGCGACCTCGACCGGATCGTCCGCCAGCAGGTGTTCATCGGCGGCGTCCTGCGCAAGATGCTCTCCGAGGACGTGCTGCTCGACCTGGGCAAGCAGCGACAGCTGGTGCAGGCGGCGTCGGAGTCGCTGACCATCGACCGCGACCTGGTGCTGCTCGACCTCGCCCAGCAGATGCAGGCGGTGACCGCCGACAGCATCGAGTTCCAGACCGTGCCCATCGTCGGCGACGGCCGCGACGAGCAGGGCCGCTCGATCCTCGAGCTGGCCGACGAGGACACGCTGCACGAGTTCTTCGCCGACCTCTCCGCCGAGCCGGAGGTCCCGGCTGCACCCGAGACCGAGGCCCCGGCCACCGTGGCGCCGTCGCAGGTGTCGGTGGAGGTCTACAACGGCTCGGGTACCTCCGGACTGGCCGCCGAGGCCGCTGCCGAGCTCGAGGCCGCCGGCTTCGCGGTGACCTCCACCGGCAACGCCGACAGCAGCGACTACGAGCAGACCGTCGTCCGGCATGCCGCCGGCGACGAGGCGCTGGCGACGACACTGGCCGGGCAGGTGCCCGGAGCCACTGCCGAGGTCAGCGAGGACGCCGCGAGCGGCACCGTGCAGCTGGTCCTGGGCAGCGACTTCAACGGCATCGGGCAGCCGACCACGCCGCCCGCGCCGGCCGGCGAGACCACCGCCGAGGTCCCCCGGACGGCAGCCGACACCAGCTGCATCAACTGAGGGACGCATCCCCGACCAGGCCGGCTGGGAAGCTCGGCACATGAGCCCTGCGCCGAGGACCCCGTCGGACCTGCTCGCCGGGGTACTGCGGCACGCCCCCTCCGCTCCCCTGGTCACGGCCTACGACGACACCAGCGGCGGGCGCGTCGAGCTCTCCGCCGCGACGCTGGCCAACTGGGTGGCCAAGACGGCCAACCTGCTGCAGGACGAGTTCGACGTCGGCCCGGGCAGCACGGTGGCCGTCGTGCTGCCGGTGCACTGGCAGACCGCCGCGGTGCTGCTCGGGGTCTGGAGCTGCGGCGCCGCGGTGCTGGACACCGCCGCCGAGGACGACGGCAGCCTCGACGCCGCCGACGTCGTCCTCGCCGCCCAGGACCGGCTCGCCCCGCTGGAGGAGCAGGACCTGCCCGACCTGCTCGGCCTCTCCCTGCACCCGCTGGGCCTGGGCATGGCCGGGTACGCCGGACCCGCCCGCGACTTCGCGCTCGAGGTGCGCGGCCACGGCGACGTCTTCACCCCGTACGTCCCCCCGGACCCGGACTCCCCCGGCCTGTCCGCCGGCGGTCTGCAGCTGACCCTCGGCGGGCTCGCGGCCGCCGCCGGGGAACTCGCCGGGCGGCTGGGGATCGCGGCCGGGGACCGGCTGCTGGTCGACGAGCGGACCGCCGCGGAGGCCGGCCCCGTGGCCTGGCTGCTGGCGCCGCTGGCCGCCGGCGCCTCCCTGGTGCTGTGCCGGGACACCGATCCCGCCACGCTGCGCGGCCGGGCGGAGGCCGAGCGGGTCACCGCTACGCTCGGCGTCCGGATCGAGGGCATCCGCGAGCTGGGCCGGCCCGCCTGAGGCGGCCGGCCCGCCGCGCCGGGAGAGACGGTGGTCAGCTGATGGACGGGGTCGCCTGATGGACAAGGTCGTCGCGAGCACGCGGGAGGCGGTGGCCGACATCACCGACGGCGCCGTGCTCGCCGTCGGTGGGTTCGGCCTGTGCGGCGTGCCGATCCGGTTGATCGACGCGCTGCTCGAGCAGGGCGCGCGGGACCTGGTCACGATCTCGAACAACTGCGGGGTCGACGACCAGGCGCTGGGCGTGCTGCTCTACGCCGGTCGGATCCGCCGCACGATCAGCTCGTTCGTCGGCGGCAACAAGGAGCTCGCCCGCCTGTACCTGTCCGGCGAGCTGGAGGTCGAGCTGACCCCGCAGGGCACGCTGGCCGAGCGGCTGCGCGCCGGCGGTGCCGGCATCCCCGCCTTCTACACGCCCACCGGCGTGGGCACGATGGTCGCCGACGGCGGCATCCCGGTCCGCTACGACGCCGACGGGAACGTCGTCGAGACCAGCGCGCCCAAGGAGACCCGCGTCTTCGACGGCGTCGAGTACGTGCTCGAGACCGCGCTGACCGCCGACTACGGCCTGGTCCGCGCCGCGGTCGGCGACCGGCACGGCAACCTGGTCTTCCACGAGTCGGCGATGAACTTCAACCCGCTCGCCGGCATGGCCGGGCGGATCACGATCGCCGAGGTCGAGGAGCTGGTCGAGCCCGGCGAGATCCGCCCCGAGCACGTGCACCTGCCCGGCGTCTTCGTCGACCGGGTGGTCGTCGTGGGCCCGGAGGGCAAGCGGATCGAGCGCCGCACCACCCGTCCCCGGCCGGCCGCCGGCACCGACGACGCGCCCCTCGCCGCCGCCGGCGAGGAGGCCACCGAGGAGAGCGCCCAGTGACCCTGACCCGCGACCAGCTCGCCGCCCGCGTCGCCCAGGAGCTCGAGGACGGCGCCTACGTCAACCTCGGCATCGGCATGCCGACCCTGGTGCCCAACCACGTCCCCGACGGCGTGCACGTGGTGCTGCACTCGGAGAACGGCGTCCTGGGCGTCGGGCCCTACCCCGTCGAGGGCGAGGAGGACCCCGACCTCATCAACGCCGGCAAGGAGACGGTCACGATCCTGCCGGGCGCGAGCTTCTTCGACTCGGCCACCAGCTTCGGGATGATCCGCGGCAAGCACCTCGACCTCGCCATCCTCGGCGCCATGCAGGTCAACCCCCGCGGCGACCTCGCCAACTGGCTGATCCCCGGGAAGATGGTGAACGGCATGGGCGGGGCGATGGACCTCGTCCACGGCGCCCGCCGCGTGGTGATCATGATGGAGCACGTCGCCCGGGACGGGTCGCCGAAGCTGGTCGAGGAGTGCTCGCTGCCGCTGACCGGCAAGGGCTGCGTGGACCGCGTGGTCACCGACCTCGCCGTCGTTGACGTCACGCCCGGGGGCTTCGTACTCCGCGAGGTCGCCCCCGGCGTGACCCCCGACGAGGTGGTCGAGAAGACCGGCGCCCCGCTGACCGTCCCCGGCGACGTCCCGACGATGGCGCTGCCGGCGACCGTCTGAGCACCCCCGCCCGCCCCCGGTGACGTTCTCGGTCGTCGCCCGCGACCCGGTCACCGGGGAGATGGGCATCGCCGTCTCCTCCTGCATCCTCGCCGTCGGCCGCGCCGTGCCCAGCGCCCGGCCCGGCGTCGGCGTCGTCGCGGTGCAGGCGCGCAGCCCGCGCGGCCTCGGCCACGTGCTGCTCGGCGGCCTGGCCGAGGGCACGGCGCCGGAGGTGCTGGTGCGCCGGGCCGCGCACGCCGCCGAGGACGTGGACCGGCAGATCGCCGTGCTCGCGCCCGACGGCGCCGTCGCCGCCGACACCGGGCCCGGCTCGTTCCCGGTCAGCGGCCACCTGGTCGGCGACGGGTGGAGCGTGCAGGGCAACATGCTCGGCTCGCCGGAGGTGCTGCCGGCGATGGCTGCGGCCTACCAGGCCGACGACGGCGGGCTGGCCGACCGGTTGCTGGCCGCGCTCACCGCCGGCCAGGACGCCGGCGGCGACCTGCGGGGGCGGCAGTCGGCGGCGCTGCTGGTGGTGAGCGGCGAGCCGGCGTCGGAGGAGGACGACGGCGTGCGGATGGACCTGCGGGTCGACGACTCGGGCGACCCGGTGGCCCAGCTGCGGATGCTGCGCAACCTCCAACGGGCCTACGACGAGCGCGACTACGAGACCCTCGCCCTGTTCGCCCCCGAGGGCGCCCGCGACCTCTACGCCGCGCTGGCCGCCTCCCGCCGGGGCGACCGGGCGGCCGCCCGTGCGGCCCTCGCCGCGGTGCGGCGGCGGCCGGGCTGGTCGGCGTGGCTGGCCTCGATGGCCGGTGACTCGCGACTGACCGCGGTCTCCCGCCTGCTCGACTGATCCCGCCCGGTCAGTTGACGAAGACGCCCATCCCGACGAACAGCGCCCACACCACGCCCAGCCCCAGCAGCACCCGGTCCCGCAGCACGAGCTCCTCGGGCGCGCCGGCTCGGCCCCGGTCGACGTCGACGGCGTACCGGAGGAGCGCCAGGACGAACGGGGCGATCGACAGCGTCTGCCACGGGAACCCCGGGTCGTCCTCGTAGAGCTCGAACGCCCACAGGGAGTAGGTGGTGCAGGTCACCCCGGCCGAGAGGCTCCACACGAAGCGCAGGTAGCTGGCCGAGTACTCCTTCAGCGACCGCCGCGTGGCGGCCTCCTCCCCCACTGCGACCAGCTCCGCGTAGCGCTTGCCCGCCACCATGAACAGCGCGCCGAACGCAGCGACGAGCAGGAACCACTGTGACAGTGCGATCCCCGCCGCCGCACCGCCGGCCACGCCGCGGAGTAGGAACCCCGAGGCGACGACCGCGAGGTCGATGACCGGCTGGTCCTTGAGGAAGTACGCGTAGGCCAACGAGATCCCGGCGTAGGCGCCCAGCACGCCGGCGAGCTGCACCCGGGTGAGGAGCACCGCCGCGACCAACGCCGCGACGAGGAGGACTGTCCCCGCGACGACGGCGAGGGGTACTGGCAGGGCGCCGGCCGCGACCGGCCGGAACCGCTTGGTCGGGTGCCGGCGGTCCTCCTCGACGTCGCGCACGTCGTTGAGGAGGTAGATGCCGCTGGCGACGGCGCAGAAGAGGACGAAGGCGACCAGCGTGGCGCGGAGCACGTCGAGGTCGAGGACCCTCCCCGCGGCGAGCGGAGCCGCGAAGACGAGCACGTTCTTGACCCACTGGCGGGGTCGCATGGTCCGCCAGAGGCCGCGGACGATGCTCAGACCCGTGCGCGGGGGAGGGACCAGCGGGGCGGCCACGGCGACGTTGTCCCGGTACTCCACGGTCCGGCCCGGCGCGGTCTGGCCCTCGACGTCCACTGGTCCGTCCTCCCCGACCGTCGTCGTCCACCCGCCTCCGCGGCGTCGTCCTACCCCCGTGTCGCGTTACCGGTGCCCTGAACGTGGCCGGTCCACTCCCGGCAGGGCGTGAAGAGTACCGACATCGAGCGCCCGCGGGGCGGACGGCTCCGTCACCCGGCCGGGGCCCCCTGCCAGCCCAGCCGGGTCTCCCGGTCGACCCGGAGGTCGTAGGCGTCGGGGGTGTAGGGCAGCTCGAACCGGAAGACCTGCAGGTCGCGGACGTCGGGCCAGTCGGGGAACCGCGTGGCCAGCTCGGTGACCGCGGAGGTCCGCTCGACCGGCGCGAACAGCCCGCCGCGCGGGACCTGCCAGGTGTTGTCGTCCAGTCCCCACGCGCCGGGGCCCGGGCGCCAGACGACGCCGTGGGTCACCGGCTCGGTGACGCCCAGGCGGACGACGGGCTGGCGCTGGCACGGGAAGAGGAAGGACACCTGCCAGGCGGTGGCCACCGCCTCGTCCTCGGGGAGGACGTCCTGCAGGGGCGTCCACGGCAGCACCGAGGGCGAGGTCACGGCCAGCCACCCGCCGGCTCCTCCCGAGCGGTCCTCCGCGGCCAGCCGCACGAGGTCCGGCGCCCCTCCGGCCCCACCGGGGTCGAGGACGAACGTGCGCCATACGGGCGAGTCGACCGCGTCGGTGAGCTGCTGGCGGCCGGTGAGCACCGGCTCCCCGCCGTCCCCGGCCGTCGCGTACTCCACGGAGACCTCGTTGCCGCGGTCGAGACGCCCGGCGGCCAGGACCGTCAGCGCCTCGTCGCCTGCGAGGTCGGGCACGGGGTACCAGGGCGTGGTGAGCGTCCCCGTGGCGTCCTCCCCCTCCGGCGGGGCGAGGGTTCCCCACACGTCCCCGGTCCCGGGCGGGGGCGGGTCGACCGGGAACCAGCCGCCGTCCGGCACGAACGCCGTGCTGGTCGTCGCCGCCGCGTCGTCGCCGGGGACCAGCGGGCGCGCCGCCCCGACGTCGAGGACCTCCATGCCGCCGGCCGCCCCGCAGTCGTCGGCCAGCGGGTCGGCGAGCGCGTCGGCCCAGGGCGACCAGTCGTCGAGCGTCGTCACGGCGGCGTAGGCGTAGCTGCCCAGCAGGTAGGTGAGGCCGGTCCCGAGGCATACGAGGGCGACGACGGGGGCGGCCACCCAGGACCGCGCCCAGGAGCCCCCCGTGCGCCGCCGGACGAGGGTGAGTACACCCAGCACCGCGACCGCCACGACGGCCCAGAGCACGGGGCTGCCCAGCGTCAGCGGGCCCAGGTACGGCGGCACCATCGGCTGGGGCATGCCGGGCAGCCAGCTGTAGGCCCACTGATTGGGCCCCCGCAGCGCCAGCGCGCAGGCCAGCACGAGCGATCCCAGGACGGCCACCGGCACGCCCGCGCCGGTCCGCCGCCCGCGCGTCACCTGCGCGGCGAGCCACGGCAGGCTGACGAGGAAGAGCCCGAGGAACACCGGGCCGAGGCCGGCGAGCGCCCCGAAGTGGTGGGTCCACTTGCTCGGCGTGATCCACAGGAGCAGGAACGCCGCCGCCAGCGACGAGCCGGCCAGCAGAAGCGGGAGAGGCACGGCGACGTCCCGGGCGCGGGCGGCGGCCGCGAGGCCGAGGAACCACAGCAGGGCCACGACCCCGAGCAGCACCGCGGCGCGGCGGGCGTAGGACCCCATCGGGATGGGGCTGAGCAGGAAGTTGTACCGCTGGTACTCGTCGTACCAGGAGTTCTGTTCCTGTACCGAGAGGAACAGCTCCTGGCCGCGCAGGAAGTCGTGCAGCGTGCCGTCCGCGAAGGCCACGACGCTGCCGAGGGCACCGGGGGCGACCACCAGGGCGGTGCGGGTGAGCGCGCCGAGGCGGGAGACGCCGTCGCCCACGAGGGGGACCAGTCGGGGCAGCGCCACCAGGAACGGCGCGAGGGCCACCAGGCCGGTCGGGTGGCAGGTGGCGCTCAGCGCGGCGGCGGTGAGACCGAGGGCCACGGGGAACAGCCGCCGCGTCCGCAGGCCGGTGACCACGCCGGCCAGCGACGCGAGCGCCAGCAGCCCGACGGCCGCCTCCGGCCGCACCCCCATGCCGTAGGGCAGCCACCAGGCGAGGAAGGCCGCGGCCAGGAGCAGCGCCGCCGTGGCCGGGCCCCAGCGCCGCTCGCGGACGGCGGCCGGCAGGGCACCGGGCGCGGCGACGTAGCGCCGGAGCAGCAGCCAGGTGACCAGGCCGGCGACGAGCGCAGGGATCCGCAGGACGACCGGGCTGTCCCCGGCCGGCTGCCACCAGCCGAGCAGTCGGTAGAACCACGTGAAGGGCGTGAAGGACTGGTTGAACAGCTGGTAGTAGTTGCCGACGAACCCCTCCGCCGCGGCGTTGCGGGCCATCGCCGCGTAGTAGCCGTCGTCGTCGGACGCCGGCGCGATGAACAGCCACAGGACCATCGCGCCCACGACGAGGACGTCGACGACGACCGCCGGCAGGCCGCCCCGCGCCCGGGTCCCGGGGTCGGCGGGCCGCGCGGTCCTGCGGTCGGCCCGGCGCAGCAGGACGAGGGACGCGAGTGCCGCCAGCACGACCACGGCGGTCAAGACGAGCTTGGCGACCGTCGGGGTGGTGTTGAACTGGTTGTCGACCTGCAGGGTCACCCTCAGGTCGTCGTCCGAGGGCAGCTGGGCGACGCTCGTGGCCAGGACGTCGACGTCCGGCAGGACGCGGTCACCGCGCGCGGCGCCGACCGGCGACCCGTCCCGTTCGAGGACCACCGCGTCCGGGGTGCCGGTCAGCCGGTACGAGCAGTTCCCGCTGCCGATCGGCTCGTCGAGGAGCGTCTGTCCCCGCAGCACCACGGTGAGGCGGCCGTCCCGTGTGGTGACCAGGAGTCCCTCTCCCGCGGCCGCGGGCTGGTCGGGCACCAGGGTCGACAGGACCACGCCGCCCTCGGCACCGGCGGCGGCCCGCACGGCTCTGCAACTGAACCGCGCGTCGATCGCCTGCGGGGTCTGGTTGGTCAACTCGAGCATGGTGGACGCCGGCCGCGTCGGTTCCTGCGGCCAGGTCGCGGTCGGGACGCTCATCTGCACGGGCGCCAGGAGCAGCAGGACGGCGCCGAGGACGGCCACCAGCGCGACAACGAGCGGGACCAGCCCGGTCACCGGGCGCCGGGCGACGGCGGCTCCGGCGGCACCGCTGCCCGTCTCGCCGGTCTGCTCCTGGTCGATCACGCCCACGCGTGCACCCCGTCACTCCGTCCTGTGCCGTTCGCTCCACGACGCGCGCCGCTACGGTGGTCCCGTGCTACCGGGGCGGCCACTGGACCGCAGCGCGTGCGGGACCCGGTCCTGAACCGCCCGGCGCCGCGACTCGCGTCCTCCCTCGGCTGGGCCGCCGTCGGCGTAGCAGGCTCGGGGATCCTCACCTACGCCTACCTTGCCGTGGTGGCGCGGTCGGTGCCAGCGGCCGAGTACGCCGACTTCGGCGCCTTCTGGTCCATCGCGCTCGTCGTGGGACTCGGGGCCTTCCAACCGCTGGAGCTGGAGATCGCCCGGCTGGTGCACCTGGACGGCGGCGGACGCCTGCCGCGGGGGACGGTGCGGGTGGCCGGTGCCATCACCGCCGTCACGCTCCTCGCGGTGCTCGCCGGGTGGCCGCTGCTGCGGCGCGTTCTCGGCGCGGACGTGGCGCTCCTGGTCGCCCTCCTGGTCGTGTGCCTCGGCTCGGCCCCGCAGTTCGTGCTCCGCGGGCTGCTCCTCGGCCGTGGCGCCATACGGCTGCACGGGACCGTGCTGTTCGCCGAGGCCGTGTTGCGGCTGGCCGCGGCAGGGGCGGTGGCCGCCTTCGCCGGGCCCGACGGTGCGGGTGACTTCGGCTGGACGCTGGCCGCCGCGGTGCTGCTGGCCCATGCGCCGGTCCTGCTCCGGTTCGGACGCCGCCGGTCCTCCTCGCCGGGGGACGACCGGAGGCTGCGCCTGCGCTGGGGTGACGTGGGCCACCTCATGGTCGGGTCACTGTGCGCCCAGGCGCTGCTCAACGCGGCACCGGTGCTCGTCACGGCGGTCGCGATGGCGGACGAGCGGGTGCTCGCCGCGCAGTTCGTCGCCGGTTTCACCCTCGTCCGGCTGCCCCTCTTCGTGGCGGTCCCGCTCCAGGGCGCGCTCATCCCGGCGCTGACCGGGGCGGGGGCGAGCCGGGACGCGGTCCGCCGCTTGGTCGGGCGGACCGCTGCCGGCGTGGCGGCGGTGGCCGCGGCCGGTGGCCTCTTGGGGTGGCTGGCCGGCCCGGCGTTGGTGGGGGTGCTCTTCGGGGACCGCTACGCGCTCGACGGCGGCTCCCTCGCGGTGCTCGCCGTCGGCAGCGGGCTGTACCTGGGGCTGCTGCTGACCGGCCAGGCGCTGCTCGTCGACGGGCGGCACCGGGACGTGGCCACGGTGTGGGTCACCGGGCTGGCCGTCGCGGGGGTCGTGTTCGCCGTCGTCCCCGACCTCGTGCTCCGTGCCGGGCTGGCCTTCACCCTCGGGTCCGGGGCTGCGCTGGCGGTCAGCCTCGGGCTCCTGCTGGCCGGCCGGCGTGCCGCGGCCGGCGACCTCGTCGCGTCCACCGACGGAGAGAGAGGAGGCCGGGCATGACCGGTCCGCTGGACCTGCTGGTCGCCCTGGACTACTACACGCCCTACGTCAGCGGCCTGACCAACGTGGCGCGCGACGTCGCCGAGGGCCTCGCCGCGCGCGGGCACCGGGTCCGCGTGCTCACCAGCCGGCACGACCGGTCCCTCCCCGAGCGGGAGGTGCTCAACGGGGTCCAGGTGGAGCGGGCGCCGGTCCTGGCCCGGCTGGGCAAGGGGATCGCGGCTCCGTCGCTGGTCAGCCGGATCGGGCGGGCGGCCCGTGGGGCCGCGGTGACGAACCTGCACCTGCCCATGCCGGAGGCGGCGCTCCTCGCCGGCCGCCTGGCCTCCCCCGTGGCCACCACGTACCACTGCGACGTCAGCCTCCCGCCGGGAGCGGTCAACCGGCTGCAGACCGCGGGGGTGGACGCAGCCAGCCGCAGGGCCCTGACCAGGGCCGACGCTGTCGTGGTGACGAGTGAGGACTACGCGCGGTCCAGCCGGCTCTGGCCGGCCATGGACGGGCGGACGACGGTGATCCCCCCACCGTGCCACGCGCGCCCGGCCGGCCGGCCGCGGTTCCGGGAGACCGGGGGGCCGCACGTCGGCTTCCTGGGCCGGATCGTCGAGGAGAAGGGGCTGGAGTACCTGGTCCGGGCCTTCCGCGCACTCGAGGACCCGGACGCCCGCCTGCTCATCGGCGGCGCCTTCGCCGACGTGGCGGGAGGCTCGGTCGTGGCCCGGGTCCGGGCGGCGATCGGCGACGACACCCGCGTGCGCCTGCTCGGGTTCGTGCCCGACGAGGACCTCGCCGACCTCTACGCGTCACTCGACGTCTTCGCGCTGCCGTCGGTCAACGCCTTCGAGGCCTTCGGCATCGTCCAGGTCGAGGCGATGCTGGCCGGCGTCCCGGTCCTCGCGAGCGACCTGCCGGGCGTCCGGGTCCCGGTGCGGGAGACCGGTTTCGGCACCGTGGTCGCACCACGCGACGTCCCGGGCATCACGGCCGGCCTGCGCCGCCTGGCCACGGATCCACCCGACCCAGGGCGCGGCCGTGAGCAGGCGCGTGCGCGCTACTCCGTCTCGGCGGTGCTGGACGCGCACGAGGAGCTGTTCGCCCGTCTCGCGGTCGAGCGCACCGGGGGGCTGCTGAGCGATCCGCACCGACCCGGTCGGTACCGTCGGCCCCGCCCGGGTGGGCGCTGGAGCGGGTGAGGGGGACACGGGTGGCCGACGCCGACGGGCTGCACATCGCGGTCGTCTACGACTGCTTCTTCCCGGCCACCACGGGTGGCGGGGAGCGGCAGTACCGGGCGTTCGCCGAGCGGTTCGTCGAGCGCGGACACCGGGTCTCGTACCTGACGCGGCGACAGTGGGACGACACGCCACCTCCCGTCCCGGCCGGCCTCGAGGTGGTCGAGGTGGCCGGGCGTGCGCGGCTGTACGACGAGCACGGCGGCCGGCGGCTCCCCCCGGCCCTCGGCTTCGCGCTGGCCGTGTCCCGGCACCTGCTCCGCCGTCGGCGGCGGTACGACGCCGTCCTGGTGAGCGCGCTGCCCGCTCTCAACGTCCCGGCGGTCCGGCTCGCGCTCCTGGGCCGCCGGATGCCGATCTGCGCGGACTTCCTCGAGGTCTGGCGACCGGAGCAGTGGCGCCAGTACTCGGGCGCCGTGGTCGGGCGGATCGCCACGCTGCTGCAGCGGCTCGCGGTCCGACTCAGCCCACTCGCCAGCTGCCACTCACGCATGAACGGACGGCGCCTCGAGGCGGAGGGCCTGCGGACACCACCGGTGATCAGTCCCGGCCTGATCCACGGCGACACGCACGCCGAGGCCCGGCCGGTGCCCGACGAGCCGCCGACCGTGGTGTACGCGGGGCGCATGATCCCCGACAAGCGGGTGGAGTCGATCCCCGCGGCGCTGGCCGAGGCGCGGGCGCGGGTCCCCGCGCTGCGGGCGCGCCTGTTCGGCGACGGCGAGAGCCGCGCGGCGGTGGTGGCGGAGGTCGCCCGTCTCGGTCTGGACGACGTCGTCGAGGTCCCGGGCTTCGTCGCCCAGGACGAGCTGGAGCGCGCGATGGCGGGGGCGGCCTGCCTGGTCAACCCCTCCCGCCGGGAGGGCTACGGGCTGGTGGTCGTCGAGGCGTGCGCGACCGGGACACCCGTCGTGCTGGCCGAGGCGCCGGACAACGCCTCCCTGGAGCTGGTCGAGCCCGGGGTCAACGGAGCGGTCGCCCGCAGCACCGAGCCCGCCGACCTCGGCGCGGCGATCGCCGAGGTGGTGCTCGCCGGGGAGGCCCTGCGGCGATCGACCCGCGCGTGGTTCGAGGAGGCGGCCCGCACCCGCACCATGACCGCCGCTGCGGACGGTGTGCTGGCCGCGCTGACCAACGCCCGGGGTGCGGCTCCGCTGCCCTGACCCGGGCGGTGCGACACCGTCCCTCCCGGTGACCGCGGTGGCCCTGCGTCGACACACGACCCGGGAGCCGGACGTGCTGACGGACCACCACGTGCCGTCCTGAGCTCGCCCGCCTCCGGCCGGCGCGCCGCCGTCCGCGGGAGGCGGACCCGGTGCCACCGGACGGCCCTCCCGGTCCGACCCGTCATGGATCCCTGGAGTCCTGCCGATGACTGTCCCGGTGAGGACCGGTCCGGTCCTGACCGGTCCCACCCGGTGCGACCTGAGGGTCGCCACGAGACATGCCTGTGAGGTCACGTGTCCCGAGTCCACCGTCGTCGTGTGACGCTGGTGCTCGCCGCCCTGGGCGTCTCGGCGGCTGTCGCGGCCGCCGGTGCCGTCCTGGTCGCTCCTCGGTCCAGCGACGGGCCGGAGCAGGCCACGAGCACGGCGACGAGCGTGCCGTCGGTCACGGCGGCGCCGCCCGCGACGGCGTCGGAGACCGCCTCCTCCGTCCCGTCGTCCCCGCCTCCCCGTGACGGCGGCGGAGGGCTCCCCGTGGCCGAGGTCACCCCACCTGCACCCGAGGACGTCGCCACCGACGCACCGCCGCCTTCGGACGGTGACGCGCTGCAGGCCGTCCTCACGTCGGTCACCTGGGAAGCCGCAAACGCCGCGGTGCAGGCCACCGGCTACGTGTCCGGTGTCGTGGAGGTCGGCGGCACCTGCACCCTCACGCTGACCAGCGGCCCGACCGTCCTCAGCACCACCACGCAGGCGCTCGCCGACGCCAGCACGACCTCCTGCGGGCAGATCAGCCTCGCCGACCCGCGGCTGTCGACGGGCACGTGGCAGGCGGTGCTGAGCTACGTCTCCGACACCGGTGAGGGCGCGTCGCAGGCCGCCGAGGTGGTCGTCCCGTGAACCTCGTCGGCCCGTCCAGGCGCCTGCTCGACCTCGCCGTCTCCGCGGTCTGCTGCGCCGCCCTCCTCATCGTCGGCGCCGGCACGCTGCCGGACGGCACCCCGGCCACCCCGCAGCTGGTGGAGACCGCGGACGTCAGCCAGTTCGACGCCGGCAACATCATCAGCGACGACGTCTTCTTCGACGCGACGTCGATGGACGCCGCTGCCGTCGCCGCCTTCATCAACGCCAAGGGCGCCTCCTGCCGCACCGGCTCCGACGGCACGCCGTGCCTGAAGGACTTCGTGCAGGACACCTACACTCGCAACGCCGACTCGCTGTGTCGCGGCACCTACACCGGCGCCGCCCGCGAGAGCGCGGCGACCATCCTTACCAAGGTCGCCCGCGCCTGCGGCGTCAACCCGCAGGTGCTGCTCGTGCTGATCCAGAAGGAACAGTCGTTGGTGACCAACGACGGTTCGACGCTCTGGGCCAACCGCTACAAGAGCGCCGCCGGCATGGGCTGCCCGGACACCGCGGCGTGCGACGCCGCCTACTACGGGTTCTTCAACCAGGTCTACGGCGCCGCCCGGCAGTTCCAGCGCTACGCAGCCAACCCCACCGGCTACGCGCACGTCGCCGGCCGGACGAA
Source organism: Geodermatophilus sp. SYSU D00700 (assembly GCF_054050255.1). Classification (NCBI taxonomy): domain Bacteria; kingdom Bacillati; phylum Actinomycetota; class Actinomycetes; order Geodermatophilales; family Geodermatophilaceae; genus Geodermatophilus; species Geodermatophilus sp. SYSU D00700. The sequence continues at coordinate 35,461 of NZ_JBJGZA010000006.1, read as the reverse complement.
CTTCGTGCGCTACTCCCCGAAGGCCGAGTGCGGGGGTTCCCAGGTCTACATCGCCAACCAGGCCACCGCGGGCCTGTACAACTACACGCCCTACCAGCCCACCGCGGCCGCCCTCGCCGCCGGGTACAAGGCGGCGAACGACACCTGCGCGGCATACGGCAACCGCAACTTCTACCTGTACTTCAACGACTGGTTCGGCTCGAGCACCGTGCCATACGTCTCCGGCGGCATCGCGGCGACGTGGAACGCGCTCGGCGGCGCCGGAGGCGTCCTCGGCCAACCCGTCACGCGGATGGTCTGCGGCCTGGAACAGGGCGGCTGCGCCCAGCACTTCCAGGGTGGCTCGGTCTACTGGACCGAGGCGACCGGTGCCCGGGCCGTGCTCGGTCCGGTCCGCGACCTGTGGGCCGCGAGGGGGTGGCAGAGCGGATCGCTCGGGTACCCCACGATGGACACCGTCTGCGGCCAGCGCGACGGCGGCTGCGCCCAGCACTTCCAGGGCGGCTCCGTCTACTGGAGTCCCGCGACCGGCGCCCGCGCGACCAGCGGTGCTGTTCGCAGCGCGTGGGCGGCCCGGGGATGGCAGGACGGCGTCCTCGGCTATCCGGTCACCGACCTCGTGTGCGGTCTGCGCCAGGGCGGGTGTGCACAGCACTTCCAGGGCGGCTCGCTGTACTGGACGGCGCCCACCGGGGCGCAGCTGACCGCGGGCGTGGTCCGGCAGACGTGGGCCGACAGTGGCTGGCAGGACGGGCCCGTCGGCTACCCGACGGCCGAGGTCGTCTGCGGTCTGACCGGCGGCGGCTGCCGGCAGGACTTCCAGTTCGGGTCGGTGACGTGGTCGCCGGCCACCGGTGGACGAGTGGTCTCGGGCGGCATCGGAGGACTGTGGGCAGCCGGTGGCGGTCAGGCAGGCTCCCTCGGCTACCCGACCGGCGCGATGGTCTGCGGTCTGAATCGCAGCGGCTGCAGCCAGCAGTTCCAGGGCGGGGTCGTCACCTGGAGTCCCCAGTCGGGCACCGCTGCCATGTCCGGCGGCATCCTGGCCGCCTGGGCGGCGAGCGGGCACGACCGGAGTTCCTTCGGCTATCCCACCGGCGCCATGACCTGCGGGCACTCCGGCGGTGGCTGCACGCAGCCGTTCCAATACGCCCAGCTGACCTGGTCGCCGGCCACCGGCACCCGGGCCCTGTCCGGCGGCATCGCCGCGCTCTGGGTGTCCACGGGCGGGGCCGACGGCCCGCTCGGCTACCCGACTATGGACATGGTCTGCGGCCTGCGCGGAGGCGGTTGTGCCCAGCACATGACCGGCGCCTCGGCCTACTGGTCCCCCACCACCGGCGTCTGGGCGTCCTGGGGTCCGGTCCGCGACGCCTGGGCCGCCACCGGCTGGGAGAACGGCTACCTCGGCTACCCGACGACGAGCACGACCTGCGGCACGCGCGACGGCGGTTGCACCCAGCGGTTCGCCGCCGGGGAGGTCGCCTGGTCGGCGGCGACCGGCGCCCACGCCGTGTCCGGGGGCTTCGGCGCCACCTGGGTGAACGAGGGACGGGCCGACGGTCCACTGGGCTACCCGACGAGCGACATGGCGTGCACCTCCGCCGGCTGCACCCAGCAGTTCCAGGGCGGCACCCTGTCGTGGGACTCCCGCACCCACGTGATCACTCGGCGCTGACCCGGCCGGACGAGCACGGTGTCGGACCGCTCGGCGGCCGCGGCGCCGTGCTCGTCCGGGTACCCTCGGTGAGGCCCTGCGCCGCCCACCGGCGCCCCGGCGGCTCTGGCGGCTCCTCGGCGTGACCGCCGTTCCTGGAGCGCAGCCGCCCAGGCTGACGCTTCGAGTCGACCAGAGTGAGGTACCCGACGAGATGGCAATGCACCGACCGGCCAGGACCCGTGGGGCATGACGACAACCCACGTCGCCGTCGACCTGATGCACCTGACGGGCCAGCGCGGAGGCACCGAAACCTACGCACACGAGCTGTACCGCGCGATGCCGGCCGTCGCACCCGACCTGCGGTTCACGGCACTGGTGAACGCCGGGACCGAGCTCCCCCTCGACTGGTTCCCCGGAGAGGTGCGACGCATCCCGATGTCCGGGCGCAACCGCGTCGTCTGGGCGGTGGCCGAGTCCCTGGTCGTCGGCCCGGTCGGCCGGCGGCTGGGCGCCGACGTGCTGCACTCCCCGGCCAACTTCGGGCCGGTCTTCCAGGCGCTTCCTACCGTCCTGACGGTGCACGACCTGCTGTCGTTCCGGTTGCCCGACGTGGCAGGCCCGATCGGCCGACCCGTCGGGGTCCTCTGCCGCCGCGCCGCCCGTGCCGCCTCACGGGTCCTCACCGACTCACAGGCCTCGGCCGCCGACATCTCCGAGTTCATCGGTATCGGTCCTGAGCGCGTGGACGTCGTCCCGCTCGCCGCCGGTCGTCCCGCGCCGCCGGACCCCGCCGACCGGCTCCCGGCCGCCGTGCCGGACACCGGCCGGCCACTGGTGCTCAGCACCGGCAACCGGCTCCCCCACAAGGACTTCCCGACGCTCCTGCGCGCGTGGAGCCAGGTGCCCGCCGACGGCCGTCCCCTGCTGGTGGTCACCGGCAGCCAGGGCGACGACCCGCTCCGCCCGCTGGTGACCGAACTGGGTCTCGAGAACGACGTCGTCCTGCTCGGCTGGGTGACGCGCGGTGAACTGGAGGCGCTGTTCGCCCGGGCCGACCTCTACGTATGCCCCTCCCTGTTCGAGGGCTTCGGCCTGCCCGTCCTGGAGGCGATGCAGCGCGGCTGCCCGGTGGTCGCGTCGGACATCCCGGTGCTGCGCGAGGTCGGCGGTGACGCGGCCCGCTACGTGGCCCCGGGTGACCCACGCACCTTCGCCGCGGCGGTGCAGGAGCTCATCGCCTCGCCGGGGCAGCGCGCCGCACTTTCCGCTGCCGGGCGTGCGCGAGCGGGGCGCTTCTCCTGGGAGACCACGGCCCGGCTGACGGCAGCGTCCCTACGCCGAGCTGTGGACGGCGCCCGCTCCTCCGGCGCGCGGACGACCGCCTCGTGAGCGCCTCACCGAGCACGCCCGGCAGCGGTATGTCGTCCGCGCCGGCGCCGGACGCCACCTCCCCGGTATCGATGAGCTCGACAGCGGCGGAGGGTTCCGGTGGCGGCGTGCGCTCGGGACTGACGGTCCTGACCGCGTCCATGATCGGCCACGCGGGCAACTACCTGTTCTACGTGGTGGCGGCCCGGATGCTGGGGGCGGCACAGTTCGCCGAGGTCAGCGCCCTGATCGCCTACTCGCTCATCTGCTTCCAGCCACTGAACGGCGTCCAGGCGGCCGCCGCGCGGGACACCGCCCGCCTGGCCGGCCAGGGTGACGCTGCCGGTCTGTCGGGAGTGGTGCGCACGCTGACCCGCGGCAGCGCCTGGGGCGTGCTCGGTCTGACCCTCGCACTGCTCGCCCTCGGCCCGGTGCTGACGTCGTGGCTCGACCTGTCCACGTGGACCCTGGCGGCCGTCGCCGCACTGTGGATCCCGCTGGGCAGCGTGCTGCTGGTGGGCACCGGCATCCTGCAGGGGCTCGGTGGCTTCGGCCGCGTCGCCTTGGTCCTCGCGGGGCCCCTCGGCGCACTGCGCACCTTCCTGCTGCCGCTGTGCATCCTGCTGCTTGGCCTCTCCGGAGCCGTCTGGGCGATGGTCGCGGCCACGGTCGTGGGGCTCCTGCTGCTCGTCGGCCCCGTGCGCCGGGCCGCTCGTCCCGAACCCCGTGCCGTGAGCTTCGCGCCGGGCACCTCGATCCTCGCGCTGCTGGCCTTCGCCAGCCTGACCAACCTCGACCAGCTGGTCGCCAAGGCGACCCTCGCTCCCGAGGTGGCCGGCGTCTACTCGGCCGCGGCGCTCATGGGCAAGGTATCCCTCTACGCCCCGGCTGCCCTGACGATGGTGCTGCTGCCCCGGGTAGCCGCCGATCTGGCGCGCGGACGGGAGCCCGTCCGCCCAGTCCTGCTCACGATGGGCGTCACCGCCGTCACCGGCCTCGTCATCACCGCCGGCCTGGCGCTCGTTCCCAGCTCACTGCTGGCCGCGACCTTCGGCCCGGAGTTCGCCGACGCCGCCCGGCTGATGGTGCCGCTGTCCTTGGTGATGACGCTGGCGTCGCTGCTCTACGTCCACTTGACGCTGGCCATCGCCCGCGGCTCGTGGTCGTTCACGGCGCTGCTCCTCGTCACCGCCCTCGGCCATGCCGCGCTGCTGGCCATGTGGCACGGCTCCCCGAGTGGGGTGATCGCCGCCTCGGCGGTCGCCATCGGCGCCGCCACCCTGGTGCACGAGGTCGCCTCGCCGCACGGCACCATCCGCATGGTCCTGCGCGGGGTGGCCGCGCGGCAGGCGGCATCCGCCTGAGCGCCACCGAGTCCGCGCGGCGGCCAGCGCCCAGGGGCTGGGCCTCCCCGCGAACTCGTGGCGCTCGTGCCCGACGACCCACCGCCCCCTCAGGGTGCCGCGGTGGCCTGCCGGGGTGCGTCGGCGACGGCGGCGGCCGGGTCTGGACGCACGCCGGCCGCGGTCGCACCACTGGTGGAGCGGAACCGGCGCAGCCGCAGGCTGTTGGAGACGACGAACACCGAGGAGAACGCCATCGCCGCGCCGGCGAGCATCGGGTCGAGCAGGCCGGCGGCCGCGAGCGGCAGCGCGGCGACGTTGTAGGCGAAGGCCCAGAACAGGTTCTGCCGGATGGTGGTCAGCGTCCGCCGGGACAGCCGGATGGCGTCGGCGGCGGCCCGCAGGTCACCGCGGACCAGGGTGAGGTCACCGGCCTCGATGGCGACGTCGGTGCCGGTGCCCATCGCCAGCCCCAGGTCGGCCTGGGCCAGCGCCGGGGCGTCGTTGACGCCGTCGCCGACCATCGCCACGACCCGGCCCTGCTCCTGCAGCCGCCTGACGACGTCGACCTTGTCCGCGGGCAGCACCTCGGCGACGACCTCGTCGATGCCGACCGCCGCGGCGACCGAGCGGGCGACGGTCTCGTTGTCGCCGGTCAGCAGGACCGGGGTCAGCCCCAGGTCGCGGAGCTGCCGGACGGCCTCGGCCGAGGTGTCCTTGACGGCGTCGGCGACGACGAGGACGCCGCGGGCGGCGCCGTCCCAGGCGACCGCGACCGCGGTCCTGCCCTCGGCCTCGGCCGCGGCCCGCGCGCGCTCCAGCTCGGCGCCGAGGGGCTGGGACCACTCGGCCAGCAGCCGGGGGCGCCCGACGAGCACCGCGTGCCCATCGACGACGCCCTGCACGCCGAGGCCCTCGACGTTGGTGAAGCCCTCCACGGCCGGCAGGTCGCCGACCGCCTCGGCGGCGCCGGTGGCGACGGCCCGGGCGACGGGGTGCTCGGAGGCGTCCTCCAGGGCGCCGGCCAGCCGCAGCACCTGCCGGCGGTCCTCGCCCGGCGCGACGACGACGTCGAGCAGGGTCATCCGGCCGGTGGTGACCGTGCCGGTCTTGTCGAGCACGACCGTGTCGACCTGCCGGGTGTCCTCCAGCACCTCGGGGCCCCTGATCAGGATGCCGAGCTGCGCGCCGCGCCCGGTGCCGACCATGAGCGCGGTCGGCGTGGCCAGCCCCAGCGCGCAGGGGCAGGCGATGATCAGGACGGCGACCGCGGCGGTGAACGCGGCGGCCAGCCCGCCGCCGGTGCCCAGCCAGAAGCCGAGGGTGCCGACGGCCAGGGCGATGACGACCGGCACGAAGACGCCCGAGACGCGGTCGGCCAGGCGCTGCAACTCGGCCTTGCCGTTCTGCGCGTCCTCCACCAGGCGGGCCATCTGTGCGAGCTGGGTGTCGGCGCCGATCCGGGTGGCCCGCACGACCAGCCGGCCGCCGGCGTTGACGGTGGCGCCGGCGACGGCGTCGCCGGGGCCGACCTCGACCGGCACGGACTCGCCGGTGAGCATCGAGGCGTCCACGGCCGAGGAGCCCTCGGTGACCACGCCGTCGGTGGCGACCTTCTCGCCGGGGCGGACGACGAACAGGTCGCCGACGGTCAGCCGGTCGACCGGGATCCGCTGCTCGCGCCCGCCGCGCAGGACCGAGACCTCCTTCGCGCCGAGCTCGAGCAGGGCGCGCAGCGCGGCGCCGGCGCGGCGCTTCGAGCGGGCCTCGACGTAGCGCCCGGCGAGGATGAACGTGGTCACCCCGGCGGCGGCCTCGAGGTAGATGTTCCCCGCTCCGTCGCTGCGGGCGATGGTCAGCTCGAACGGGTGCGTCATGCCCGGCTCGCCGGCCGTGCCCCAGAAGAGCGCGTACAGCGACCAGGCCAGCGCGGCGAGGGTGCCCATCGAGACGAGCGTGTCCATCGTGGACGTGCCGTGGCGCAGGTTGGTCCACGCGGCCCGGTGGAACGGCCACGCACCCCAGACCACCACCGGAGCCGCCAGGGTGAGCGACAGCCACTGCCAGTTGGTGAACTGCAGCGCCGGGACCATCGCCATCGCGATGACCGGGACGGTCAGGACGGCGGAGACCACCAGCCGCTGCCGCAGCCCGCGGACGGGGTCGTCGGCCTCGGCGGCCGCCGGCTGCCCGGCCGCCGGGGGCTCGGGCAGGTGCGCGGTGTAGCCGGTCTTCTCCACCATCGCGATCAGCTCGTCGGGGGTGACGTCACCGGTGACGGTGACCCTCGCCTTCTCGGTGGCGTAGTTGACCGTGGCGGTGACGCCCTCGAGCCGGTTGAGCTTCTTCTCGATGCGCGCCGCGCACGAGGCGCAGGTCATCCCGCCGATCGCCAGCTCGACCTGGCCGCCGCCGGCCGCGGCCGGTGGGGTCGTGCGCTCAGTCGCGGAGCTCATCGTCTTCTTCCTTCGGGACTGCTGGGGGTGGGCCGGGGGTGCGTGGCCTCAGCCGTGGCCGTGGCCGTCGTCGGCGTGGCCGTCCTCGGCGGCGGGGCCCGGGGTCGCCGTGCCGCCGCCGGCCGCCGTCTCCCCGGCGCGCACGGTGAACTCGGCGGTGCGCACGACGTCACCGTGCTTGAAGTCCAGGAACAGCCGGTAGTCCCCGGCCGAGGGTGCGGTGGCGGAGAAGGTGATGCCGGGCCCCGGCTGTGTGGTGCCGTCGCCGGGCTCGCCGGCCGGGTGCACGTGCAGGTAGGCCAGGTCGCCGTCGCGGAGGGCGACCAGGTGCCCGTAGGCGGCCAGGTAGGGCTGCAGGTCGGTGACCGGCTGCCCGTCCCGGCTGACCGACAGGGTCAGCTCCGACTCCTGCCCCGGGACCAGCCGGCCGTCGAGGGTGACGGTGTACCCGTCGACCTCGGCCGTGGCCGACGGCTCGGGCAGCGGCTGCGGGACGTGGTCGCCGGCAACGGCGACGTCGGTGCCCAGGACGAGCGCGGGGTCCTCGCCGGCGGGGTCGAAGTCGGCGAACAGCCGCCAGGTGCCGGCGGTCAGCTCGAGCGGGATCGACCAGGTGCCGTCGGCGGACAGCTCCGGGTGCACGTGCTGGTAGCCGGTCAGGTCCCGGCGCACCGCGATCAGGTGCAGGTCCTCGTCGTGGGCGGGGTCGTAGACGGTCACCGGCTGCCCGTCGGGACCGAGGACGCGGAAGGACACCGGGGTGGCCGCGCCGGCCGGCAGGGACCCGGCGGCGTCGAGGGTGTAACCGCTCTCGGAGACCTGCAGGCCGCCGGGCGCGTGGTCGCCGGCGGCGGGTGCCGCTGCGCCGGGGTCCAGCGCGGATCCCGCATGGGTCCCGCCGTGGGGAGCGGCCTCGTGGCCGGCCGCGTCGTCGGCGGCCGCGCCGACGGGGCCGACCGCCTGGCCGATGCCGGCGGCCGCACCGAAGACGGCGACCAACCCGAGCGCGTAGGCGCCGAGCCGGGCAGGGGTGTTCACGGCACGTCCTCCGGTCAGGAGCGGACGAGGCGGGCGATCGCCTCGGAGGCCTCGCGGACCTTCGCGTCGGCCTCCGGGCCGCCCTTCTGCGCGGCGTCGACCACGCAGCCGGCCAGGTGCTCGTCGAGCAGGCCGAGGGAGAACGACTGCAGGGCGCGGGTCGCCGCCGACACCTGGGTCAGGATGTCGATGCAGTACTTGTCGTCCTCGACCATGCGCTGCAGCCCGCGGATCTGGCCCTCGATGCGGCGCAGCCGCTTGAGGTGCTCGTCCTTCGCGTGGGTGTAGCCGGCCATGTCTGTCGGTCTCCTCGTCGGGTGGGACGGATCGGGTGGGTCGCCGGTCAGCCGGGGACGACCTCGTAGCCGGCCTCGTCGACGGCGGCGGCCACCGCGTCGTCGGACACCGGCCGGTCGGCCTCGACGGTGACCCGGCCGGCGGCCAGGTCGACCTGCACGCCGGTCACCCCGGGGATCCTCGAGACCTCGTCGGTCACCGCGCTCGCGCAGTGGCTGCAGGTCATGCCCCGGACGGCGTAGTCGCTGGTGCTCACGATCGCTCTCCTCTCGTACCGGTACCCCCTAGTGGTACCCAGTACAAGGTATACCCCCACACGGTACCTCTCGCAAGTGCCGGCACACCGGACGGGACCGGCGGCCGTCGGGCGTGCCGGGTGAGCTGGTCCGCCGGCCACGCGGACGCCACGATGACCAGGTGACCGGCGCCCGGTGCCGGCGAGGCGGTGAGCACGGAGATGACGGCGACCGACATCCCCCCGCGGGACCCCGGGGAGGTCATCCGGACGCCGGATCAGCGGATCCGGGTCTTCGTCAGCTCCACCCTGGGTGAGCTGGCCGAGGAGCGGCGTGCGGTGCGGGGCGCGATCGAGCGGCTGCACCTGGCGCCGGTGATGTTCGAGCTCGGTGCCCGTCCGCACCCGCCGCGGGACCTGTACCGCGCCTACCTCCGCCAGTCACACGTGTTCGTCGGCATCTACTTCCAGCGCTACGGCTGGGTGGCCCCCGGTGAGGAGGTCTCCGGGCTCGAGGACGAGTTCCGGCTCAGCGACGGGATGCCGCGCCTGCTGTACCTCAAGCGACCTGCGGAGGCGGTGGAGCCGCGTCTCCAGGCCATGCTCGACGAGGTCAGCGAGCACGGCAGCGCCTCCTACCGGCACTTCACCGACGCCACCGAGCTCGCCGGGCTGCTCGAGGACGACCTCGCCGCGCTGCTGAGCGAGCGGTTCATGACCCCGGCCCCCGCCGCTGCGGCAGCCCCGGACGGCCGGCGGGCCCGACCCTCCGCGGCGCCGGTGCCGCTGACGGCGACGGTGGGCCGTGACCGGGACGTCGCCGCCGTCTCCGAGCTGCTCGGCGGGGAGGCGCGGCTGGTGACGGTGACCGGCCCGGGCGGGGTGGGCAAGACCCGCCTCGCCCTCGAGGTGGCCCGCGTGGTGGACGAGCGTTTCCCCGACGGTGTCGCGTTCGTGCCGCTGGAGGACGTCCCGGTCGCCGACCTCGTCCTGCCGACGCTCGCCGGGGCGCTCGGCGTGCCCGGGGCCGGCAGCCGACCGCTCCTCGACCGGCTCGTCGACGACCTGCGCGGCCGGCAGCTGCTGGTGGCACTCGACAACATGGAGCACCTGCGGACCGCCGGCCCGGCCCTGGCCGCGCTGCTCGGCCGCTGCCCGTGGCTCGCGCTGCTGGTCACCAGCCGGCAGGCGCTGCGGCTGCGCGGCGAGCGGGAGTACCCGCTCTCGCCGCTGCCGGTCCCGGCCGACGACGAGCCGGTCGCTGCCGCGCCGGCCGTGCAGCTGTTCGTCCAGCGGGCGGCCGACGTCCACCCCGGCTTCACACTCACCGAGGGCAACCGGGCCGCGATCGCCGAGATCGTGCGCCTGCTCGACGGCCTGCCGCTGGCCATCGAGCTGGCCGCGGCCCGCGCCCGGCTGTTCTCCCCCGTCGCGCTCGCCGACCGGCTGACGCAGCGGCTGGACGTGCTCGGCGGGGGCCCGGACGACCTGCCGGCCCGGCAGCGAACCCTGAGGGCGACCTTGGACTGGAGCTGCCGACTGCTCTCCCCAGCCGAGCAGGCGCTGTTCGCCCGGCTGAGCGTGTTCGCCGGCAGCGCGACGCTCCCGGCGGTCGAGGCGGTGTGCGGTGACGACACCGTGCCGGACGTGCTCGGCGGGGTGTCCTCGCTGCTGGAGAAGAACCTGCTGGTCGCCGACGTCACCGACGACCCGCGGGTGGGCATGCTGCACGTCGTCCGCGCCTACGCCGCCGACCTGCTCCAGGAGCGCGACGAGACCGAGCGGTTCGGCGAGCGGCACGCCCGCTGGTTCGCCGAGCTCGTCGAGCCCGCCGACATCCTCACGCACGACGACGCGCCCAGGTCGTGGCCGCTGCTGGCACGCGAGGCCGACAACCTCCTCGCCGCCGCTCGCTGGGCCGCGGGCCGCGGCGCGGTCGACGTGGTCACCGCACTGGCCCGCCGGCTGTGGCCGTGGCTGATCTACGGCGGTCGGGTCGGCGAGCTGCGCGACGTCGCCCCAGCGGCCACCGACACGGCAGGCGGCGATCCGGCGAGCCGGGAGCAGGCCTTCCTGCACAGCGTCGCGGTCTGCTACGCGCAGACCCAGACCGGGGACCACGCCGCCGCGCTGGCCACGGCCGAGCAGGCCCTGCACCTCGCAGGGGACACTTCGGACCGGGACACCGCGCTGCTCGCGACCGCGGTGCGGCTGCTCCGCGGCGCGCTGCGGCTGTCCCTGGGGCAGACCGCCGGTGTCGCCGACGACCTGGACACCGCCCTGGCCACCGCTCGGCGCCAGGACAACGCCTGGCTGCTCGGGCACGCCACCCTGCACCACGGTGTCTGGCGGGCCCTCATCGGGGATCCCGCCGGGGCGCGCGCCGACCTCGACGAGGCCGCCGCCGTCGCCACCGCGATGGGCCACGACGTCCTCCTCGCCCAGGCGGTCGGGCACCTGGCCGTCCTCGACCTGCTCGCCGGTCACCTGGACGAGTCCGTGGAGCGCCTGCGCCAGCAGATCGAGCACCTCCGGCGGGCCGTCAACCTCGAGGGACTGGCCACTGCCCTGGACACCACGGCGGCGCTGGCAGCCCGGCAGCAGCACTGGGAGACCGCCGCCCGGGCCGCTGCTGCCGCGGAGGCGCTGCGCGGCCGTGTCGGGCTACCTGCCCGGCCGATGACCCGGGACCTGCACGAGGCCGCGGTGGCCGCGACGCTGCGGCGCCTCGGCGACCGCGAGCCCGAGATCCGGGCGTCGGCGAGCGCGGCTGACCCGTGGGTGCTGATCGACGAGGCGCTGGGCGAACTCGCGACCGGGCCCGGAGCCCGGCGCAGCGGCTGACTCCTTCCCCTCGGCCGCTGTCGGACGGTCACGACGGGCGGCGCCCGTCGGGTGCCCGGGTCGCGCGTCTCAGCGTCCGGCCCGGGTGAGTCGCCGAGGCCGGGCGGTGACGACCGGGGCGGTCAGCCCGATGGCGCCGCGCAGCGCACGGGGGAAGCGCGGGATGCGGGCGTAGTCGATGCCACCCCAGGGCGGTTGCGGGTCGTAGTCGACGGCCCGCTGCACCCGGCGGGCGGTGGCCTCGTCGGTCAGCCGGGCGGCGAGGTGCAAGGCCATGTCGACGCCGGCGGAGACCCCGGCGGACATGATCAGGTTGCCGTCCTCGACCCAGCGCCGGATGCGGTACGTGGCGCCCAGGTTCTCCAGGATCCCGGAGTAGAACCAGTTGGTCGTGGCCTGGCGCCCCTCCAGCAGGCCGACCGCGCCCAGGATCAGCGAGCCGGTGCACACCGAGGTGATCAGCTCGGCCGAGGCGGCGGCCGAGCGCACGTAGTCGCGGACCAGCGGGTTGCTCATCGCGCGGATGGTGGGCAGCGCGCCACCGGGCACGAGCACGATCGCCGGGTGCGGGACTTCCTCGAACGTCCGGTCGGGGACCATCGGCACGCCCACGTCGGTGGGCACGGGCTCGCGGCGGGCCCACACCGTCACGGGGCGGTAGCCCGGCGCCAACCTCTCCAGCATGGTCAGCACCTGCAGCGGACCGACCAGGTCCAGCACGGTCAGCCCCGGGTAGAGCACGAAGGCGACGAGCCGCTCGTCGCCTCCCCCGGGATCGGCGGTGGGCGCGCTGTCGGGGTCGCGCAGTGTCCGGGCGAGATCGTCGTCGGAGGGGTCCGGCCCCACCCGGCCGAACGGCGGCTGCGGGTCGTACTCCGCGGACAGCTGGGTCAGCCGGGCGATGGTCGTGCCGCGCAGCCGGGCCAGCAGGGACAGGGTCATGTCCATGCCGGCCGTGCCGCCGGCAGCGGTGTGCAGCCGGCCGTCGGCCCGCCACCGCTCGGTGGCGGGGATCGCGCCCAGCTTCTCCAGCGGCTCGCGGAAGGCCCAGTGGACGGCCGCCCGCCGACCGCCCAGCAGGTCGGCCGCGGCCAGCACGAGAGCCCCGTTGCCGGTGGAGCCGACGACCTCCGCCCCGGTGGCGGCCGAGCGGACGTAGGACAGCAGCCGCTCGTCCTCGGCCGCCGCGAGGGTGGCCGCGCCGCCGCCGGGCACGATCACCGCCCACGGGTTCGGTACCTCCGCGAAGGTGGCGGCCGGCTGCAGCTGCAGCGGCGTGTCGGTGGCCAGCGGCTCGGCGCGCTCGCCGACCACGACCGTGCGGTACCCCATGCCGCCGATGCCGGGGCCCATCAGCACGGTGAGCGGGCCGATCAGGTCCAGCGGCGTCACGCCGGGGTAGACCGGGAACGCGAGGACCTTCTCGGTGCGGGGCATGGCGGTCTCCTTCGGGTGCTCGGCGTGGTTCAGTTCCGGACGTGGTGCGGGGCCGCCTCCGCGTCGGGCGCACCGCGCGGCCCGGGCGCGGATGCGCTGCTCCTCGCGGCGGCGTCGACCACGTGGGCGGCGTCGTCGGCGACGAAGCCCAGCAGCGCCGAGCCCCGCGTGTGCTGCCAGGACAGGCCGAGGAAGTACAGCCCGGGGACTTCGGTGACGCCGCGGCGATGGGCGACGCGGCCGTCGCGGAGCACGTCGGGGATGTCGATCCAGGAGTGGTCGGGCCGGTAGCCGGTGGCCCAGACGACGACGGCGACCTCGTTGCTGGCGCCGTCGGCGAAGCGGACGGTGCGACCGGCGGCACCGACCAGCCGCGGTCGGAACTGGACGCCTGCCCGCTGCAGCCCGCGCCGGCTGCTGCCGATGAGGAACTCGCCGCGGGTCTGCATCCGCCGTCCGAGCCGGGAGCCGGCGGTCACCCGCATCAGACGGAGCCGGGTCAGCCACCAGAACAGGTCGCGGTCGAGCAGCCGCTGCGGCAACGCCGGGTACGCCGAGCCGACCGACAGCTCGACCGCCCGGGTCCCGGCCAGCTCCTCGGCGATCTGGAAGCCGGAGTTGCCCCCGCCGACCACCAGGACGGGCCCCTCGGGCAGCGCCGCGGGGCTGCGGTACCCGGAGCTGTGCAGCTGGGTCACCGAGGCGTCCAGCCCGGCGGCCAGCGGGGGGACGAACGGGGTCTGGAACGGTCCGGTGGCGACGACGACCTGCCGGGCGTCGTACGTCCGGTTGGCGGTGGCGAGCCGGAACCCGCCGTCGGTGCGTTCCAGCCGGGTGACCCGCGCGTCCAGCTGCACCGGCAGGTCGAAGGCGGCGGCGTAGTCGCGCAGGTAGTCGGCGACCGCCTCCTTGCCCGGGTAGCTGCCGGCCGGCGCCGGGAACGGCAGGCCGGGCAGCGCGTCGTGCTCGGCCGGGGTGAACAGCCGCAGCGAGTCCCACCGCGTGTGCCAGGTGTGCCCGAGCTCCGGCGCGGCCTCCAGGACCAGGAACCGGAGCCCCCGCTCGCGCAGGTGCCAGGCGGCGGCCAGGCCGGCCTGCCCGCCGCCCACCACCACGACGTCGAAAGGCTCGGCCGGGGGGGTCACGGGGTCACCGCCCGGTCGACGGTGAAGCTGAACATCATCCCGGCGTGCATGTGCTCGGCGATGTGGCAGTGCGCCATCCACAGGCCGGGGTTGGTGACGTCGAGGAGGACGTCGACGGTCTGTCCGGTCGGGATGAGCACGGTGTCCTTCCACACCAGGTTGGGCTCGGGCACGCCGTCCCGGGCGAGGACGAGGAACCGACCGGCGCCGTGGACGTGGAACGGGTGGTGCATCGGGTGGTCGGAGTCCATCTCGTTGACCAGCCGGATCTTGACCCGCTGTCCGGCGGTGAACCGCCAGTCGACCGGCAGCCCGTCGCGGCCGGCGGTGCGGTCGAGCAGCTTCCAGCGCATCGTCTCGGCGGTGGTGGTCCGGTTCACCTCGGCCATCTCGTCCTCCCACTCGATCCCGTCGGCGGTGGCGGGACCGTGGTGGTGGGCGTGCGGGGAGGCGGCGTCGTGGCCCGTGTCGTGGCCCGTGTCGTGGCCCGTGTCGTGGCCCGTGTCGTGGCCGACGGCGGCGCCGGCCGGGGTCGTCGCCATCAGCCTCATGCCGCACCTCGGGCAGCGCCCGGGCTGTTCGCTGACCACCTCGGGGTGCATCGGGCAGGCGTAGGTCACCGGGCCGGCCGCCGAGGCCGCGCCCGGGTCGTCCATCTCCGCGACGATGGCGAGGGTCTTGTCCGGCGGCGCGGCCAGCCACGCGCCGAGCCGCTCCCGCTCGGCGGCCAGCTCCGGTGCGGTGCGCAGCGCCTCGAACTGCTCGGCCAGCGGCGGCTCGGCGACCTCGTCGCTGACCGTGATCGTCGCCAGCCGGTGGGTCCGGTTCGGGGTGCGGTGCTCCAGCGCGAACTCGCCCGGCCGGTCGAACAGCACGTCGACGACGGCCCGCTCCGACGGCGCCAGCACCACGTCGTCGACGAACTGCTCGTGCTCCACCCGGCCGCTGTCCCCGCCGACGAGCTTCATCCGCGCTCCGGGCACGCCGATCCGGAAGACGCGGCTGTTGGCCGTGTCGACCAACCACAACCGGAGGACCTCACCGGTCCTCGCGGTGAACGCCGGGGCTGTCTCGCCGCCGGTGAGCATCAGGTTGCCGTAGCGGCCCATCGCCGCGTAGCTGGTCTCGGTGCGGCTGAACGGGGCGATCACACCGTCCTCGAGCAGCAGGTCGTCGAGGGTGAGCACCACGTCGCGGTGCGCCGGTGGCCAGTAGTCCGGCTCGGTCGGCTCGACCAGGATGCAGCCGTAGAGACCCAGCTCCTGGGTGACGTCCTCGCGGACGTGCGGGTGGTACCAGTACAGCCCCGGGTCGGGGAACTGGATGCGGTAGGTGAACTCCCCGCCCGGCGGGATCGGCGCCTGGGTCTCGTGCGGCACCCCGTCGAAGCGGTTCTCCAGGCGCAACCCGTGCCAGTGCACCGTGGTGTCCAGGTCGGTGCCGTTGCTGACGTGCACGACGACCTCCGAGCCCTGCCGCACCTTCAGCGTGGGGCCGGGGATCGAGCCGTTGTAGCCGAGCATCCGCACCGTGGTGTCGCCCAGCCGCTTCGCGACCGGAGCAGGGCGCAGGCGCAGTTCGTCGCCGGGGCCCAGCACGAGCACCTCGGGCCGCGTGGCCTCCGGCAGGTCGGTGGTGTCGGTGGAGAAGGTGTCCACGGGAGGTCCTCCGGTGGGTGGGTGACGGGTCCTCGGCCACGGCGGGCCGGGGCGGTGAGGCGGAGCCCGCCCCGGGACACGGGCGCACCGGGCACGCGGTCCCCGCGACGGCGCGACGTCGTCGACAGCTCGGTGCTCATGGCGCCTCCCGGGCGGGCTGCCAGTCCAGCCCCCTCGGGGTGACCTGTCCAGACGCCTCCGCACGGCGGGCGCTCCTCGGCGGTCACCGGGCCCGGATCCGGACGTGTCCGATGACCGGCCCGCGCGGCCGACTGCCGCATCCGCCTCCACGGCCGCACACGACCGCGGGCCAGGGAGTCCCCACCGCATGGAGCACGGGTTCCGCACACCGGTGCAACTGGAGCCCCACCCCGACAGCCTCGCCATGCGCACCGATGAGGTGTCCGTTGCGGGCATCGCGGCCGGCAGCGGCACCGAGGTGCTGCGCCCCTCCGACGGCGAGCTCCTGTGCCCGATGCGACGGCACCGGCAAACCCACGTCGGCACGGCTGCGCGGCCGTGGGCTCCGGCGGCCTCACGAGGAGCCCTCGCCACCGCTCGGCGCCGACCTGAGCCGGAGCGAGCACGCGCGGTTCGCGCGGGACGCGCACAGCGCGCTGCAGAGGATGGTGGCCGCGATGACCGCGCGCGCCCTGGAGGAGGCACGAGCGACCGCGGAGAACGTCCGGCTGCTGTTCCAGCCGGCTCCCGACCCGACGGCGACGCCTCCAGGAGACACCGCCGGCCGGCGGCCCGGTCGGCCTCAGCGGTACCGGAGGCGCTCGGCGAGCCGCGCCAGGTCCTTCCTCATCGCGCCCTCCATGGCCCTCGCCATCACCCGAGCACCGATCTTCGCGAACCCGCTCGGCGCGCCGCGGTTGCGCAGCCTCATCCGGGTCCCGCCCGGCACCGACTCCCACGTGTAGGTGGTCTCCATCGGGAACGGCCCGTCGGCGGTGCGCATCACCAGCCGATCACCCGGCTCGAGCTCGACCACCTCGTAGGTGTAGCTCAGCCGGCGACCCAGGAAGCGGGCCTCGAAGTCCATCCGGGAACCGACTGCGACCGGCGGCGGGGTCTGCCAGTTCACCGACACGATGTTGGCGTACCACTGCGGCGCGTTGCTCGGGTCGCCGGCGTAGGACGCCACGACCTCGCGGGGGTGGGGGATGACGGCCTCCACGGCGACGTCGACATCCATGTCCCGAGCATGGCCCCTCATCGCGGGTCGGCGCGCAGCTCCGGCTCGCACCCGCACCGGCGTCGCGGAGTCCGCCCGGCAGCTCCGTGGTGGCGACCCGGGTGGTGCCGACCAGGTCGGCGAGCGCTCGCCGGTCAGCCGGATCTCCGGTCCGCGAGGTGAGAGCAGTCCGGTCTCCGGGGAGACCTGTCGTGGCGGTGAGCGGAGAGGACGCAGGCTCCTTCCTACCGGAGGAGGCTCCGCGCGATGACCATCCGCTGGATCTGGTTGGTGCCCTCGTAGATCTGGGTGATCTTGGCGTCGCGCATCATCCGCTCGACCGGGAAGTCCTGCGTGTAGCCGGCGCCGCCGAAGAGCTGCACGGCGTCGGTGGTGACCTTCATGGCCACGTCGGAGGCGAAGGCCTTGGCGGCGGCGCACAGCCGGCCGAGGTCGGGGTCCACCTTGCCGCCGGAGTTGCCGGCCTCGCCGCGGGCGGCCGCGACGTAGACCAGGTGCCGGGCGGCCTCGATCTGCATGGCCATGTCGGCGAGCATGAACTGCACGCCCTGGAAGTCGCTGACCGCGCGGCCGAACTGCTTGCGCTCGCGGGTGTACTCGACGGCGGCGTCGAGCGCGCCCTGGGCGATCCCGACGGCCTGCGCGCCGATGGTCGGGCGGGTGTAGTCCAGCGTGCGCAGCGCGGTCTTGAAGCCGGTGCCGGGCTCGCCGATGACCCGGTCGGCCGGGATGGTGCAGTCGGTGAAGTAGAGCTCGCAGGTGGGCGAGCCCTTGATGCCCATCTTCCGCTCCTTCGGGCCCACGGCGAAGCCCGGGTCGTCGCGGTGGACGGCGAAGGCGGAGATGCCGTTGGCCCGCTGCTCCGGGTCGGTGACGGCCATGACCGTGTACCACTCGGAGACGCCGGCGTTGGTGATCCAGGCCTTGGTGCCGTTGAGCACCCAGGTGTCGCCGTCCCGCCGGGCCCGCGTCTTCATCGAGGCGGCGTCGGAGCCGGCCTCCCGCTCGGACAGGCCGTAGCTGATCATCGCGTCACCGGCGGCGATCGGGGCGAGCACCTGCTGCTTGAGGTCCTCCGACGCCGACAGGATCACCGGCATCGAGCCGAGCTTGTTGACCGCCGGGATGAGCGAGGCCGAGACGTCGACCCGCGCGACCTCCTCGATGACGATGCAGGTGGCGACCGCGTCGGCGCCCTCGCCGCCGTACTGCTCGGGGATGTGGGTGGCGTGGAAGCCGGCCGCCGTCAGCGCCTTCTGCGCCTCGATCGGGTACCGCGACCCGGCGTCCACCTCGGCCGCGTACGGCTTGATCTCCCGCTCGGCGATGTCCCGGACGGCGGCCCGGATCGCGTCGTGCTCCTCGGTCAGCTGGTACAGCCCCGCACTACTCACGGGTAGATGCTAGGACGCCCTCGCGGTGATCAGGAGCGGCCGGTCCGTGCGCGGCGCCGGGCCGGTGACCACCGGGGCGGCGACGCCGTACAACTCGGTGGCGATCGACAGCTTGCGGGCACGGACGAGCTCTCCGGTGACGGCCAGCGTGCCCGGGCGGCCGGCCGCCGGGTCCACCACTCCGGCGCTGCTCGGCTGGAGGAGGTGCCAGGTCGAACCGGCCTCCAGCAGGGAGCCGTGCTTCACGTCGTAGTAGCCGGGACGGACGGGCACGGCGACCCCGCAGGCCCCGACGGCCGAGGCGACCAGGTGGGGGTGGAAGCGGGTGCTGAACCACCGCTGGTGGGCCCCGGCGGGCACCCCGCGCTCGAGCAGCTCGACCCAGGGGACGAACACCAGGCCGGGCAGCAGCCCGACGAACCGGTCGAAGATGCCGCGATCGACCCGCGGGATGCACTCGAGCACCGCCGTCCGGGCCGGGTCGACGCCCCAGTGGTCGAGATGGGTCAGGCACTGCTCGGTGAGCCGCTCACAGCCGGGTCCGTCGAGCAGGTCGCCCTGAACGCATACGACGGCGTCGATCTCCGCGGCCCGCTCGGTGTCGACGAGGGACGGCATGTCGGCGAGCCACAGGTCGTCACCCGAGTGGGCCTCGGGGCGGCCGAGCAGCCCGGCGCTCGCGCTGTCGCGGACGTCCAGCGTGTCCAGGTGCCGGACCAGCCGCCGGCTCAGCGCGACCGCGTCGTGCCCCATGGGGGCGAGGCCCTGGCCGGTCATGGCCGTGCGCGCCCCGTGCCTCGCGGCCCAGTCCACGGCCGCGAGGAGGCCGAGGTGCCGCGGCCAGACGCCGTTGACGAAGCCGCCACCGATCAGGTGGACGACCGAGGCCTGACCGAAGCGGCGCAGTCCCGGGACCCACCGCGGCGCCTGACCGTGGTCGTCGAGTGCGCCGGCGACGAAGGACACGACCTCCCAGGCGTCGTCGGACGGCGCCTCCCAGCAGAGCCGGAACAGCGTGTCGACACACCGCAGCCTGGGGTGAGCGTCGGCCAGCAGCGCCTGCGCGCCGGCGGGGTTGGGGCAGTCCAGCCAGACGTCCACGTCCGGCGCACGCACGGCGAGCTCCCGCAGCCAGGTGCGGGTGATGAGCTCGTCACCGACGTTGGGGTGTCCGGCAGTGGAGATGAGGTAGTGCACGTCCGCTCCGGTTCTCGTGGCACCGGACCGAGCCGACGCTGCCGTCAATCAGCTCACGGTAAGAGCTCAACCACCCTGCGTGAGGTACCGGACGGGGGTCCTGTCACGGCTGGGGCGGTTGGTGACCAGAGAGGCGGGCGCGCAGCGCGGCGTCGCGGGCCGCCACGGAGTCGGCCAGGTCGGCCTGGAACCGCTCGACCGCCGCCCGCAGCCGCGGGTCCGCGGAGGCCAGGATGCGGACGGCGAGCAGCCCGGCGTTGCGCCCGCCGCCGATGGACACCGTGGCCACCGGCACGCCCGCCGGCATCTGCACGATCGACAGCAGGCTGTCGAGGCCGTCGAGCCGGTCCAGCGGCCGGGGGACGCCGACGACCGGCAACGGGGTGGCCGCGGCGAGCATGCCGGGCAGGTGGGCCGCTCCCCCGGCCCCGGCGACGAGCACCCGCAGGCCCCGCCCGGCCGCCGAGGTGGCGTAGTCGAGCATCCGCTGCGGCGTGCGGTGCGCGGACAGCACGTGCACCTCGTACGGGACGCCGAACTCGGCGAGCGCCTGTGCGGCGGGTTCCATCGTCGGCCAGTCGGAGTCGCTGCCCATGACGACGCCGACGAGGGGGCTGCCGACGAGCGGGTCCACTCAGTGCTCCCGGGGGAAGGCGAAGGCGGGGTCGACCACGCCGTCGGCGAGGTAGCGGGCCGCGGCGAGCGCGCGGGCGCGGACCTCCGCGAGGTCGTCGCCCAGCGCGGTGACGTGACCGAGCTTGCGGCCGGGCCGCTGGCCCTTGCCGTACCAGTGCAGCTTGACGTCGGGCCAGTGCGCCATGAGGTGGTGCACCCGCTCGTCGACGCCGGGGCCGTCCCAGCCCTCCGCCGACGCCGCCCCGCCGAGCACGTTGGCCGTGACCACGACCGGCGCGGTCATCGCCGTCGACCCCAGGGGGTAGTCGAGGACGGCGCGCAGGTGCTGCTCGAACTGGCTGGTGCGCGCGCCCTCGATCGTCCAGTGCCCGGAGTTGTGCGGGCGCATCGCCAGCTCGTTCACCAGCACCCCGTCGGCGGTCCGGAACAGCTCCACGGCCATGACCCCGACGACGCCCACCCGGTCGGCGACGCGGACGGCGAGCTCCTGGGCGGCCAGCACGGTCTCCTCGTCCAGCCCGGGTGCGGGCGCCAGGACCTCGGTGTTGATGCCGTCGCGCTGGACGGTCTCGACCACCGGCCAGACGGCGACCTGCCCGAACGGGGAGCGGGCCACGAGCACCGCGAGCTCGCCCACCAGCGGCAGCCGCTCCTCGACCAGCAGGGTCCCGTGCCGCTCGAGCAGGTCGGCGACCTGGTCGGGGCCGTGGACGACGAAGACGCCCCGGCCGTCGTAGCCCCCGCGCGGGGTCTTGACGACGACCGGCCAGCCGACCTCCTCGGCGAACGCGGCCACCGCGTGCACCGTGGGCGCCTCGGCCCAGGCCGGCTGCGGCTCCCCCGCCCCGGCCAGCGCCCGGCGCAGGACCAGCTTGTCCTGGGCGTGCAACAGCGCATCGGGGCCGGGGGCGACCCGTACGCCCTCGGCGGCCAGGGCGCGCAGGTGCTCGTTGGGCACGTGCTCGTGGTCGAAGGTGAGCACGGTGGCTCCGTCGGCCACGGCGCGCAGCGCACCCAGGTCGCGGTGGTCGCCGAGCCGGACATCGGCGGCGACCAGCGCCGCGGACTCGTCGGCACCGGTGGCCAGCACCCGCAGCGACTGGCCGAGGGCGATCGCGGCCTGGTGGGTCATGCGCGCGAGCTGTCCCCCGCCGACCATGACGACGACAGGTAGACCGGTGCGCGGGTCGAGGGAGGTCATGGCGCTGTCAAGGCTAGTGGCCCGGCCCAGTGCGTCAGCCACCGTCCGCCCGAGCGAGGACCGTGGTCCGGATCGAGCAACCCACCTCGTCGGCCACCTCCTGCGTGGGGTGGACGCCGTCCGAGGACGCACCCGCCACCCAGCGCCCGTCCTGCGCAACCCCCGCCCACGGGTCGGTGAAGACCCAGCCCTGCTCTGTCGCAACCTGCCGGAGCCGGTCGTTGTAGGCGGTGACGGACTCCGCGTGGGCAGCGGACGGCGGTATCGCCGAGACGATGACCTCCCCGATGCGTAGTGTCCGCGTGATCGCCAGGAGGTTGTCCCGGCTGGCTGTCCAGTCGACGCCGGCGCCGACGTCGTTGGTACCGGCCATGACCACCAGGACGTCGCCGTCGACGTGTCGGACCCCACTGCGCATGTCCGCGGTGGTGGCGCCGGGGACCGCCCATCCACCGCCGAGGAGGAGCGGGTCGCCCACCGCGGACGGCACCCACGACCCCTCGCCCTCGATCTCGCCTCCTGCCAGGGGTCGTGAACCAGCGGTGAGCGAGTCACCGATGACGACGAGGACGACGCCGCTGGTGTCGACGCCCTCGACGTGGTCTGGCGAGGCGGAGCACGCGGTCGCTGACAGCGCCGCGAGCAGCACGCCCGCGCTCAGCCGGCGGACTCGGCGCGGACGGGCCAGGCGGGTGGGGGATCGCACGGACCGATTGTCTGCTCAACCCGGAGGAGACGATGGAACGCGCGCTGAGCGGTGGGGGGCGGCGAGGCCGTGAGCCGTAGAGTCGGTGCAATGCGGCTCCTCCCGGCTCTCCGCCGCCGCGCTGAGACGACGTGTCACGCGTTGCTCAGGGAACTCAGCGCATTCGGCGCGGTCGGCGCGGCGTGCTTCGCCCTCGACGTCGGACTGTTCCAGCTCCTCTACATCTCCGGCACCGGCGCGGTGACCGCGAAATTGGTGTCCACGACCGTCTCGACGACGGCGGCCTACCTCGGGCACCGGTTCTGGTCCTTCACGCACCGGGAGCGCACCGGCTACCGGCGGGAGTACGCCGCCTTCATGTTGGTGAACGGGACTACACTGCTGATGGGACTGGCCCTGGTGGCGTTCGTGCGTCATCCGCTCGGCCAGGAGCACGCGCTGGTGCTGCAGGCGACGAACGTCGCCTCCATCGGGCTGGGCACCGTGGTCCGCTGGTTCGCCTACCGGCGCTGGGTCTTCCCGCCGAGGGCCGATGACGTCGCCCGACCCGAAAGGGCATCCCGGGACCCCGTGGCGGCATCCACGCCGTCCAGCGCCTGACCCAGCACACCGAACTCCGGGGCAGGCAAGGCCCCACCTGCCTCACGCACACCGGGAGCCCGAGATCTTGCGTCGCACGGGATCCGTGGGACCAGTGATGCTCCCGGTGTGACGGAGAGGTCCGGTCCGGGGCGTCGTCCTCCAGTCGAGCTACCGAATCGTTACGTTCGGCAACGCCCGCCCGCTCCTCTGCGGACGGCGACCGAGCCGACTCCGTCACCGGGCGGCGATCCGCGACCCACACGGGGAGTTACGTCGGTGCGTACGACCAGCAGCTCAGGGAACAGCCAGCGACGCCTCGGCATGCTCGACGTCCTGCGCCTGTTCGCGGCCATGGCTGTCATGGGCTTCCACTTCACCGCTCGCGACAGCCCGGCCTGGGACGGTCCGGTGCCCGAAGCGGTCGCTCCGGTAGGGGAGTGGACCACCTATGGACGCCTGGGCGTCCCGCTGTTCTTCGTCATCAGCGGATTCGTCCTGCTGATGAGCTCCTGGAACAGGGACCTCCCCGATTTCATCGCCTCCCGGGCGGGCCGACTCTTTCCCGCCTACTGGGCGGCAGTCACGATCAGCATCGTCCTGGTACTCGTCCTCTGGCCCGAGAACCCCGCCTTCTTCGACAAGCAGGTCGGTGTCGCTCGCAGCCTCCTGAACCTCACGATGGTGCAGGCCGCCTTCGGTGTGCCGGACCTGGACGGTGTGTACTGGACCCTGTGGTACGAGGCGCGGTTCTACGCCCTCATCGCGCTGCTGATGCTGTGGGGCATAACGCGCGGCCGGGTCCTGGCGTTCTGTGCCCTCTGGCCGATCGTCGGAGCCATTGCCGCGGCCACGCACTCCGACCTGCTCACCGTCGTCCTCATGCCGGACTACGCTCCGTTCTTCTCCGGGGGGATGCTGCTCTTTGTCGTCCACCGGGATGGCCACGACCTCGGGACGTGGCTGCTGGTGGGGATGCAGGCGCTGTTCGGCCTCAACTTCGCCATGGGCTACTACCCAGGCGCACTCTCGGACGAGGTCCCCTGGCCTCCGTCGAAGGTGGGGATCGCACTCGCGACCCTGGCCTGCTTCGGCCTGGTGGCCCTCGTGACGCTCACTCCGCTCGCCACCACGCACGCCCGCTGGATGCCCCTGGCAGGCGCTCTGACGTATCCGCTCTATCTGATCCACGAGAACCTGGGCTGGTACGTCATCCACCTCTTCCGCGACAGCACCGGCCCCTGGGCGGCCATCGGCCTGGCGACCGCAGTGTCGTGCCTCGTGGGACTGGCCCTGCACCATCTGGTCGAGAAGCCCTGCGGTCCTCGCCTGCGGCGCGCGACGCTGGGGATGCTGCAGGGCGGCGGGCGCGGGAGCGAGCGGGTGGGGGTCTCCGCTCCCGCCCCGGTGGATGACCGACCACTCATCTCACGCCCCCACGCGATGCGGTCCACGGCGAGCGCGCCGGTGGGCATCCCCCGGCACAGCGCCTCCCGGGACCTCCATCGCCACCTCCCCGCACTGGACCGCCAGCCCCGCTCCGGACGCACCGACCCCCGGACACCCCGTTCGTCGCCGGATAGCGCGTCTCCCGTCAGGGGGGTCTGACCCGGCTGGCAGAGGTAGGCGGCGACCCGCCCGGAGGGTCGTCGTCGGGACCCCGCTCAGCCCGCGAGGCGCGAGCCCGACCGCCCGGCCACGACCTCCAGTCGGGTGGGGATGCGGGTACGCAGCTCCTCGAGGTGGCTGATCACCCCGACCGTGCGCCCGCCGCGGCGCAGCTCGTCGAGCACGGTCATCACCGCGTCGAGCGCCTGAGCGTCCAGCGTGCCGAAGCCCTCGTCGACGAAGAGCGTGTCCATCTGCACGCCGCCGGCCTCGGCGGTGACGACGTCGGCCAGGCCGAGGGCGAGGGCGAGGGAGGCCATGAAGCTCTCGCCGCCGGAGAGGGTCTTGGTCGGGCGCCGGGTGCCGGTGTACTCGTCGAGCACGTCGAGGCCCAGGCCGCCGCGGGCGCCGTGCCGGCCCAGGGCGTCGCTGTGCAGGAAGGTGTAGCGCCCCCGCGACATCTCCTGCAGCCGGCGGCTGGCCACCTCGGCCACCTGCTCGAGGCGGGCGGCGAGCACGAAGGACTGCAGCCGCATCCGCAGCGTGTTGGCACCGCGGCCGCCGACCAGGTCGGCCAGCCCGCCGACCTGGTCGGCGCGGGCGCGGCGCTCGGCGAGCTCCTCCTCCGCGGCCAGGACGTCGCCGGCCAGCCCGTCGAGCGCTGCCGCGCAGCGGCGGGCCTGGTCGAGGGCGGTCACCGCCTCCTCGCGGCGGGCGGTGAGCGCGGTGTAGCGCTCCTGCAGGGCCGCGACGTCGGGCCGCTGGTCGAGGTCGGCGAGGTCGGGGTCGGCGAGGGTGGCGGCGAGCACCGCGCGGGCGTCGTCGTGCGCGCGCAGCCGCGCGTCGAGGGCGGCGAGCTCACCGGCGGGCAGCAGGGCGCGGCCGGCGTCGGAGACGCCGGCGAACCCGGCCGCGGCCGCGCGCTCCCCGGCCGCGGCGCCGGCGGTGGTGACCGCCTCGGTGGCGCGCACCTCCTCCTCCGCCGCGGCGACGGCGGCCTCGCAGCGCTCCGCTTCGGCGGTCAGCCGGGCGGCGCGAGAGGGCAGGTCGGGGTCGTCACCGCGGGCTGCGTCGACGCGGGCGGCCGCCTCGGCCGCCGCCTGCTCGGCCGCCGCCTGCTCGGCGGTGCGGCGCTGCAGCGCCTCCCGGTCGGCGGCGAGCGCCGCGGCGGACGCGTCGCGGCGCTGCTCGGCCGCGACCAGCGCCCGGCGGGCGGCCTCGACGCCGCCGGCCAGCCGGGACACCTCCTCGAGCTCGGCCCGGCCGGCCGTGGCGCGGGCGGCCAGCGCCTCGGCCGGCTCGTCGCCCGCGCGGGCGCGCAGCACGGCGAGCTCGCGCTCCTGCGCTTCGACCCCCGCCGCGGCGGCGGTGCGGCGCTCGTCGGCGGCGTCGGCGGCGGCGCGGGCGCGCTCCTCGTCGTCGGCGGTGACCGGCGCCCCGGCCGGGACCGCCGGGCGCGGGTGCTCGGCGGAGCCGCACACCGGGCAGTCGGCACCGTCGGTCAGCCCGGCGGCGAGCTCGGCGGCCATGCCGTCGAGACGGGCGGTGCGCACCTCCACCAGCCGCTCCCGCGCCTCCAGCCAGCCCAGCCGGGCGGCGTCGGCCGCGGCGCGGGCGCCGTCGAGCCGGCCGGCGAGCGCGGCGGCGCGGGTGGCGGCGTCGAGAGCGGCGCGGGCGGCCTCCGCGGCGGCGGTCAGGCCGGGCAGCCGCGCGGCGGCGGCCTGCGCGGCGTCGAGGCGGGCCTGGGCGGCGGCCACCCGCGCCGGCTCCTCCTCCGCGGCCCGCGCGCCGTCAGCGCAGGCGGCGGTCAGCCGCTGCACCGCGCCGGCGAGCCGGGACGCGTCGCCGGCCAGCGCGCGGGCCCGGCCGGCGTCGGGCAGCAGCGCGCGGGCCTGCGCGGCGGCGTCCCGCAGGTCGCGCGCCGTCGCCGAGGTGGCCGGGTGCCCACCGCCGACCGCGGCCCAGGCGGCCGCGGCGCGCTCGCGGGCCGCGGCGGCGCGCGCGGCGGCGAGCGCGGCGCGCTCGGCGGTCTCCAGCACGTCGCGGAGCACCTCGGCACGGCGCCCGGCGTCGGCGCGGGCCCGCAGCGGCGCCAGCTGCGGCTCCCGGGCGGTGAGCTCCTCGAGTGAGGCGCGGGCGCGGTCCCGCCGGGCGTGCCGGTCGGCGAGCGCGCGGGCGGCGGCGAGCTCGGCGTCGGCCCGGGCGCTGTCGGCGGCCGCGGCCGCCGCGGCGGTCCGCGCGGCGGCCAGCCGCTCGGCCGCCTGGGTGCGGACCTGCCGCACCCAGGCGCCCACCGACGCACCCGGCCGCGCGCCGACCAGCTCCGGCGCGAGGTCCTCGGGCACCGCGACGTCGGCGATCTGGGCCACCCGGTGCAGCAGCATGCTCACCCGGTGCCGGTCGGCGCGCAGCGCCTCCTCGGCGGCCCGCCGCTCGCCGGCCAGCCACTCCTCGGCACGGGCGAACCGGTCGACGTCGAAGAGGGTGCGCAGCAGCTTGGCGCGGTCCTCGGGCTCGGCGCGCAGGAACCGGGCGAAGTCGCCCTGCGGGAGCAGCACCACCTGGCAGAACTGCTCGGCCGAGAGCCCCAGCCGGACGCGCAGGTACTCCGACCCCTCGTCGATGCGGGTGCTCACCGGCTCCCAGGTGCTGCCGGTCCAGCGCTGCACGGTGAGCCGCGCCTGCTCGGTGGTCTCGCCGGTGCCGCGCTTCTTGGGCCGGGTCTGCTCCGGCCGGCGCACCACGCGCAGCCGCTCCCCGGCCAGGGTGAGCTCGCAGCCGACCTCGGTGCGGGTGGCGGCGTCGGCGTGGTCGCTGCGCAGCCGGCGGGCCTCGCCGCGGGCTCCGGGCACCACGCCGTAGAGGGCGAACACGACGGCGTCGAGCAACGTCGTCTTGCCCGCTCCGGTGGGACCCCACAGCAGGAACAGCCCGTCACGGGCGACGTCGTCGACGTCGACGGTCTCGGTGCCGGCGAAGGGCCCGAAGGCGGTGAGCGTGAGGGAGTGCAGCCTCACCGGGCGGGCTCCTCGCGGGTCGCGGCGGCCAGCGCGCGCCCGAGCAGGTGTCGCTCGGCAGAGGTGGCGGCGACCCCGCCGCGGACGTGGCTGACGAACTCGCCGGCGACGTCGAGGTCGCCGCGCCCGCGCAGCCGCTCCTGGTAGCTGCGCCCGTCGGGGGTCCCGCCGCCGGACCACTCCAGGTGCACGCAGTGCGGGAAGCGGGTGCGCAGCTTGCGCATCGGGTCGGTCGGGCGCACGGGGTCGGTGAGGCGGGCGGAGACGAACGCCTCCTCGGCCGCGGCGTGCACCGGGTCGGCCAGCAGCTCCTCGAGGGTGCCGCTGAGGACCCGCAGGGCGCGGGGCAGGGGCAACGGCACGGCGCGGACGCCGGCCAGCCCGCCGGCGTCGAGGTCGACCAGCCACACCTGCTTGTCCTGGCCGGCCTCGCCGAAGGAGTAGGGCAGCGGCGAACCGCTGTAGCGCAGCCGGTCGGACAGCGACTGCGGCCGGTGGAGGTGGCCCAGCGCCACGTAGTCGACGCCGTCGAACACCGACGCGGGCACCAGGTCGACGCCGCCGACGCAGATGTCGCGCTCGCTGTCGCTGGCCACGCCGCCGCCGACGAAGGCGTGCGCCAGCACGACCGAGCGGGTGCCCGGGCGGAGGAAGAGGTCGGCGCGGACGCGGTCCATCGCCGCCCGCAGCACCGCCTCGTGGCTGCGCGCCTCGCGCAGGCCGAGCTCGTGGCGGGCGAGCTCGGGCTCCAGGTAGGGCAGGCCGTAGACCGCGACGTCGCCGTGCGCGTCGGACAGCAGCACCGGCTCGTCGAGGCCGCCGGTGGTCGTGCGGAAGTGCACGCCCGACCGGGTCAGCAGGCCGGAGAAGGTGCTCAGCCGGCGCGCGGAGTCGTGGTTGCCCGGCGTCAGGACGACCGCCGCGCCGGCCCCGACCAGCCGGGCGACCACCGCGTCGAGGACGGCCTGCGCATCGGCCGAGGGCACCGCACGGTCGTAGACGTCACCGGCCACCACGACCGCGTCGACCCGCTCGGCGGCGACGACGTCGGCCAGGCCGGAGAGCACCGTCTCCTGCTCGGCGAGCAGGTCGGCGCCGTGCAGTGACCGTCCGATGTGCCAGTCGGAGGTGTGCAGCAGCCGCATGGGTGCGGAAGGTAGGTCGCCGTACCGACAGATCCGGCCAGGCTCGCCGTGACCGATCGGTCACACCCCGCCGGGGGCGCGGGCCGGCGGGTCAGCGCAGGCGGGTGGTGCGGGACTCGACCGACGACCAGTCCTGGTACCAGCCCTCGTCGTGCCCGTCCCCGGCGGGGCCGCCCAGCCGAGGGTCGTCCTCGACGAGCTGGGCCAGCAGCGCCTGCACGCCGTCGCTGTCGGGCAGGCGGCGCAGCACCAGCGGGGGCCCGTCGCCGGCGGACTCCACGGTGACCGTGCCCGACCGCACGATCCGCTCCCACGGCGTCTGGCGGCAGGAGACGTCGGTGACGCGGGAGAGGGCGACGCCGCGGCCGCGGCGGGAGAGCACGCCGGTCCGTACCAGCACCCGGTGCGTGGTCACGACGACGTGGGTGGTGCGCCAGCGCAGCAGGGGGCCCGCGACGGCGACGGTGAGCACGACCAGCGCGACCGCCAGCAGCAGCATCCGCAGCACGCCCTGCTGGCGGCCGGCGGGGACGAGCGCGGCGAGGTAGGAGGCGGCGCCCACGACCACGAGGAACCGGACCACCGGCCAGAACAGCGTCGTCCAGTGCGGGTGCAGGTGGGCGACGACCTCCTCGTCGTCGGCCAGCAGCCGGTCGGGGTAGGGCACGTAGAGGAGGATGACCGAGCGGAGCCCGCGAGTCAGGTTCCCCGCGGGCGTGTCCGCACGTGCTGCACGTCGCCGGTGGCCAGCTCCACGGTGCCGGTCGCGGTCGACAGCACCAGCCGGCCGTCCCAGTCGACGGCGGTGACGGAACCGGCCACCTCCGACCCGTCGGGCAGGGTGACGACGACGTCGGCGCCGACCGTCGAGGACCAGGCGAGGTAGTCGCGGGCCAGGTCGCTGGCGACGGGGTCGCCGAGCGCGGCGGTCCAGGCGAGGTAGCGGCGTTCCAGCCCGCGCAGGAAGGTCAGCAGCAGCGGGCCCCGGTCGACGGGGCCGCCGGTGACCACCGACAGCGACGTCCCGGTGGGCGGCAGCTCCTCGCGGCGGGTGGTGACGTTGAGCCCGGTGCCGACGACGACCGCGCCGCTCGAGGCCTCGGCGAGGATCCCGGCGAGCTTGGCGCCGTCGACGGCCAGCAGGTCGTTGGGCCACTTGAGCGACGTGCGGACCCCGGCGACCTCGCCGACGGCCTCGGCCAGGGCCACGCCGGTGAGCAGCGGCAGCCAGCCGCGGCGGGCGGCCGGGACGTCGGGGCGCAGCAGCACCGAGACGGTCAGCCCGGCGCGTGGCGGCGAGACCCAGGTGCGGTCGAGCCGGCCGCGCCCGGCGGACTGGTGCTCGGCGACCAGGACCGTCCCCTCCGGCTCCCCGTCGGCGGCCCGTCCGGCGAGGACGGCGTTGGTCGAGCCGGTCTCCTCGACGACCTCCAGCGCGCGCCACAGGCGGCTGTCGCGGACGAGGGCGGCCTGCAGGGCCGCGGCGTCCAGCGGTGGGCGGTCGAGCTCCGACCAGCGGGCGGAGGGCGCGTCGGGCACTCCCCTACGCTACGGCTCCGTGAGTGCGGCTGAACTGGAGAGCGCCGGCGAGCACGTCCCCGGCGACGTCGACATCCACACGACCGCCGGCAAGCTGGCGGACTTCGGGCAGCGTGTCGAGGAGGCCGTGCACGCGGGCTCGCAGCGGGCGGTCGAGAAGCAGCACGCGGCGGGGAAGATGACCGCCCGCGAGCGGATCGAGGCGCTGCTGGACCCCGGCTCGTTCACCGAGCTCGACGAGTTCGCCCGCCACCGCTCCACCACCTTCGGCATGGAGGCCCGCCGGCCCTTCGGCGACGGCGTCGTCACCGGGTACGGCACCGTCGACGGCCGGCCGGTCTGCGTCTTCTCCCAGGACGTCACCGTGTTCGGCGGCAGCCTCGGCGAGGTCTACGGCGAGAAGATCGTCAAGGTCCTCGACCTGGCCCTGCGCAACGGCTGCCCGGTCATCGGCATCAACGAGGGCGGCGGCGCGCGCATCCAGGAGGGCGTGGTCTCCCTCGGCCTCTACGGCGAGATCTTCCGGCGCAACGTGCACGCCTCCGGCGTCGTCCCGCAGATCTCGCTGGTGATGGGCGCCGCGGCCGGCGGGCACGTCTACTCCCCCGCGCTCACCGACTTCATCGTCATGGTCGACAAGACCAGCCAGATGTTCATCACCGGTCCCGACGTCGTGAAGACGGTGACCGGCGAGGACGTCACGCTCGAGGAGCTCGGCGGCGCCCGCACCCACAACACGAAGTCCGGCGTCGCGCACTACCTCGCCGAGGACGAGGCCGACGCCCTCGACTACGTCAAGGCGCTGCTGTCCTACCTGCCGAGCAACAACCTCGACCCGCTGCCGGCCGTCGACGTCGCGCCGGTCGACGTCACGCTGCCCGACGCGGTGACCGAGGAGGACCTCGAGCTCGACGGCTTCGTCCCGGACTCGCCGAACACGCCCTACGACATGCACACCGTCATCGAGCACGTCCTCGACGACGGCGAGTTCCTCGAGGTGCAGGCCCTGTTCGCGCCGAACATCCTCGTCGGCTTCGGCCGGGTCGAGGGGCGGCCGGTCGGCGTCGTGGCCAACCAGCCCACCCAGTTCGCCGGCACGCTCGACATCGACGCCAGCGAGAAGGCCGCCCGCTTCGTGCGCACCTGCGACGCGTTCAACGTCCCGGTGCTCACCTTCGTCGACGTCCCGGGCTTCCTCCCCGGCACGTCGCAGGAGTGGGAGGGGATCATCCGCCGCGGGGCGAAGCTGATCTACGCCTACGCCGAGGCCACGGTCCCGAAGGTCACGGTGATCACCCGCAAGGCCTACGGCGGCGCCTACGACGTCATGGGTTCCAAGCACCTGGGCGCCGACCTCAACCTGGCCTGGCCGACCGCGCAGGTGGCGGTCATGGGCGCGCAGGGCGCGGTCAACATCCTCTACCGGCGCGAGCTCGCCGACGCCGACGACCCCGAGGCCCGCCGCGCCGAGCTGGTCACCGAGTACGAGGACACCCTGCTGTCCCCCTACATCGCCGCCGACCGCGGCTTCGTCGACCAGGTCATCCTGCCGTCGCACACCCGCGTCCAGGTGACCAAGGCGCTGCGGCTGCTGGCCAACAAGCGCCAGACCCTGCCGCCGAAGAAGCACGGGAACATCCCACTGTGACGACGACACCGTCGTCCGCCGAGAGCGCGCCGCAGCGCCCGCTGCTGAGGGTCGTCCGGGGGGAGCCCACCGCCGAGGAGCTCGCCGCGCTGACCGTCGTGGTCGCCGCGCTCTCCCAGCGGAGCCGGCCGCGCCGCCGGCCGGTCCCGGTCGGGGCGTGGGCCTCCCCCGCCGCCCTGCACCGGCCGGTCCTGCGCCCCGGCTTCGGTGGCTGGCGCGCCGCGGGACGGCCCGGATGAGCCGGAGGCTGGTGCTGGCCTCCGCCTCGCCGGCCCGGCTGGCACTGCTCCGCCAGGCGGGGCTCGCCCCCGAGGTCGTCGTGAGCGACCTCGACGAGTCCACCGTCACCGCGCCGCGCGTCGGCGAGCGGGTGGCGCTCCTGGCCGCGGCGAAGGCCGCCACCGTCGCCGGCCGGGAGGACGACGCCCTCGTCGTCGGCGCCGACTCCCTGCTGGAGTTCCGCGGGCAGGCCATGGGGAAGCCGGCCGACGCGCACGAGGCCCGCGACCGCTGGCGGCGGATGTCCGGGCGCTCCGGGGTCCTGCACACCGGCCAGGCGCTGCTCGACGTGCGCGCCGGCCGGGTCGAGGGCCGCGACGTCGTCGTCACCTCGACCGTCGTGCACTTCGCCACCCCGACGGCGGAGGAGATCGAGGCCTACCTGGCCACCGGGGAGCCGCTCGCGGTCGCCGGCGCCTTCACCCTCGACGGGCTCGGCGCGCCGTTCGTCCGCCGGGTCGAGGGGGACCCGGCGTCGGTCGTCGGCCTGTCGCTGGCCGCGCTGCGCGAGCAGCTGCGCCGCCGCGGGCTGACGATCACCGACCTCTGGCGGCGGTAGGTCGTCTCAGTCACCGTCCGGCGGCACGGCCGGCCGACGGGCGACCGCCGACCGCGGATCCGGGGACACCGCCAAGCAGTCGCAGTCCGCCACGGACCCGGCCAGGTAGGCGGCCACCCGCGCCGCTGACATCGGGTGCCGGGATACCCAGTCGGACCGTTCGGCCTCCCGGACGAAGAAGTCGGTGTAGCCACGCGCTGCCAGCGTGTCGACCACCTCGTGGACACCGGGCCGGTTGACCTCGAAGAAGACCGACGGTCGGGCCGTGGTCAGGCCCCGTACCACGCCGGACTCGTGACCCTCGACGTCGATCTTGACGAGCACCGGGCTCCCGTGCTCGGCCACGAGCGAGTCCAGCGTCCGCAGCGGGACGGTGATCCTGCCGTTCCACTCCAGCTCGGCGCCGGCACCGGTGGCCCCGCCTGTGGCACGCGTCTCCTCCAGGGTGGCCAGCGCGTCCGCGGTCGTGCAGTACAGCGTCGCCTCGCCCGCGTGGTCGGACACCGCCGTCCCCACCACGGTCACCAACGGGTCGGCGCGGAAGCGGGCGCGCAGGTGCGCGCTCAGGCGGGGCTGGGGCTCGACCGCCACGACCCGGGTCCCCAGGTCGCGGAAGGCGGCCGTGAACTCGCCGATGTTGGCCCCGACGTCGAACACCAGGTCCCCGGGGCGGACGAGCTCGGCGAACAGGCGACGCTGACGGCGCCGCGTCCCGGTGACCTTGCGGCCGACGTTGCGCAGGTGGAAGTAGAGCGCCGGCATGCGGGTGAGGAGCAGACGATGCACGACCAGCATCCGCGGATGCTATGCGAGGACCGACGCCGCGTGCGCCCGCCGGAGCGGGTCCCGAAGGCGAGGGCACCGCCGGACGTCGGCGTCGCACTGGCTACAGTCCGACCGGTCCACCAACGAGGGAGCAGCCCGGTGCAGAAGGTCCTGATCGCCAACCGCGGCGAGATCGCCGTCCGCGTGGCCCGCGCCTGCCGGGACGCCGGGCTGACCAGCGTCGCGGTGTACGCCGAGACCGACCGGGACGCCCTCCACGTGCGCGCCGCCGACGAGGCCTTCGCCCTCGGCGGGACGACGCCGGGCGACTCCTACCTGGTGATCGACAAGATCCTCGACGCCGCCAAGCGCTCGGGCGCCGACGCGGTGCACCCCGGCTACGGCTTCCTGTCGGAGAACGCGGACTTCGCGCAGGCCGTCATCGACGCCGGGCTGACCTGGATCGGCCCCTCCCCCGAGTCGATCGTCGCCCTCGGCGACAAGGTCGCCGCCCGGCACATCGCCACGAAGGCCGGCGCGCCGCTCGTACCCGGCACGAAGGACCCGGTCGCCGGCGCCGACGAGGTGGTCGCCTTCGCCCGGGAGCACGGCCTGCCGGTGGCCATCAAGGCCGCCTTCGGAGGTGGCGGGCGCGGCCTGAAGGTCGCCCGCACCGAGGAGGAGATCCCCCACCTGTTCGACTCCGCCGTCCGCGAGGCGGTGGCCGCCTTCGGCCGCGGCGAGTGCTTCGTCGAGCGCTTCCTCGACAAGCCGCGGCACGTCGAGGCGCAGGTGCTGGCCGACACCCACGGCAACGTCGTCGTGGTCGGCTCCCGCGACTGCTCGCTGCAGCGGCGCAACCAGAAGCTGGTCGAGGAGGCCCCGGCGCCGTTCCTCACCGACGAGCAGCGCGCCCGCATCCACGAGTCGGCCAAGGCCATCTGCCGGGAGGCCGGGTACCACGGCGCCGGCACGGTGGAGTACCTCGTCGGCACCGACGGTTCGATCTCCTTCCTCGAGGTCAACACCCGCCTGCAGGTGGAGCACCCGGTCAGCGAGGAGACCAGCGGCATCGACCTGGTCCGCCAGCAGTTCCGCATCGCCGAGGGCCTGCCGCTGTCGATCACCGAGGACCCCGCCCCCCGCGGGCACAGCATCGAGTTCCGGATCAACGCCGAGGACGCCGGGCGCAACTTCATGCCCGCCCCCGGCCCGGTCACCCGGCTGGAGATCCCGCAGGGCCCCGGTGTCCGCTGGGACTCCGGCGTCGAGACCGGCGGCGAGGTGGCAGGCGCGTTCGACTCGATGCTGGCCAAGCTGATCGTCACCGGGGCCACCCGCGCGGAGGCGCTGCAGCGCGCCCGCCGTGCGCTCGACGAGCTCGTCGTCGAGGGCATGCCGACGGTGATCCCGTTCCACCGGGCGGTGGTCCGCGACGAGGCGTTCACCAGCGAGCCGTTCACGGTGCACACCCGGTGGATCGAGACCGAGTGGGACAACCAGGTCCCGCCCTACAGCGCCGCGCCGGCCGAGGCCGACGAGGAGGCGCCGAGGCAGACCGTCGTCGTCGAGGTCGGCGGCCGGCGCCTCGAGGTGTCGCTGCCCGCCAGCCTGGCGGCCGGCGGCGGGCCGGCCCCGGCCGGTGCCGGGCCCCGGCCGCGCAAGCGGGGCTCGGGTCACGGCGGGTCGGCCGCCTCCGGCGACAGCCTCACCTCGCCCATGCAGGGCACGATCGTCAAGGTCGCCGTCGCCGACGGGGACACCGTCGCCGAGGGCGACCTGGTCGTCGTCCTCGAGGCGATGAAGATGGAGCAGCCGATCACCGCGCACAGGGCCGGCACGGTCAGCGGCCTGTCCGCCGAGGTCGGCGCCACCGTCACCAGCGGTGCGGCCATCTGCACGATCGTCGACGCCGCGTAGCACCCGGGACCGGGCAGGCACACCCGGCCACGCGCCTCCGGCCATGGCCTGACGGCCTAGGGGCCCGGTCGGTCAGTAGGAGCGGCCGTAACGGGACGACCACAGGGCCCGGCCGCCGGTCGCGTACAGCACCAGGTTGCCGTCGTCCTGCATCCGCAGCTGAGCGCCGGGACTGCCCTGGGTGCGGGCGTTCCACACCGCGCGCCCGTCGGAGGCGTACACCACCAGGTTCCCGTCGGGCTGCAGCACCGTCCGCGCACCGGGGCTGCCGTGGGTGTGCGCGTGCCACAGCACCCGCCCGTCGGAGGCGTACACCACCAGGTTGCCGTCGGGCTGGGCCACCACCCGGTACTCCCCCGACGGCGAGCGCAGCGACTGCCCACCCGCCATCCGGTCCCCGGCGCGCAGCACGTCGAAGGCGTCCCGGCCGGTCCACCAGGCCGGTGATCCATCCACTCGGTACAGCACCAGGTTGCCGTCGTCCTGCATCCGCAGCTGAGCGCCGGGACTGCCCTGGGTGCGGGCGTTCCACACCGCGCGCCCGTCGGAGGCGTACACCACCAGGTTCCCGTCGGGCTGCAGCACC